>NZ_JAPEOX010000001.1:3048433-3353276 GCF_026340675.1 Streptomyces sp. NBC_01264
GCGGGGCCGCGATCTCGTGGCGCTCGGCGGCGACCTCCACGTCGGACATCAGGGTGCGGGCCCAGTGGACCGCACCCGCGCCGATGGAGAAGAGGGCCACGCCGAGGCTCACGCCGAGGGCGAAGTTGAGAGCGCTCACCTTCCCGATGGGGAAGATGTAGACGATCTTATCGACCGGCAGGATCACGTACGAGGCGATGAAGGCGATCGTCGCCAGCATCGACAGCGTGAACAGCATGGCCACCGTGCGCTCGGAGCGCTTCGCGGCCCGCTCGTCGATGTCCTGGATCCGCGGCCGGTGGACCGGCAGGCCGGGGTCGGCGAACGGGTCGCTGTCCGGCACTGACACGTCACCGTGGTGCGCGTCGCCCTGCTCGCTCGGCAGGTGCTTCTCTTCGGGAATGTCTTGGCTACTCATGACTTCTTGGCCTTAGCGGTGTGGGCCGCGACCCAGACGGCGACAGCGATCAGCGCACCCAGTCCGAAGATCCAGCCGAAGAGACCCTCGGAGACGGGGCCGAGGCCACCGAGCTTGAGGCCACCGGGGTTGGTCGACTTCTCGCCGTTGACGTGCTGGAGGTACGCGATGATGTCCTTCTTCTGCTTCTCCGGCATGGTGCTGTCGGGGAAGGAGGGCATGTTCTGCGGGCCGGTGAGCATGGCCTCGTAGATGTACTTCGGATCGACGCCCTCGAGGTTCGGGGCGTACTTGCCGTTCGTCAGTGCGCCGCCCTCGCCCGTGAAGTTGTGGCACTGCGCGCAGTTGTTGCGGAACAGTTCGCCACCCTTCGCGATGTCGGCACCCGCCGGGTCGTACTGCTTCTCGGTCGGCCTGATCGGGCCGGCTCCGAGGGAAGCGATGTACGCGGCGAGCTGGTCGGTCTGCGCCTGGGTGTAGATGACCGGCTTCTTCGGCACCTGGGCGCCGGGCTGCTGGGCGGGCATACGGCCCGTCATGACCTGGAAGTCGACGGCAGCGGAGCCGACGCCAACCAGGCTGGGGCCGTCAGAGGAACCCTGACCGCCGGTCCCGTGGCAGCTTGCGCAGCCGACGGCGTAGAGCTTCTGGCCCTCCTCGATGGCGAGGGACTGGACGGTTTCGTCGGCCTTCGCATTGCCCGCGGGCGCGAAGGCGCTGTACAGCCCCCCGGTAACCGCCAGCGCGAAGAGTAGAACGACGACCGCCGCCAGCGGATGGCGTCGTCGTGCGGAGAGCTTTTTCACGGATTACCCCGGTGTCAGGATCTTCTGCGTCGGTGTGTCTGGATGGAGTGCCGGGTCGGGCCCGGCGACGTGTTCGCTACTTGATCAGGTAGATCGTTGCGAAGAGGCCGATCCAGACGACATCGACGAAGTGCCAGTAGTAGGACACGACGATGGCCGACGTGGCCTGTTCGTGGGTGAACCTCTTGGCCGCGTACGTCCGGCCGAGGACCAGCAGGAAGGCGATGAGACCGCCCGTCACGTGCAGACCGTGGAAGCCGGTGGTCAGGTAGAAGACCGAGCCGTACGGACCGGACGAGAGGCTCATGCCCTCGTGCTTGACCAGCTCGGTGTACTCGAACACCTGGCCGCCAATGAAGATCGCACCCATGACGAACGTGATGATGAACCACGTCCTGAGCTTCTTCACGTCACCGCGCTCGGCGGCGAATACGCCGAGCTGGCAGGTGAGCGAGGAAAGCACCAGGATCGTCGTGTTCGTCGCCGAGAAGGGCAGATTCAAGGCCGAAGCCTGTTCTGTCCAGTACTCGGCGCCTGTCACGGATCGCAGGGTGAAGTACATCGCGAAGAGGGCCGCGAAGAACATCAGCTCGGAACTCAACCAGATGATGGTTCCCACGCTGACGAGGTTCGGCCTGTTGACCGTCGGGTGCGCGTGCCCGGTATCTACTGTCGTTGCTGTCGCCACGACCGACATTATGTCGGTCCCTTATCCCGCCCTCACCCCGGGGGGTGCCGTTCGGAGTGTCAGGGGCGTGTGCAAGGCCCGAACGGCCCATCAGATCGCCCTGCCGACGCCCGTGGGCCGTCCCTCGGGCAAGGCTGTACGAACCGATGTTGACACCGGGTCGGACGGAGTAGCATCCCGCGCAACATCAACGTGATTCACGGGACACGTGGAGGAACGAAATGCGGGCGACTGCGCGGGTTCTGGTCTACAGCGACGACGCGGGCACCCGGGAGCAGGTGCGGCTGGCGGCCGGTCGCAGGCCGGCCGCAGACCTGCCGCCGGTGGAGTTCCTGGAGTGCGCCACGCTGCCGGCCGTCCTGAAGGAGCTGGACGCGGGCGGCATCGACGTGTGCGTGCTGGACGGCGAGGCGGTTCCGGCCGGGGGGATGGGGGTGTGCCGGCAGATCAAGGACGAGATCTTCCAGTGCCCGCCCGTCCTGCTCCTGATGGGCCGTCCGCAGGACGCCTGGCTGGCCACCTGGAGCCGCGCGGACGCCGCGGTCACCCTTCCGGTTGATCCGGTGGACTTCGCGCAGGCCCTGGCGGGTCTGCTGCGCGCACGGCTCTCTCCGGCGGCCTGACGCGGCCTGCGGGGCCTGCGGGGCCTGCGGGGCCTGCGGGGCCTGTGCGCCCCGCAGGGGCCCGCACAGGCCTGTACCGGCGCATACCGGGGCACGGGCACCCGTACGGTCCGTACGGGTGCCCGTGCCCCGGCTGCGGCCTCTCCCGGCGCTCCTGGCCCGGTGGTTACACCTGCGGGCGCAGGCGGGCCTGGTCGACGGGGCTGCGGCCCTCCTGGGTGCCCTTGAGGAGGGCGCTGCCCTCGCGCCAGTCCTTCCAGTCCATGTTCCAGTCGCCGTAGCCGTTGCCGAAGGTGTCCATGTCGTCGCCGATGCTGTTGATGACGCGGACGATGTCGCCTTCGGTGATGTTCTCGTAGAACCAGGCGGCGTTGCCCGTGCTCATGCCGGTGCAGCCGTGGCTGACGTTCTCGTAGCCCTGGGAGCCGACGGACCACGGCGCGGCGTGGACGTATTCACCGCTCCAGGTGACGCGCGTCGCGTAGTAGACGGGCAGGTTGTAGTACTCGCTGCCGCCGATGCCCACGGTGTCCCCGCGCATCTGGACGTAGTACTGCTTGCCGAGGACCACCTTGACGCCGTTGCGGGTGGAGAAGCCCGGCTTTCCGGTGGTCACCGGGATGGAATTGATCACTTCTCCGTTGCGCTTGAAGGTGAGCCAGTGCGAGGAGGCGTCCGTGGTGACCTCGACGCGGTCGCCGATCTCCAGCTTCAGCGGCTTGGAGGCGGCGCCGTGCAGGTCGTCGGAGATCTTGATGCCCTCCAGGTTGCTCCGTACGGAGACCGTGGTGTTGGCGGGCCAGTACTCCTTGGGCCGGTAGTGGAGCTTCTTGTCGTCCACCCAGTGCCAGGCGCCCACGGCCTCCGGCGGGGCGTCGACGATCAGGCCCCGCTCGATGACGGCGCGGGCGGCCTTGTCCTTCACGGGCTCGTTGAGTTCGGCCGTGAGGGGCTGTCCGACGCCGTACTTGCCCTCGTCCGGGCCGAATTCGACCTTGAGGACCTTCTTGGCCGGGGTGGTGTCGAAGGTGAGCGTGCGCTGCCCGGGGGCGCCCCGCTCGTCCTCGGTGCTCACGAGGACGGTGTAGCGGACACCTGCGGCCATCGGGACGGTGCTGTGCCAGCGGTCGCCGGAGGCGGACAACTCGCCCGCCAGGCGGCGTCCGTGGGTGTCCACGGCGCTCACGTCGGTGATCCGGCCGTCCCCGCTCTTGGCGGTGACTTCCAGGGGCCGGTCCGGGTCGACCGGGCGACTGCCGGTGGACTGGTTGAGGGCGACTTGGTCGCCCGCGTCGTAGGGGCGGGCGGACAGCGGGTTGTCGTCGCCCGACCCGCATGCGGTGGCGCCGGCCCCGAGGGACGCGACCAGCAGGGAGCAGCCGATAACGGTCCAAAGACGCGGTGACTGGTTCATGGAGCCAACGCTATGAAGATATGACAATTACGGCGCGCGGGGTGACTGCAAACGAGGGGCCCGGACTCCTCCATTGGAGGTGTCCGGGCCCCTGGTCTCACGTTGCGACCGCTCCGGGGAGCGGCTGCGGGGGTGCGGCTACTGGTTCTGGTTCTCGCCGCGGTAGTACTCGTACACCCAGCCCCACAGACCCACGAGGATCAGCGGCGCGGAGAAGTACATCAGCCACCAGCCGAAGATGACGCCCATGAAGGCGAAGGCGCCACCGATGGCCAGCGAGAGCGGCTGCCAGCTGTGCGGGGAGAAGAACCCCAGCTCGCCCGCCTCGTCGGCGACGTCGGCCTCCAGGTTGTCCTGGGCCATCTCGTCCACACGCGCGGCCGTGAAGGCCAGGTAGTAGCCGATCATGGCGCTCAGGCCGAAGGCCAGTGCGAGCGCGGTGGTGCCGACCGGCTCCTTCGACCACACGCCGTACACGACGGTCATGATCAGGATGAAGGCGGCGAGCCACAGGAACATCCTGCCCTGGATCTTCACTTGCCGGCCTCCTTGCCACCAGCGACGGCCTTGGCGGCCACGGAGTGGTCCTCAAGGTGGTCGAGGGCCGCGATCTCGGGGTGGTGCAGATCGAATGCCGGGGATTCGGACCGGATCCTCGGCAGGGTGAGGAAGTTGTGCCGCGGCGGCGGGCAAGACGTCGCCCATTCGAGCGAACGGCCGTAGCCCCACGGGTCGTCGACCTCGACCTTCTTGCCGTACTTCGCCGTCTTCCAGACGTTGTACATGAAGGGGAGCATCGACAGGCCCAGCAGGAACGAACTGATCGTCGAGATCGTGTTCAGCAGCGTGAAGCCGTCCGCCGCGAGGTAGTCCGCGTAACGACGCGGCATGCCCTCGGCGCCCAGCCAGTGCTGCACCAGGAAGGTGCCGTGGAAGCCCACGAACAGCGTCCAGAAGGTGATCTTGCCGAGGCGCTCGTCCAGCATCTTGCCCGTGAACTTCGGCCACCAGAAGTGGAACCCGGAGAACATCGCGAAGACCACGGTGCCGAAGATGACGTAGTGGAAGTGCGCGACGACGAAGTACGAGTCGGAGACGTGGAAGTCCATCGGGGGCGAAGCCAGGATGACGCCGGTCAGGCCACCGAAGGTGAAGGTGACCAGGAAGCCGACGGCCCAGAGCATCGGGGTCTCGAAGGAAAGCGAGCCCTTCCACATCGTGCCGATCCAGTTGAAGAACTTCACACCGGTCGGAACCGCGATGAGGAACGTCATGAAGGAGAAGAACGGCAGCAGCACACCGCCGGTGACGTACATGTGGTGGGCCCACACGGTCACCGAAAGGCCGGCGATGGAAATCGTCGCGGCGATCAGACCGATGTAACCGAACATCGGCTTGCGCGAGAAGACCGGGATGACTTCGGAAATGATTCCGAAGAACGGCAGCGCGATGATGTACACCTCTGGGTGTCCGAAGAACCAGAAGAGGTGTTGCCACAGTAGGGCGCCGCCGTTTGCCGCGTCGAAGACGTGCGCACCGAACTTCCGGTCGGCCTCCAGCGCGAAGAGCGCGGCGGCCAGCACCGGGAAGGCGAGCAGGACCAGGACACCGGTCAGCAGCACGTTCCAGGTGAAGATCGGCATGCGGAACATCGTCATGCCGGGAGCGCGCATGCAGATGATCGTGGTGATGAAGTTGACCGAACCGAGGATCGTGCCGAAGCCCGAGAAGGCCAGACCCATGATCCACATGTCGGCGCCGATGCCCGGCGAGCGGACGGCGTCCGACAGCGGGGAGTAGGCGAACCAGCCGAAGTCGGCGGCACCCGAGGGGGTGACGAAGCCGGCCACCGCGATGGTCGAGCCGAAGAGGTACAGCCAGTACGCGAACATGTTCAGCCGCGGGAACGCCACGTCGGGCGCGCCGATCTGCAGCGGCATGATCCAGTTCGCGAAGCCCGCGAACAGCGGGGTGGCGAACATCAGCAGCATGATCGTGCCATGCATGGTGAACGCCTGGTTGAACTGCTCGTTCGACATGATCTGCGTGCCCGGACGGGCCAGCTCGGCGCGCATGAAGAGCGCCATGATCCCGCCGATGATGAAGAACACGAACGACGTGAGCAGGTACATCGTGCCGATGGTCTTGTGGTCGGTGGTGGTAAGCCACTTCACGACCACGCTGCCCGGCTGCTTGGTCCGGACCGGCGTCTCGTTCTCGTACGAGTCCGCCTCGGCACCCTGAGGCTGGTTGAGGATGCTCACAGTTTGTTCACCTCAGCATTGCGGGCCGGGTCGGTCTGCTGGATGCCGGCCGGGAGGAAGCCGGTCTGCCCCTTCTCCGCGAGCTCCTTCAGGTGCGCCTTGTACGCCTCCGGGGAGACGACCTTGACGTTGAAGAGCATTCGGGAGTGGTCGACACCGCAGAGCTCGGCACACTTGCCCATGAAGACGCCCTCTTCGGTCGGGGTGACCTCGAAGACGTTGGTGTGGCCCGGAATGACGTCCTGCTTGAACAGGAAGGGGACCACCCAGAAGGAGTGGATGACGTCGTTCGACGACAGGATGAAGCGGACCTTCTCACCCTTCGGCAGCCAGAGCGTCGGGCCGGGGTTGCCGGTCTCCGCGTTCCGGTCGCTCGGGACGCCCTTGGTGTAGACGCCTTCGGCGCCTGCCGGGAAGTCCTTGGTGTAGCGGTCCGGGATGGCGGAGAGTTCCTTGGGAACCTCGTCCGCCTTCGGGGTCGCCGCGTCGCCGTCGACGTCCTCGACGTAGTTGAAGCCCCAGCTCCACTGGTAGCCGATCACGTTGATCGTGTGCGCCGGCTTGGCGGAGAGGGAGAGCAGCTTCGACTCGTCGCGCGCGGTGAAGTAGAAGAGCACCGAGACGATGATGAGCGGGACCACGGTGTACAGGGCCTCGATGGGCATGTTGTACCGGGTCTGCGGGGGAACCTCGACCTTGGTCCGGCTGCGCCGGTGGAAGATGACGCTCCACATGATCAGGCCCCACACGAGGATGCCGGTGATCAGAGCGGCCGCCCAGGACCCCTGCCACAGGGAGAGGATGCGAGGCGCCTCTTCAGTGACCGGGGTGGGCAATCCGAGGCGGGGGAAGTCTTTCCATGTATACGAGCAACCAGTGGCGGTCGCCAGGACCACGCCCGCAGTCAGCGCCTGCAGCAGCTTCCGCCGCATCGGGCGCCGCGGCGAGCGGTCGGAGCCGTAGGGACTCACGTAGCGCCTTCCCGAGAGTCTCGGCCCGCGCGGCCGGCCGCGGCCGCATTCGGGTCGGTCGCCGGCCCTGACGCAGGCAGGGGTTTGGATGTTTATGCGGACCAAACCCTACTGGACGCTATTTGGGGTCGCGCGGGGAGGGTGCCCAACGCGCCGTTACTGACCCCGAAGGGATGGATCCGCCGTACGGGGGACGGCCCAATCGACCCCGAATGGCAGCATCCTGCCCCCTTCTGACGACCCCTGACCTCGTCCGATCGCCACGCCGGCGCGGCGGCCGGTTAGCGTGACCGGATGCCGTACTTCGACACCGCGTCCGCCGCCCCGCTGCACCCCGTGGCCCGGCAGGCGCTCCAGGCCTCCCTTGACGAAGGCTGGGCCGATCCGGCCCGGCTGTACCGCGAAGGGCGCCGGGCCCGGCTGCTGCTGGACGCGGCGCGGGAGGCGGCGGCGGAGGCGGTGGGCTGCCGCCCCGACGAGCTCGTATTCACTCCTTCGGGGACGCATGCGGTCCACTCGGGCATGGCCGGGGTCCTGGCGGGGCGTCGGCGCGTCGGCGGGCATCTGGTCGTATCAGCGGTGGAACACAGCTCCGTACTGCACGCGGCGGAACTCCACGCGGCGGGCGGCGGGCGGGTCGAGGAGGTCCCGGTGGACCGGTTCGGCCGGGTCTCGGCCTCCTCGTACGGGGAACTCGTGGGCCCCGCCACCGCGCTGGCCTGCCTCCAGTCGGCCAACCACGAGGTCGGCACCGTCCAGCCGGTGGCGGAGGTCGCCGAGGCGTGCGCCGCCGCCGGGGTCCCGTTGCTGGTGGACGCCGCGCAGTCGCTGGGCTGGGGTCCGGTCCCCGGCGGCTGGTCCGTGCTGTGCGCGAGCGCCCACAAATGGGGCGGGCCGGCCGGGGTCGGCCTGCTGGCGGTCCGTAAGGGCGTGCGCTTCGCACCCCAAGGCCCCGCCGACGAAAGGGAGTCGGGGCGCTCCCCCGGTTTCGTCAACCTCCCCGCGGTCGTCGCCGCGGCGGCCTCCCTGCGGGCGGTGCGCGCCGAGGCGGACGCGGAGGCGGCCCGGCTGCGGATCCTGGTGGACCGGCTGCGGCGGCGGGTGGCCCGGCTGGTGCCGGACGTGGAGGTGGTGGGCCATCCGGACCTGCGGCTCCCGCACCTGGTCACCTTCTCCTGCCTGTACGTGGACGGCGAGACCCTGCTCCACGGGCTGGACCGGGCGGGCTACTCCGTGTCCTCCGGCTCCTCGTGCACCAGCTCGACGCTGACGCCGTCCCATGTCCTGCGGGCCATGGGGGTGCTGTCGGAGGGGAACGTACGGGTCTCCCTGCCGGCCGGTACGACGGCGGCGGAGGTCAACAGCTTCCTGGAGGTCCTGCCGGGGCTGGTGGCGGGGGTCCGCGAGCAACTCGGCGTGGTGGAACCGGTGATGGCCGCCGATCCGGAGGCGGAGTCCCTGGAGCTGGACACCCTCGGGCTGCGGTGTCCGCAGCCGGTGATCGAGCTGGGGCGGGCGATCGGGCGGGTGCCGGTGGGGGGGACGGTGACCGTCCTGTCGGACGACGAGGTGGCGCGGTTGGACATTCCGGCGTGGTGCGCGATGCGGGGGCAGACCTACGTGGGCGAGGCCCCGCGTCCCCTTGGTACTGCGTACACGGTCCGCCGGGCGGTCTGACCCGGGTCGCGGCGGCCTGCGGGTGGGGCGGCCCTGCGGGGGCTGTCCCCTACCCGCCCTTCCACCGTTCCCCGGGGCTGCGCCCCGGACCCCCTGGGGCTCCGCCCCAGACCCCGGTCAGCGCCCGGGGAACGGGCGAAGGGCGGGTAGGGGACAGCCCCCGCAGGGCCGAGTCCCCCCGCACTCGCCCACCGGGCCCCGCGAGGGGCTACGCCGGGAGGTGGGACTGGACTTGCGTCGCCGCCTCGTCACCGTAGGCCTTCGTGAAGCGCTCCATGAAGTGGGCCCGGCCCAGGGTGTACTCCTGGGTGCCGAGGGTCTCGATGACGAGCGTGGCCAGCATGCAGCCGACCTGCGCGGCCCGCTCCAAGCCGACGCCCCAGCCGAGCCCCGTCAGGAAGCCCGCGCGGAACGCGTCGCCGACGCCCGTCGGGTCGACCTTCGCGGTCTCCTCCGGGCAGCCGACCACGATCGGGTCGTGGCCGACCCGGTCGATGCGGACGCCGTTCGAGCCGAGCGTGGTGACCCGGGTGCCGACCTTCGCCAGGATCTCCGCGTCGCTCCAGCCGGACTTCGCCTCGATGAGGCCCTTCTCGTACTCGTTCGAGAAGAGGTACGTCGCGCCCTCCATCAGGGTGCGGATGTTGTCGCCGTCCATCCGGGCGATCTGCTGCGAGAAGTCCGCCGCGAAGGGGATCCCCCGCGTCCGGCACTCCTCCGTGTGGCGCAGCATCGCCTCGGGGTCGTCCGCGCCGATCAGGACGAGGTCCAGGCCGCCGACCCGGTCCGCGACCGACTTCAGTTCGATCAGGCGGGCCTCGCTCATCGCGCCCGTGTAGAAGGAGCCGATCTGGTTGTGGTCGGCGTCCGTCGTGCAGACGAAGCGCGCGGTGTGCAGGACCTCGGAGATCCGTACGGACTGGGTGTCGACGCCGTGCCGGTCGAGCCAGGCGCGGTACTCGTCGAAGTCGGAGCCGGCCGCGCCGACGAGGATCGGCCGGGCGCCGAGCTGCCCCATGCCGAAGCAGATGTTCGGGCCGACGCCGCCGCGCCGCACGTCGAGGTTGTCGACGAGGAAGGAGAGAGAGACCGTGTGCAGCTGGTCCGCGACCAACTGGTCGGCGAAGCGGCCGGGGAAGGTCATGAGGTGGTCGGTGGCGATGGAGCCGGTGACTGCGATACGCACGGCGTGGACGCTCCTGCGAGGGAAGGCAAGGGGACATTCAAAACTACCCGCTCGGCGGGCCGAGGCCGACCTGCCGAAACTACCCCGTAGTAGCTCTTTCTTCACCCGCGGTCGCGTGCCTACCGTGCCCCATGACCTACACCGATGGCTTCGGGCACGTCCGGCTCTCCGAGAACGCGGCGGGCACCGCCTTCGAACAGCTGCTGGGCGACTGCGCCCGGATGGCCCCCCACTGGCAGGTTCCCGCCGATCCGCGGCCGGACCGGGTGGCGCCCTCCCAGATCAGCGGGATCCGCGTCCCGGCGGCCTCGGCCCGCCTGATCGCCGCCACGGCGGTCTACGGCTACTAGCCGGGGAACCGGATCCGCGTCTGTTCCGTCACACCCGCATCACCCCATGCGGGACTGGCAAAGGAGCGATGCGGTGACCAGCGAACACCCCGATGGACTGGAAGCACCCGACGGAGCCGGGACACCCGAGGTGCCCGCCACCCCCGGTGCGTCACGTGTCACACGACGGCGGCCGGTCTGGGTCGTAGGTTCGATCGCGGCCGCCGTCCTGCTCACCGGCGGCGGCACCGCGTACCTGGCGTCGACCGCTCACGGCGAGGGGCGTACGGGCGACAGCGCGGCCTCCGCACCCCGCGCGGCGGCGGCCACTCCGCCCGGGCCCGGCATCGCCCCCGGCGAGCCCGACCCCTCCGGCGGCGGGGTCACGTACACCGCCGACGTCCCCCTCCCGGACGGCCCCGCCACCGCGCCGGCCTTCGCGGCGAGCGGTGAGGTGACCTCCGCGGAGGTGGCACGGCTCGCCACGGCGCTCGGGATCTCCGGCGCGCCCCGGCTGGTCGGGGAGACCTGGCAGGCCGGGGAGGCGGCGGACGGCTCCGGGCCCCGGCTCACGGTGAACCTCAAGGCGCCCGGGACCTGGAACTTCTCCCGCTTCCAGGTCGGCGGCACCGGGGACGACTGCGTGCGCGGCAAGGACACCTGCGGCCCGGCCACGCTCCCCCAGGACCTGGGTCAGGAGCACGGCGGCACCGGCGGGACGCCCGTCTCGGAGGAGGCCGCCAAGGCCGCCTCGGCGCCCGTGCTGGCGGCCGTGGGGCAGGGCGCGGCCGCGCTCGACGCCCGGATCGCCCAGGGCTCCGTACGCCTGGTGACGGCCGACCCGGTGATCGATGGCCTGCGCACGCAGGGCTGGTCCACCCGGGTCGGTGTCGGTGCGGACTCCCAGGTGGTGTCGGGCAGCGGCGAGCTGAAGGCGCCCGCGCGGGCCGCCGAGCAGCCGGTGATCGGCGCCGTCGACGCGCTGGCCCGCCTCAACGACAAGTCCCGGGGCTCCGGCGCCAAGGATCCCGGTCCGAGCGGCTGCGCCACGAGCGTGCCGCTGACTCCGGACACCCCGGACGGTGCCACGGACACGCTGCCGTGCAACCCGGAGCCCCGCCCGATGAAGCCGACGCGGACGGAGTCGGTGAAGGGTGCCGAGCTCGGGCTGGTCCCGGGCACGGTCGACGGGGCCCGCGGCCTGGTGCCGGCCTGGCTGTTCGAGGTGGCCGGCAAGGGCGGCGCCCCGGGCCACACGGTGGCCCAGCCGGCGGCCCTGACCGGGGAGACTCCCCCGGTGGACCTGCCCACCCCGGTCGACCCGCCCGCGAAGGGGCAGGCCGTGCCCGGGTTCTCGTACGCCTCGGCCGACCGGACGCTGACCGTGAACTTCTGGGGCGGGGTGTGCAGCACCTACGCCCTGGAGGTCCGGGAGCAGCCGGAGTCGGTGATGGTGAAGATCACGGACACCCCGAACAAGCCGGGGCAGGTCTGCATCCTGATCGCGAAGGAGATGACCGTGACGGGCACGCTCCAGCAGCCGCTGGGCGACCGCAAGGTGATCGACGCGACCAACGGCAAGGCCGTCCCCCGCCAGTAGGCGCCAGGACGCGCGAGAGGGGCCCGCCCGCGGATGTCCGCGGGCGGGCCCCTCTCGTCTGCTCTGCGAGCTCAGCCGGGCCGTGAGGCCCCGCGGGGCCTAGTTGAACGAGTCGCCGCAGGCGCAGGAGCCCGTGGCGTTCGGGTTGTCGATCGTGAAGCCCTGCTTCTCGATGGTGTCGACGAAGTCGATCGACGCACCGTGCAGGTACGGGGAGCTCATCCGGTCGGTGACGACCTTCACACCGTCGAAGTCCTTCACGACGTCGCCGTCGAGGGAGCGCTCGTCGAAGAAGAGCTGGTAGCGCAGGCCCGAGCAGCCACCGGGCTGGACGGCGACGCGCAGCGCCAGGTCGTCACGGCCTTCCTGCTCCAGCAGGGTCCTGACCTTCTCGGCGGCGGCGTCGGACAGGAGGATGCCGTCGCTCACGGTGGTCTTTTCGTCCTGTACGGACATCTGCATTCACTCCCGAAGTGGGCGGCTCCCCGCCGGGAGCGGGGAAACGTCGGACTCTTGCCGTCGGTGGCAACGAGCGGGACCGCGGATTCATTCCGGGACCCGACGCGTGTTTCAGAAATTCCATGCTCGCACACCACCGCGCGGTGGTGGGTCCCGGCGAGGCACCCGCGACGGGCGGGCGAATGCGTCACATCGACACTATCGGCATCGTCAAAGTGACGTGAAGCAGTTATGATAGATAGCGTCAAATAGACGAGAAGTCGAAGCGATGGCTTCAGAGTGGCTTCAGAAGTCCCTTGTCGCAGAACAGAAAGGGTGCGTGTCGTGACCACCGCCCAGCCTTTGGACAACCAGCCTTTGGACGTCCAGCCGACGCCCCTTGCCTTGCTGCTGCTCGGCCGCGAAGCCGACCCCAAGAGCGAGCGCGGGGTGGAGTGCCCCGGCGACCTGCCCTCGCCGTCGGACCCGGACCTCGTGGCGCGCGCCCGTGCCGCCAAGGAGAAGCTCGGGGACAAGGTCTTCATCCTCGGCCACCACTACCAGCGTGACGAGGTCATCGAGTTCGCCGACGTCACCGGTGACTCCTTCAAGCTCGCCAAGGACGCGGCCGCCAAGCCGGAGGCCGAGTACATCGTCTTCTGCGGCGTCCACTTCATGGCCGAGTCCGCGGACATCCTCACCTCGGACGACCAGAAGGTCGTCCTGCCGGACCTGGCCGCGGGCTGCTCGATGGCCGACATGGCCACCGCCGAGCAGGTCGCGGAGTGCTGGGACGTGCTGACCGACGCCGGCATCGCCGGTGAGACGGTCCCCGTCTCGTACATGAACTCCTCCGCCGACATCAAGGCCTTCACCGGCAAGCACGGCGGCACGATCTGCACCTCGTCCAACGCCAAGAAGGCCCTGGAGTGGGCGTTCGAGCAGGGCGAGAAGATCCTCTTCCTCCCGGACCAGCACCTGGGCCGCAACACCGCCGTCCGCGACATGGGCATGTCCCTGGACGACTGCGTGCTCTACAACCCGCACAAGCCGAACGGCGGCCTGACCGTCGAGCAGCTGCGGAACGCCAAGATGATCCTGTGGCGCGGGCACTGCTCGGTGCACGGCCGGTTCTCGGTCGACTCGGTCAACGACGTGCGCGCCCGCATCCCCGGCGTGAACGTCCTGGTCCACCCGGAGTGCAAGCACGAGGTCGTGGCGGCCGCGGACTACGTCGGCTCCACCGAGTACATCATCAAGGCGCTGGAGGCGGCCCCGGCCGGCTCCAAGTGGGCCATCGGCACCGAGCTGAACCTCGTCCAGCGTCTGGCGAACCGATTCGCCCCGGAGGGCAAGGAGGTCGTCTTCCTCGACAAGACGGTCTGCTTCTGCTCGACCATGAACCGCATCGACCTCCCCCACCTGGTGTGGACCCTGGAGTCCCTGGCCGAGGGCAACCTCGTCAACCAGATCCAGGTCGACAAGGAGACCGCGGACTTCGCCAAGCTCGCCCTGGAGCGGATGCTCGCGCTTCCGTAGCCGGTCCGGGAACCCCGGTGACGACGACCGAAGGGCCGCCCCTCCTGCGAGGGGCGGCCCTTCAGCGTGTACGGGTCTCCCGCGTCCGTCAGACCTTGACGGGGCTCTCGTCCTCCGCGGAGGCGGCCGGGGCCGGGACCACGGTCAGGCGGGCCCTCTTCTTCGCGCTGCGGCGCTCCTTGCGGAGCTCCAGCATCGTGTAGAGGGTCGGCACCAGGAGCAGGGTCAGCAGGGTGGAGCTGATCAGGCCGCCGATGACGACCACCGCGAGCGGCTGCGAGATGAAGCCGCCCTCTCCGGTGACGCCCAGCGCCATCGGGAGCAGCGCGAAGATCGTCGCCAGTGCCGTCATCAGGATCGGGCGCAGTCGGTGCCGGCCGCCCTCGACGACCGCCTCGACGATGCCGTAGCCCTGGGCCCGGTACTGGTTGACCAGGTCGATCAGGACGATCGCGTTGGTCACGACGATGCCGATGAGCATCAGCATGCCGATCAGCGCCGGGACGCCGAGCGGGGTGCCCGTGATCAGCAGCAGGCCGAGCGCGCCGGTCGCCGCGAAGGGGATCGAGACCAGCAGGATCAGCGGCTGGACCAGCGAGCGGAACGTCGCGACCAGCAGCATGAACACGATCGCGATGGCCGCGAGCATGGCCAGGCCCAGCTGGCCGAAGGCCTCGCTCTGGTCCTGTCCGACGCCGCCGATGGTGGCCGTGGCGCCCTCGGGCAGGTCCAGGGCTTTGATCTTCGTCTGCAGGGTGGAGCTGACGGCGCCGGTGTTGTCACCGACCGGCTTCGCGCTGATGGTCGCGGCGCGGGCGCCGTCGATCCGGGTCATCGCGACGGGGCCGGGGACCTCCTTGACCTCGGCGATGTCGCCGAGCTTCACGGGGCCGACGGGCAGCGCCCGCAGCTGGGCCAGGGTGGTGGCCGGCTGCGCGGACTTGATGACGATGTCCCGCTCGGTGTCGTCCAGTACGGCCTTGCCCGCCGGGTTGCCGCGTACGGCCTGGCCGACGATGGCGCCGAGCGCCGCCTGGTTCAGGCCGAACTCCGCAGCCTTGGGGGTGGCGGTGACCGAGATCCGGGGCACGGACTGGGACAGGTCGCTCTGGACGTCGGTGACGTCCTCGATCTTCGCCACCTCGGCGCGGACCTGCTCGGCGGCCTGGGCCAGGACGGCCCCGTCGCCGGCCTTGACGACCACGCTGAGGTTCTGGCTGCCGAAGCCGTCACCGGCCGCGATGGTGGTCTCGCCGATGCCGTCGAGCCCCTTCAGGGCGGTCTCGATGTGCTTCTTGGCGGCCTCGGTCTTGCCGGAGTCCTCCAGCGTGACCTGGTACGAGGCCTGGTTGGAGCCCGTACCGCCGCCGAAGGCGGCCATGAAGCCGGAGGAGCCGACGGTGACCTGGTAGTCCTTGACCCCGTCGGTCCCGTCCAGGACCTTCTCGACCTTGCGGCTCGCCTCGTCCGCGGCGGCCAGCGAGGTGCCGGGCGGCAACTGCTGCTTGATGCTGAGGACTTCCTGCTCGCCCTGGTCGAAGAAGTTCGTCTTGAGCAGCGGGGTCATGCCCAGCGTCGCGACGAGCACCACGACGGCGACGATCAGGGTGGCGACCCGGCGGCGGGTGACCAGGCCCAGCGCCCGTACGTAGAACTGCTGGAGCTTGCTGCGGGACTCCTTCTCCTCGGCCTCGCGGCGGGCCTTCTCGATGCTCGCGGCGTCCCCTTCGCTGACGCCCTTCGGCGCGCGCAGGAACCAGTACGAGAGCACCGGCACGACCGTCAGGGAGACGAGCAGCGAGGCCAGCAGGGCCGCGGTGACGGTGATGGAGAACGGGCCGAAGAACTGGCCGACCATGCCGCCGACGAAGGCGATCGGCAGGAAGACGGCGACGGTGGTGAGCGTGGAGGAGGTGACCGCGCCGGCCACCTCCTTGACCGCGGTGATGATCGCGTGCTGCCGCTCCTCGCCGTAGCCGAGGTGGCGCTTGATGTTCTCCAGGACCACGATCGAGTCGTCGACGACCCGGCCGATGGCGATGGTGAGCGCGCCCAGCGTCAGCATGTTGAGGGAGAGGTCCCGGGTCCACAGCACGATCAGCGCGAGCACGACCGACAGCGGGATGGAGACCGCGGTGACCAGCGTCGAGCGCAGCGAGCCGAGGAAGACCAGGATCACGACGACCGCGAAGACCAGGCCGAGCAGGCCCTCGGTGGTCAGGCCCGAGATGGACTTGGCGACGGCCGGGCCCTGGTCGCTGACCACGGCCAGGTCGGCGCCGGAGCCGAGGGTGGTGCGGAGCTCGGGCAGCTTGTCCTTGACCGCGTCCGAGATGGCGACGGCGCTGCCGTCCTTGTCCATGGTGAGGACCAGGGCCAGGCTGGGCTTGCCGTTGGTGCGGGTGAGGGAGTCCGCCTTGGCCGGCTCCTGCTTCACGCTCGCCACGTCGCCGAGGCGCACGGCGGGCTTGCCCGGTCCGGCGGTGAGGCGCAGGTCCTCCAGCTGGGCGAGCGAGGTGTAGCCCGAACCGACGCGCACGGTGCGGTTCTTGCCCGCCTCGTCGAAGGAGCCGGCGGGGACGGTGGCGCCGCCCGCCTGGAGGCCCTGGGCCAGGGCCGCGCCGTCGAGTCCGGCGGCGGCGAGCTTGGCGTCGTCGGGGGTGACGGTGACCTGGAGGTCCCGGACCCCGTCGACGGTGACCTGGCCGACGCCCGCGATGTCCTCCAGCGCGGGGACCACGGACGTGGTCAGCTGGTCGGCCAGCGCCTGCTGGTCCTTGTCGGAGGTGACGGCGAGGACCACGGTCGGGATGTCGTCGGTGGAACCGGCGATCACCTGCGGGTCGACCTCGGCGGGCAGCCGTACGCGGGCCCGGTTGACTGCCTGCTGGACGTCGGCGACGAGCTGCTTGGTGCCCTCGTCGCCGTAGTCGAAGGTCGCCATGATGAGGGCGTTGCCCTCGCTGGCGGTGGAGGTGATGCCGGTGATGCCGTCGACGCCCTTGAGCAGGGCCTCGATCGGTTCGACGACCTGCTTCTCCACCACGTCGGGCGAGGCGCCCTGGTACGGCGCGAGCACGGTCACCATCGGCAGGTCGATGGAGGGCAGCAGCTGCTGCTTGAGCTGCGGGATGGCAATGGCGCCGAAGAGCAGCGCGACGAGCGACACGAGGCCGATCAGCGCCCTCTGGGCGAGGCTGAAGCGGGACAGCCGGAACATGGCTATGGGGATCTCTCTGCAGGGACGCGGTGACGTCTACGAGGCATGACGGACGGCCGTGCCTTCGGGCACGCGCGGGGCCCCTCAGCCTCTCCCGCGCACGGGCACGCCGACGTCGCTCCCAGGTCCCGTCCTTATCCAGGGCATACCGCGTCCGCAGTAGGCGCGGACTACTCCGGACTGCTCAGAACCGCTCCGAACCACCGCGAACTAGTCGGCCCTGGGCCGCACAAGTCCCGATTCGTACGCGATGACCACCAATTGCGCCCGATCGCGGGCGCCGAGCTTGGACATGGCCCGGTTCACGTGGGTCTTGACGGTGAGCGGGCTGACTTCCAGCCGGCGGGCGATCTCGTCGTTGGACAGGCCCGCCGCCACGAGGACGAGGACCTCGCGCTCGCGTCCGGTCAGTGCCGCCAGGCGCTGCAGGTGGGCGGCGCCCGCGGCGGGGGTGTCCCCCTCGCCGCCGCCCTGCGCGAGGAAGGTGGCGATGAGCCCCTTCGTGGCGGCCGGGGAGAGCAGCGCGTCGCCGGCGGCCGCGACGCGGATGGCGTTGAGCAGCTCCTCGGGCTCGGCTCCCTTGCCGAGGAACCCGGAGGCGCCCGCCCGCAGGGAGGCCGCCACGTACTCGTCCACCTCGAAGGTCGTCAGCATCACCACGCGGACCCCGGCCAGTTCGGGGTCGGCGCTGATCAGCCGGGTGGCGGCGAGGCCGTCGGTGCCGGGCATCCGGATGTCCATGAGCACGACGTCGGGCCGCTCCGTGCGCGCCAGCTCGAAGGCCTGCGCCCCGTCGGAGGCCTCCCCGACGACACACATGTCGGCCTCGGAGTCGACGAGCACCTTGAACGCGCTGCGCAGCAGGGCCTGGTCGTCGGCGAGGAGCACCCGGATGGGCGTCGGGGCCTGGTTCGGGGTCTTTTCCACGCCCCGACCCTACGTCGTCCCGCGCGGCGGGGGCCCGGCGGGCGGGCGGGACCTGGCGGGTGGCCGGTGCCGGCCAAGACACCCCCTAGCCCAGGGCCAGTACGACCAGGGCCGCGGTCGCCGAGACCTCGGCCAGGGCTCCGAACACGTCACCGGTGACCCCGTCGAAGCGGCCTACGCAGCGGCGGAGCAGGGCTTCCGCGGCCAGCAGGGCGGCCAGGACCGCCGCCGCGTGCTGCGCGGCGGCCGGCAGGCCCAGCGGCAGCGCGGCGGCGGCGGACAGCACCAGCACGAGTCCGGCGACCGCGGCGGCGGCCTCGCGCGGGACGACTCCGGCGACCGCCGCGCCCAGCCCCTCGGGGCGGGCCGCGGGGACCCCGTCGCGGGAGGCCAGGGTCATGGCGAGCCGGGCGGTGACGGAGGCGACCACGGCGGCCAGGGCGCCCCGGATCCAGCTGTCGGCGTACACGTCGGCCAGGGCGGCGACCTGGACCAGCAGCGTGAACACCAGCACCACCACCCCGAAGGGCCCGATGTCGGACTGCTTCATGATGCGCAGCGCGGCGTCGGCCGGCTTGGCGCTGCCCAGCCCGTCCGCCGTGTCGGCGAGGCCGTCCAGGTGCAGGGCGCGGGTCAGGGCCGCCGGTACGGCGACGGTGACGGCGGCGGCGAGCAGCGGACCCCCGCCGCACAGCAGCAGGACCACGCCGGGCGCGGCCGCGAGGAGCCCCACGACGAGCCCGGCGAGCGGGGCGCAGGCCATGCCGGTGCGGGCGGCGGGGCGGTCCCAGCGGGTGATGCGGGTGGGCAGCACGGTGAGCGTGCCGAAGGCGAAGCGCACCCCGTCGAGCAGCGAGGCGCGCTCCGGGGGCGGGGTCGGGGACGGGCCGTCGTACGAATCTGTCATCGGCGCGAACGCTACCCGCTCGACGAGGCAGGTAGGTTACCCAATACACCCCAAATCGGGAGGTGGTGGCATGGGTCACTGGTGGTATCGCAACATCGTGGAGCCGGGGAAGCTCCCGCTGCTCCTCGCGCTGGTCTCCTTCGTCGTGTCCTTCCTGGTCACCCGCGTGATCACCCGCATGATCCGGGTCGGCCGGGGGCCCTTCAAGAACGTCACGCCGGGCGGGATGCACATCCACCACGTGGTCCCGGGCGTGATCCTCGTGATCATCGGCGGCTTCGGTGCGATCGGCAGCGCCCGGCACAGCTTCGGGGCGGGCCTGTCGGCCGTGATCTTCGGGCTGGGAGCGGGGCTGGTGCTGGACGAGTTCGCGCTGATCCTGCACCTGGACGACGTCTACTGGAGCGAGCAGGGACGCAAGAGCGTGGAGATCGTGGTCCTGACGGCGGCGATCGTGGCGCTGGTGCTGGGCGGCTTCCTGCCGTTCGGGGTCAACGACCTCACCGAGGACGAGCGGCACAACCGCGGGCTGGTCGCCATGAACACGGCGACCAACTTCTTCCTCGCCCTGATCGCCCTGTGGAAGGGCAAGGCGCGCACCGCCTTCTTCGGCACGGTCATCCCCTTCGTCGCGCTGATCGGCGCGATCCGGCTGGCCCGGCCCGATTCCCCGTACGCGAAGAAGTTCTACGCCAACCGCCCGAAGGCCCGCGCCAAGGCCGGGCTGCGCGCCTTCCACCACGACCGCCGGTGGGCCTCGCCGCGGCGCAAGTTCGAGAACTTCATCGGCGGGACGCCCGACCCGGAGCGGCGGGCCTCGAAGAAGGAGCCGCACTGACGTAGGAGAGGAGGGCCCGCCCCCGTGGGGCGTGCCCTCCTCTCTCTTCTACGTCCGTCCGTCCCCGGTCAGCCCGGGATCAGCCCGTCGTCCTTGAGCATCTCCCGTACCTCGTCCAGCGAGGCGTCGGGGCCGGGCAGGATCAGCTCGGACGGCTCCAGCGCCTCGTCGGGCAGTGGTGTGCCGAGCCGCCGTACGGCTTCGAGGAGCTGGCCCAGCGTGCGCCGGAAGCCCTCCTCGTCGCCGCTCTCCATCTCCGCGAGCAGTTCGTCGTCCAGCTTGTTGAGCTCGGTGAAGTGGCTGTCCGCCAGCTCCACCTGACCTTCCCCCATGACGCGGACAATCATGACGGGCCCCGTCCTACTGCTTGTCGAACCGGTGCTGGGTCTGCGACTGCTGGCCGGCGCCCGGGGCGCCGCCCTCGATGGACTGCTGCTGGGCGGAGGGGCCGCCCGCCAGCTCGGCCTTCATGCGCTGGAGCTCCAGCTCCACGTCGGTCCCGCCGGAGAGCCGGTCGAGCTCGGCCTGGATGTCGTCCTTGGAGCCGAGGCCGCTCTGGTCGTCGAGCGCGCCGGAGGCGAGCAGCTCGTCGATCGCGCCGGCGCGGGCCTGGAGCTGCGCCGTCTTGTCCTCGGCCCGCTGGATGGCGAGGCCGACGTCGCTCATCTCCTCGGAGATGCCGGAGAAGGACTCGGCGATCCGCGTCTGCGCCTGGGCGGCCGTGTACGTGGCCTTGATGGTCTCCTTCTTGGTGCGGAAGGCGTCCACCTTGGCCTGCAGCCGCTGCGCGGCCAGCGTCAGCTTCTCCTCCTCGCCCTGGAGGGTCTGGTGCTGCACCTCCAGGTCGCTGACCTGCTGCTGCAGCGAGGCGCGGCGGGACAGGGCCTCGCGGGCCAGGTCCTCGCGGCCCAGGGCCAGCGCCTTGCGGCCCTGGTCCTCCAGCTTGCTGGACTGGCCCTGGAGCTGGTTGAGCTGCAGCTCCAGCCGCTTGCGGGAGGTCGCCACGTCGGCGACGCCGCGGCGCACCTTCTGAAGCAGTTCGAGCTGCTTCTGGTACGAGTAGTCGAGGGTCTCGCGCGGGTCCTCGGCCCGGTCCAGGGCCTTGTTCGCCTTCGCGCGGAAGATCATCCCCATACGCTTCATGACACCGCTCATGGGCTTCGCGCGCCCCCTTCTAGACGGACTGTGCTCCAGGTCACCAACAAGACCCACAGTACGGGCCCTGTCTCTATTACCGCACTGTTCGAGCGGGGATGCGCTCCTCCTCCAGGACGACTGCTCGTCGGCCGTGTCAGGCGTAAGGAGTAGGTGCTCCCCCAGGTAGGACGCCCGCCGTTGCCGGATCGTTCCCCGCCGGGACGGGGCGCGTGCCCACAACCACGTACCCTTGGGTTTGTGTTTGGTAGCCGATCCTCCAAGGAAGAGAAGGACGCCGCCACCGACAAGGTGAGCGCCGACCTCTCGCAGTCCCGTGACCCTCAGGCCCCGAAGGGCCGCCCGACGCCGAAGCGTGCTGTGGCCCAGTCGCAGCGCAAGGCCGTGGTGGCTTCGACCGGCAACCGCAAGGAGGATGCCAAGCGGGCTCGTGAGCGCCGCCGGGTCGAGATGACCAAGCAGCGCGAAGCCCTCGCCAATGGCGACGAGCGTTATCTGCCCAACCGGGACAAGGGTCCCGTGCGCCGGTACGTGCGCGACTTCGTGGACTCCCGCTTCTCCGTCGCCGAGATGTTCCTGCCGCTGGCCGTGATCATCCTGGTGCTGAGCATGGTGCGGGTGTCGTCCATCCAGAACATCGCGCTGCTGCTGTGGCTCGGCGTGATCGCGCTGATCATCGTCGACTCCATCGGCATGTTCATCCGCCTGCGCAAGGCCCTGAACGAGCGCTTCCCGAACGAGCCCAAGCGCGGCGCCGTCGCGTACGGCCTGATGCGCACCCTCCAGATGCGCCGGCTGCGTCTGCCGAAGCCGCAGGTCAAGCGCGGGGAACGGCCCTGAGCCGAGGAACGCCCGGAGCGTTCGGCGGGGGTGGCTTCGCGGACGGGGCCCGGCTGTGGCTGGAAGGCCTCGGCGGGCTCCGCAACGCGGTGCGCCAGGAGCTCGTCGGCCGGCAGGTCGACGAGCAGATCGCGCACCGCTTCCCCGTGGGGCAGCGGCTGCGCGTCCTCGACGTCGGCATGGGCCAGGGCACGCAGGCACTGCGCCTGGCCCGCGCCGGGCACATGGTGACCGGGCTGGAGCAGGATCCGGCGATGCTGACCGTCGCCCGTGAGGTGCTGGCTGCCGAGCCCCCCGGGATCCAGGACCGCGTCCGCCTCATGGAGGGCGACGGCCGGGAGACCGGCGCGCACTTCCTGCCGGGCAGCTTCGACGTCGTGCTCTGCCACGGCGTCCTCATGTACGTCGCCGAGCCGGACGCCATGCTGGCCGGGCTCGCCCGGATGCTGGCCCCCGGCGGGCTGCTGTCCCTGCTGGTGCGCAACGGCGACGCCCTCGCCATGCGGCCCGGCCTGCACGGTGACTGGACGGCGGCGCTGTCCGCCTTCGAAGGCGTCGACTACACGAACCGGCTGGGCCTGGACGTGCGCGCCGACCGGCTGGCCACGCTGACCGCGACCCTGTCCGGGATCGGCGCCCCGCTGCAGACCTGGTACGGCGTACGCGTCTTCACCGACGGCACCGAGGCCGGAGACGAGCTCCCGGCCGACGCGGAGCTGGAGCGGCTGCTCGCCGCCGAGGACCGCGCCGGGCGGACCGACCCCTACCGCGGGGTCGCCGCGCTGCTGCACCTGTGCGGCGTACGGGGCTGAGCCCCGAGGTGTTCTTCACGTGGCAGAGCCCGGACCCCTGAGGGGTCCGGGCTCTCGCGTACCCGGGCAGCGCCGGGCAGCGCCGGTTAGAGTTCCGCGGCCTCGCGCAGGCTCATCGTGTAGAGCTGGACCCCTTTGTCGTCGGACAGCTTCACCTGTTCGGTGCCGCCCTCCAGCAGGTCCTTCCAGTACTCGCCGATCCAGGATTCGGCGTCCCCCTGCGTGGTGAACTCCTCCGGCACCACCGACGGGCTCGCCTCATCGCCGTCGGCCGCCTCGAACCGCCACGTCCACGCCATGTCCGCCTCCGTTGCTCGTCCGCTTCTCACACGCTTCTCGCCTTGAGTGTGCCCGCAGACTAACCGGGCGCGCAGCAGTCCCGGCGACGCGGGAGGATCGTCCTGTGGAACTCACTCTGCTCGGCACCGGCACACCCGAAGGACTGCCCCGCCCCGGCTGTCCCTGCGCCGCGTGCGCACTCTCCGTGGGGCCCCGGGCGCGCGCCGCCACCTCCGTGCTCGTGGACGGGGCGCTGCTGCTGGACCTGACCCCCGGGGCGGTGCTCGCCGGCGCCCGGGCGGGGCATTCGCTGGCCGCCGTACGGCAGGTCCTGCTGACCCACCCGCACGACGGCCCGCCCGTGGAGCTGCCGCCGGGGCTGCCGGCGGCCGGGCGGGTCCCGGACGGGCGGGAGCTCGCGGTGATCTCCGGGCACCGGGTGCGGGCCGTGCCGATGGACGCGCCGGGCACCGGGTACGAGGTGACCGGGCCGGACGGTGCCCGGATGCTGTACCTGCCGCCGGGCGGCGCCCCGGCCGGGACGTCCGGCACCAGCGGGCGGCGCCCGTACGACGTGGTCCTCGCGGACGTGCTCAGCCGGCCGGAGGCACTGGCGCGGCTGCGGGCCAGCGGGGCGGTGGGCCCGGCGACGGACGTGATCGCGGTCCACCTGGACCACGACACCCCGCCGGGCGCGGAACTGGAGCGCCGCTGCGCCGCAGCGGGCGCGCGGACGGTGACGGACGGGACCACCGTGGCGGCCGGGGAGTACCGGCCGGCGCCCGAGGTGCCGCGGCGGACCCTGGTCCTGGGCGGGGCCCGCTCGGGCAAGTCGTACGAGGCCGAGCGCCGGCTGGCCGGCTACCCGGAGGTCGTCTACGTGGCCACGGGCGGTACCCGCGAGGGCGACCCGGAGTGGGCCGCGCGGGTCGGGCTCCACCGCGAGCGCAGGGCGGCGTCCTGGCGGACGGTGGAGACCTGCGACCTGGTGCCGCTGCTGGAGCAGGAGGGGCCGGCGCTGCTCGTCGACTGCCTGGCGCTGTGGCTCACGGACGCGATGGACCGGGCCGGTGCCTGGGACGACTCCGTCTGGGCGGGCGGGGGGAGCAAGGAGCTGGCCGCGCGCATCGGTGAACTGGTGGCGGCGGTCCGGGCCACCCGTCGCCAGGTGGTGCTGGTCAGCAACGAGGTCGGCTCCGGGGTCGTTCCCGCGACGGCGTCGGGGCGGCGGTTCCGCGACGAGCTGGGGCGGCTGAACGCCGGGGTCGCCGGGGAGTGCGAGCACGTGCTCCTGGTGGTGGCGGGGCAGGCGCTGGTCCTGAAGCAGTAGCCGCGGGGACCGGTGGTGAAAGGTGGTGCACGGACCGTTCGGGCAGCCCGGGAGGCCGCTGTACCCTCTGGCAAATGACCACGCTGAATCTCGACGACTTCTCCGATCTGATCGAGCGCCCCGACGGGGGCGTCCGGCGTGACGCCGAGGAACGCCGTGAACGGCTGGCCGTGCCGGTCGGGGCGCTGGGGCGGCTCGACGAACTCGCCGAGTGGCTCGCCGCCGCGCAGGGCCGGGTGCCGGTCAAGCCGATCGAGCGGCCGCGCGTCGTGCTGTTCGCCGCCGACCACGGGGTGGCCTCCGAGGGGGTCTCCGTACGTGCCGCCGGCACCGCGCACGAGCTGGTGCGGGCCGTCCTGGACGGCCGGAGCCCGGTGGCGGTGCTGGCCGCGCGGCTCGGGGCCTCCGTACGGATCGTGGACGCCGGCCTGGACTGCCACCTCGACCTGCTGCCCCCGGAGATCACCAAGCACCGCGTCCGGCGCGGCAGCGGGCGGATCGACGTCGAGGACGCGCTGACGACCGAGGAGGCCGAGGCCGCGCTGCTCCTCGGGATGCGGATCGCCGACGAGGAAGCCGACTCCGGGACCGACCTGGTCGTGCTCGGCGACCTGAGCGTCGGCGGAACCACCGTCGCCGCGACCCTGGTCGCCGCCCTGTGCGGGACGGACGCCTCCGTGGTCACCGGCCGCGGCGGCATGCCGATCGACGACCTGACCTGGATGCGCAAGTGCGCGGCCATCCGCGACGCGCTGCGACGCGCCCGGCCCGTCCTCGGGGATCAGGTGGCGCTGCTCGCCACCGTGGGCGGCGCCGACGTCGCGGCGATCACCGGCTTCCTGCTCCAGTGCGCGGTGCGCCGCACCCCCGTGATCCTCGACGGGGTCGTCTCGGCGGCCTGCGGGCTGGTGGCCCAGCGGGCCGCTTTCCGGGCCCCGGACTGGTGGCTGGCCGGACAGGCCAGCGGGGAGCCGGGCCAGGCGAAGGCACTGGACCGGATGGCACTCAACCCCGTGCTCGACCACGGCGTCACTGTGGGAGAAGGAACCGGGGCGCTGCTGGCTCTCCCCCTCGTCCAGGCGGCCGCCGCACTCGCGGCGGAACTCCCCGAGCGAGCGGCCGAGCCGACCGAATGAGTCACCGGGGCCCGCGGTCCTGACCAGGCCGCGGCCCTCAGGGACCCCAGCACGGACCGCGATGCCCCATATCATCGCTTTTTATGGGAGAGGTCCGTTTGACCAGCGCAGAGACCGATCGGAAGACCGACCGAGGAACCGGTGGGGATCCGAACGGCAGAAACAATCCGGGGGGCGCGCGGGGGAACACCCAGGCCAACGCCCAGGGGAACCCACAGGGAGCCACGTCTCCCGGCCGGGAGAACGGCCGCGGAAGTGTCCGCTCGCGGCGCAGCGCCACGTTCGCGGTGTGGTACCTGCGCGCCGTCACCTTCGTCAACCTGCTCAGCGCGGTGTGGTTCTCGCTCGGCCAGGACCTGCGCCGGCACAGCACCGCCGATTTCTACACCCCGTACCTGCTCACGGCGGGCTTCGCCTCGGCGGCCTTCTCGCTGCTGCTGACCGTCACCATGGGCCGCCGCAAACGCGCGGCCTGGATCCTGAACCTGGTGCTCAGCGGGCTGCTGCTGGCGGCCTTCGTGATGGCCGCCGCCGCCTCCTTCACCCCGTGCTCGGGGGGCGGGTACGAGTTCTGCTACCCGGAGTTCCGCGTCCACCCGCAGAACTGGGTGGCCTTCGGGCTGACCGCGCTCTTCGTCGGCGCCCTGCTGCTGGGCCGCCGGGAGTTCTACGCCAAGGGCGACCGCTCCAACCCGCTCCTGGCCAGCCTGGTCGCCTCCGTCGGCCTGCTGGTGACCTCGCTGGTCGCCGCCCTGGTCGTCGGCGCGACCAACACCGACCCGGACGCCGCGGACGCCACGTTCCTGGCCCGCTGGCGGTACGGCGTGATGCGGCTGGTCACCCTGGCTCCGGACGACAAGGCCTACAACACGATCACCACCCCGGGCTGGGTGGACGTGGCCATCAACGTCATGTCCACGCTGCTGCTCCTCGCCGTCCTGTTCGCCGCCTTCCGCTCGCGCCGCGCCGTGGACCCGCTCGGCGAGGAGGACGAGGAGAAGCTGCGCCTGCTGCTCGCCCGGCACGGCGACCGCGACTCGCTGGGCTACTTCGCGCTGCGCCGCGAGAAGTCCGTCATCTGGTCCCCCACCGGCAAGGCCGCGGTCACCTACCGCGTCGTCGGCGGGGTCTCCCTGGCCTCCGGCGACCCGATCGGCGACCCCGAGGCCTGGCCCGGCGCCATCGACCCGTGGCTGGCCGAGGCCCGCGAGCACGGCTGGGTGCCCGCCGTGATGGGCGCGAGCGAGGAGGCCGGGCAGATCTACGCCCGGCACGGACTGGACGCACTGGAGCTGGGCGACGAGGCCATCGTCGAGACCGACGAGTTCACCCTGGAGGGCCGCGCCATGCGCACCGTCCGCCAGGCGTACAACCGCGTCAAGCGGGCCGGGTACACCGTCCGCATCCGCCGCCACGCCGACATCCCGGCCGAGGAGATGGACGTACTCCTGCTGCGCGCCGACGACTGGCGCGACGGCGCGACCGAGCGCGGCTTCTCCATGGCACTGGGCCGGCTGGGCGATCCCGACGACGGCCAGTGCGTGATGCTGGAGTGCTTCGACGGCGAGGGCGAGCTGCGCGCCGTGCTGTCCTTCGTGCCCTGGGGACCCAAGGGGCTGTCGCTGGACCTGATGCGCCGTGACCGGGATTCCGAGAACGGTCTGATGGAGTTCATGGTCATCGAACTCCTGGAGCGGTCAAAGGAGATCGGGGTCACACAGGTCTCGCTGAACTTCGCGATGTTCCGTTCCGTCTTCGAGCGCGGGTCGAAGCTCGGCGCCGGTCCGGTGCTGCGCATGTGGCGCTCGCTGCTGAGCTTCTTCTCGCGCTGGTGGCAGATCGAGTCCCTCTACCGGGCCAACGCCAAATACCGGCCGATCTGGGAACCGCGGTTCATGCTCTTCGAGAAGAGTTCGGACCTTCTGCGGATCGGGATCGCGGCGGGCCGGGCCGAGGGCTTCCTGGAAGCACCCGGGCTGCCGAAGTGGATGCACCGCAGACATCTGGAGAGCAAGCGTTGACCACTGCCTCACTGCGGCGGTTCGCCGACCGCGAGTGGGGGCCCCTGTACCGGACGGTCCGGGACGCGCTCGTCCGCGACACGTGGCGGGCGATCCCGATGACCCTCGGCGCGGTCTGCCTGACCCTGGTGTTCCAGATCGTCCAGCAGACGTCATGGGGCTTCCAGCCGGTGCAGGACCTCGGGTCGGTCAAAGCCGTGGACCCGCTGTGGCTGGCCCTGCTGCGGACCCCGCTGTCGCTGTTCGTCCCCGCGCTGGACCTGCCGGTGTGGGGGGCGCTCGCACAGATCCTGCTCGTCTTCGGGATCTCGGAGATCTGCATCGGCTGGTGGCGCACGCTGGTCATCGGCTACGTGGCCACCCTGGCCGGGACCACGTACGCGCGGATCGGGCTCTCACTGGGCCCGCACCACCCCTTCGGGCTGCCCGACTCGGACCGGATCGTCAACGACACCGGGCCCTCGGCGGCGGTGGTCGGGCTCGCCGTGTACGTCTGCTGGCGCTACCGGGCGTACCTGACCGGCTCCTTGGTGATCCTGGTGATGATCGGCGAGCTGCTCTTCAAGGACAACCTGGCGGGCAAGGAGCACCTGGCCGCCATCGCCTCGGTGATGCTGATCTGCCTGGTCCGCGCCAAGTGGGGCCCGGAGCGCTCCCGCACCCCGCTGGGGCGGCCCCCGGCCGGGGCGCCGCCCCCGGTCCCTCCCCCCGCCCCGCCCGGGACGCCGCCCGTCCCGCCGCCGCGGGTCTGATCCGGCGTGCGGGGCCGTACCGTATCGGGGTGACGACACACCTCGGGCCGCTCGCTCCCACGCGGCAGTGGATGCGGGACCATCCGCTGGCCACCGACGCCGTACTGGCGCTCGGGGCGCTCGTCGCCATGGTCGTGGCGTCCTTCGCCGACCCGCACGGGGAGTACGGGCCGACCTTCGGGACCCGTACCCCCGAGCCGTTCTCGCTCGTCCTCATGGTGCTCGGCGCGGGCACCCTGGTGTTGCGGCGCCGACGGCCGCGCGCGGTGCTGGCCGTGACCGTCGGGCTCTCGCTGCTGGAACTCACGACCGGGGAGCCGCGGGCGCCCGTCGCCATGTGCACGGTGATCGCCCTCTACACCGTGGCCTCGCGCACCGACCGGCCCACCACCTGGCGGCTCGGCCTGCTCACCATGGCCGGGCTGACGGGAGTGGCCATGCTGGCCGGGCCGCTGCCCTGGTACTCCCAGGAGAACCTCGGCATCTTCGCCTGGACCGGCATGGCCGCCGCCGCCGGGGACGCGGTGCGCAGCCGGCGGGCCTTCATCGACGCCATCCAGGAGCGGGCCGAGCGCGCCGAGCGGACCCGCGAGGAGGAGGCCCGGCGCCGGGTCGCCGAGGAGCGGCTGCGGATCGCCCGGGACCTGCACGACGTGGTGGCCCACCACATCGCCCTGGTCAACGTGCAGGCGGGAGTGGCCGCGCACGTCATGGACAAGCGCCCGGACCAGGCCAAGGAGGCCCTCGCCCACGTACGGGACGCCAGCCGCTCGGCGCTGAACGAACTGCGGGCGACCGTCGGGCTGCTGCGCCAGTCCGGCGACCCGGAGGCGCCGACCGAGCCGGCGCCCGGTCTGGCCGTCCTGGACGACCTGGTGGGCACCTTCCGGCACGCCGGGCTCCCGGTGAAGGTGATGGTCCAGCTGGGCCCGGCCGCCGCGGTTCCGCTGCCCGCCGCCGTGGACCTGGCGGCGTACCGGGTGATCCAGGAGGCGCTGACCAACGTCCGCAAGCACGCGGGGCCGGGGGCCGGCGCCGAGGTCAGCGTGGTGCGGGTGGGCGGCTCGGTGGAGGTGACCGTGCTGGACGACGGCGGCTCCGCGGCGGACCCCTCGCCGGAGCCCCGCGACCCGGGCGGCGGGCACGGTCTGCTCGGCATGCGCGAGCGGGCGGTGGCCCTGGGCGGTTCCTGCTTCGCCGGGCCCCGCTTCGGGGGCGGCTACCGGGTGCACGCGATCCTTCCGGTGGGCTGAGGGGCCTCCCGGTGGGCTGAGCGGACCGGCCGAAAGAGGCCCTCCCCGGCCGGGATTCGGCTTGTCCCGATGCCTGACAAATCATCAACTCCCCTACAGACTTCAGGCATTGATTCGGTGTGAGTCGAGGTCCGGGGGGACGTCATGGCAATGGATCTGGCGGCGGCGACGGTGGACGCGGTGGCTCGGGCGGCCACCGCGGCGGTGACCTCGGCCGGCGGCGCGGCCGGCGGAATGGTCGTCGACCTGGTGCGCGGCAGGCTGAACGGCGTGGACCAGGGGGCCGAGGCCGTCGCCGCGGTGGAGCGGACACCGGAGGATCCCGACGCCCGCTCGCAGCTGCGCGAGAAGCTCGCGGCGGTGCTGTCTGAGGACCCCGCGTTCGCCGCGTACCTGGCGAGCGTGCTGGCCCCGCCCCCGCCGGCCTCGCCGCCCAGCCTCGTCGGCAGCATCAACATCGACCGCAACGGCCGGGCCCGGGGCACCTTCGTCCTCGGCGACCAGGCGGTCACCAAGATCCGCCAGGGCAGCCCGGGCGCGCTCGTGGGCCTCCTGCTGATCGCCGCGCTGCTGGTCACGGCCATCTACGGGCTCGGCCGGCTGGTCACGGACGACGACGGGCAGTCGCCCGGCGGAAGCCGCGGAGGCGGGCGCCAGGTCAAGGTGCTCGATGACCCGGCGGTGGTCTCGTCCGTCGCGCCCGACCTCCACAGCATGCCGACCGGCTGGACCACCCGCTCCACGGACTCCCTCGAATCCGGCGCCGACGCCTGCCCGGACGGCACGGACTGCAAGGGGGTGCTGCACACGGCCCAGGCATCGTTCCGCAACCCCTTCGACCAGTCGGCGTCCTTCGCGGTGGTCGCCTGCGCCTCCGCCGCCGACGCGCAACGCGTCTACGAGGACATCGCCGGGACGAGCCTGCGGAGCGGCCGCCCGCTGGCCATGCCGGCGCTCGGCGACCAGTCGTCCGCCGCCGAGATGTCCAAGGGGCAGGGCCTGGCACTCGCCCGCGTCGGCACCGTGGTCGTCTACGTGTCCGAGAAGGGCAGCAACGACGACTACGAGGTCGAAACGCTGCAGGCGCTCGCGCAGATGGTGGCGCAGCGCGCCCAGGAGGCCCAGAACGGCCAAACCCCCTCCTCCCGGGCGAACCTGCGGAGCTGAGCCGCCCCGGCCCGTGCCCGGACCGGCCGGATCACCGCGCCCGGCCGCAGGTCCTGCGCCAGGCGCCCAGGTCGTACTTCTTCTCCAGGGAGCTGAGCTTCAGCGTGGTGGTGCCGGCGCAGAACCGGCCCGCCGGGAGTTCGTACTCCACGTGGAAGACCGCCTTGCCCGCCGCGATGAACGGGGTCAGCCGGGCGCACTCGTCGTACTGGGCGCACTGCTCGTTGACCGCGAAGTCGAAGTCCCCCACCAGCTCCGGGATCTGGTCCAGATCGTTCTTCAGCCCGACCGACAGCCCCCGGTCGTGCGCGAGCCGCGCGATCAGCCGGTTGTACTTCAGCTGGTCGCCGGCGGTGAGAGGGAAGCCGGACGTGTTGCGGTAGGCGTCCATGTTGTCCGGCTCCACCGCGTCGAAGCCCTTGTCCCGGCACATGTCGAACCGCTTGGCGATCAGCGGTTCCAGTTCCGTGAGCCGCCGGATGTCGAGCCAGCGCTCGCCCTCCCAGCCGTTGCCCGTCCCGCGCATCGACGGCGGGAAGGCCTCGGCGTCCGGGCGGAAGTCCTCCCACGCCCCGGTGGAGAGGTAGCAGATGGTCCGCCGGCCGGCCGCGTTCAGCTCGGCGACCTGCTCCTTGGTGGTGGTGAACCCGTCGATGTCGTAGACCGCGGCCTTCACGGAGGTGTCGAGCTTCCCGGTGAGCTGCCACTGCCAGCTGACCCCGGGCGCCGGCCGCCAGCGCTCGCCCGGCGCCGGGGCCGGCGAGAGGTCGTCGGGCCGGTCCTCGTCCCCGTCCGGGCCGGAGGTGCAGGCCGCGAGCAGGAGGACGGGGACGAGGGCGAGGAGCAGCAGGGCGCGGCGGCCGGCCCGGCGGGTGGGCGGGCGTCTCATCCGGCGGCCTCCAGTGCGTACGGCAGGGTCCCCCACGGGTGCGCGCCGGTCCCCGGGACCGCGCAGTGCACCCCCGCCCCGCGCTGGGCCGCGAGCCGTTCGGCGAGTTCGGCGGCCGGGGCGCCCGGCGGGACGGCGTAGACGAGGTGGCAGAACCGCTGGGCGGGATGGTCGGCGGTCCACGGGGGAACGGCCGCGTCCCGGTAGGCGTCCCAGGGGCCCTCGAAGGTGACGAGCAGGTCGGCGAGTTCGGCGTAGCCCGGGTGCGGGTGCACTCCGTGGTTCAGGACCACGGTACGGGCCCCGGCGGCCCGCGCCGCGACGGCGAGCCGCCGGTAGTGCGGCAGGAACTCCGGGCCCGCCGCGGCCTGGTCCAGGAAGGTCCCGTCGGCGGCGTACCAGTCGCGGTGGCGCAGCAGGTCCTGGACCACGGCGGCGTGCGGGCGGCGCCCGTAGTCGGTGTCGACGTACCCCAGGACGGGCACCCCGGCCCCGCGCAGCCGCTCCGCCACGGCGGCGAACCGCTCGTCGGGGGCCTCGCCCGGCCCGCTGGCGGGGTTGAGCACCACGGAGTGCAGCCGGCCCGCGGAGCGGATGAGCCGCTCCCAGTACTCGGGGCGGTCGGCGGGGTGCTCGTAGAGGGGCACCAGGAGCATGAGGTCCTTCTTCTCGTACGGGTTCACGTGCGGCGGGGACGGGAGGGGGAAGGGGCGGGGCCTCAGCGGTGGGCCGTGGCGCGGCCGAGCAGCAGGCACACCAGCGTGCCCAGCGCGAGCGCCGCGGCTCCGGCGACGGCCAGTTGCACGGCGCGCGGCTGTCCGAGGCCCAGGAGCAGGGCCAGGCTCTGCGCGACGGCGGCCGAGGCGCAGACCACCGCGGCGGGCCGGACCGCCCCGAAGGACTGCAGGAGCAGCCCGGTCCACATCACGGCGCCGAGCAGCAGCAGGGTGGCGACCCGGACCCCGGTCAGGCCGGGTGCGCCGGGCCAGAGCAGGGTTCCGGTGAGGCCGAGGGCCAGCAGCACCACCAGGTAGGTGGCGAGGCACCGGGCGAGGGTGCTGAGCATCCGCAGCCGGAACTGCCGGGGCGAACGGGCCGCGCGCAGCCCGGCGAGGCTGCCGCTGCGGAACCGGTGGAGCAGCCATTCGGCGGGGCCCATGCTGAGGGTGAGCGCCACCGCCGAGGGGGCGGCGACCGCCTCGGCGGGGCCGCCGGCGAGCACCTCCCCCAGGGCCGCGTACAGCACGAGCAGACCGGTGCCCAGGCCGAACACCCCGTACGGGACGGAGTCCCCGAGCCGGGGTCCGCGCGGTGCGTACTCCTCCTCGGCGCCGCGCAGCATCTGCCAGCGCACCGGGCCCCCGCGGCCCGGCCGGTGTTCCGTCCAGGCGCGGACGCGGAGCACGAGGGTCCGTACGCCGTCGGCCAGCGGGAGTTCCCGTACGGCCAGGGCGCAGGCGGCCAGGAGGGAGGCCGTCAGGAGGAACACCCTGACCGGAACGGGCAGTTCCACGAGGAGCGTGAGCAGCGCCCCGGCGGCCATCGGGGCGAGCGCGGCCAGCAGCAGCCGCTCCCGCCCGAGGACGAGCAGGACGGTGGCGGCCCCGACGTACAGGGCCTGACCGGCCGCGAAGGCGTAGGAGAAGGGGGGCCCGCCGGGTACCGCCAGCGCGGCGGCGGTCCCCAGGAGGGCCCCCGCCGGGGCTCCGGCGAGCAGGGTCCGCCCGGCGGCGGCCCGGTCGCCGAGGCCGAGCCAGGAGTACGCCCGGTGGGACAGGGTCTGGTCCCAGACCCAGCCGATGAGCGCCCCGGCGAGCAGGGTGAGCGTCCCGGCGGGCAGCCCCAGCCGGTCCTTGGGCCCGTCCAGCAGGGGCGCGCCCAGCAGGTAGGCGAGCCCGGGCAGGGCGAAGATCACCCCGCGCAGGAGGCAGGCGGTGAGGGGCACCTTCCAGGGGTCGGGGACCCGGTCGGGCTCCGGGAAGGAGCGCGGCACCCGGGCGTAGAGCTCCTCGGCGAGGCCGAAGGAGTCCTGGCGTCCGTAGGCGAGGCGGATGTGCTCGTCGGTCATGCCGTCGGATTCCAGGACGGCGGCGATCTCGTCGGGGTGGACGGCGGCGGCGATGAAAGCGTCGAGGCGCTCGGCGAGTTCGTCCATCGGGTCGGCGGCCGGTCCGTCGCGTCCGTCGCGTCCTTCGCGTCCTTCGCGTCCTTCGCGGCGCGGCCGGGGGATGCCGGGCAGGGCGTCGGCCGCGTCGGCGGCGGGCGCCGTACCGCGCCCGGCGGCCGCGGCGTGCGCGACGGAAACCCAGCTCCCGTCCGGGCCGGGGGGCTTGAGCCAGAGCGATCCGCTCACCACAGGCTCCCGTCGGCGGCGAGTTCCTTGTACCAGGGGTCGGCGAGGCGCTGCGTCCACTCGTCGCCCACGTGGACGGGCAGGACGGGCTGGCCGGCGAGCTCGCGGTAGATGTGGCGGAAGCCGTCCACGGACTGGTGGAGCGTGAACTTCTCGACCACCCGCTTGCGGGACATCCGGCCCAGCTCCGCACGGCGTTCGTCGTCGCGGAGCAGGGCCAGGGTGGCGCGGGCCATGGTCTCGGGCTCGCGCGGCGGGACGACGAGGCCGGTGTCGCCGACGGCCTCGCGGACCCCGCCCACGTCGGTGGAGACGGTGGTGCGGCCGCAGGACATGGCCTCGATGATGGAGAAGGGGAAGCCCTCGCTGATGGAGGAGAGCATCACGATGGAGCCGGCCCCGTAGGCGCGGGCCACGTCGTCGATGCGGCCCTCGTAGGTGATCCCGTCGCTCACGCCGAGTTCGGCGGCGAGCTTCTCCAGCTTGAGCTTGTAGTCCTCGCAGCCCGCCGGGACCGGGCCGAAGAGGCGCAGCCGCAGGGCGGGGAGTTCCTCGCGCATGAACGCGTAGGCCCGGACGAGGGTTTCGAGGTCCTTGATGGGGTCGATGCGGCCGCACCAGCTCAGGGTGGGGACCTCCGGTTCGGGGCCCGCCTGGGGGAAGGCGTGCGGGTCGACGCCGTTGTAGACGGTGCGGATCCGCTCGGAGTCGGCGCCCCCGCGCTCCTCCCAGCGGCGGTTGTACTGGTTGCACGGGGTGATCAGGTCGGCCTGGCGGTAGCCCTCGGTGTTGAGCTCGCGGTAGAAGCCGAGCATGAGTGCCTTGACGGGCCAGCGCTGTTCGGCGCTGCGGTAGCCGAGGTAGCGCTCGCGCAGGTAGATGCCGTGCTCGGTGAGCAGGAACGGGACCTCGTCGAGGTACTTCGCGGCGAGCGCGGGGAGGGTGGCCAGTCCGCTGCTGACGGCGTGGGCGACGCTGTCGGGCGGGATCCGCACGGACAGCGGGCGCAGCGCGTGTTCCAGCAGGTCGGTGGCGGTGAGCGCGTCGTGGATGGTGGGCTCGGCGGCGGTGGTGACCAGACCGGGGCGGGTCCAGACGGTCATCAGCAGGCGCAGCACCGATTCGGACCGCAGGGCCGCGGCGAGCCGCCCGGCGCGGGCGAGCCGGGCCAGTTCGCGCAGGGATTCGGAGAACCCGCGTGCCGCGTCGGGAGCCGGGTCGAGCAGGGAGAGCAGGAAGGTCTCGTAGGTCTCGGCGAACGCGCGTCGGGCCTTGCCGCGCAGTCCGGAGCGCAGTCTGCGGGCCGGCGGAGCGCCCCAGAGGGGAACGCTGGTGTGGCGGTAGACGTTGCGCGGCAACTCCCAGGTGACCGGCTCGCGTCCCGAGCCGGTCAGGGCTATGACGTTGAAGTCGACCTCCGGCATGCCGCGGACCAGTTGGTCGCACCACGTGCTGACGCCCCCGTGGACGTGCGGGTAGGTGCCTTCGGTGAGCATGGTGACATGACGCCCATGGCTCATGCGGTGTGTCCCCCCAAGGACGGAAAAGGGGCCGGCGCCCGTGGTTGGCGGAGCGCCGGCGCTAGGTGGTACGCGTGGCTGTCTTGTACGTGCCCGGCTGGTCAGGGCAGGCGGAGCGTCACGGCATGTGCAGCGTGACGGCGCTCTGGAGCAGCTCGGGGGCCGTCCAGGTGGAGCGGGTGCCGGCGTAGGCGGTGCCGAAGTCCGCGGTGCCCAGCAGGAGCTGCTTCTTCGTGCCGGTGGGCGCGGTGACCGGGGCCACGACTCCGGAGGGCGCCTTGACGGTGACGTCCTTGCCGATGCGGTAGGCGGTGACCTGGTTGGCGGCGATCGCTGCGTTCCAGGCCGCGCGGCGCTGGAGCTCGACGCCGGTGTCCTTCATGCTCTGGTTCACGAGCGGCGCGCTGGGCGCGTAGAGGGTGCGGTAGCCGTCGAGGACCTGGTTGAGCACCGGGTAGAGGGTGCGGTCCTCGGCGAGGTTGGACTGGTGGACGTAGTGCGGGCGCGGGTCGTTGTTCAGGACGTGCCGCATGGCGGTCCTGGCCTCGGCCGGGACGATGTAGTTCAGGTAGCCGGTGGCGGCGTCGAGCGGGGCCGGCAGGCAGGTGGAGGTGCCGGGGTTGTCCTCGCAGATGCCGCTGCCGCCGTCGGCCCGGCTGGTGTAGATCCAGTTGTACTCGTCGGCCATCTCGGCGTTGGTGCCCGTGTTGTAGTACACGTTCATCGGGTACCGGGGGACGGTCAGCGCGGCGCCCACGGGCCGCTGCACGGGTTCGCGGGAGTTGTCGCTGCCCGCCCACTTCACGCCGTTGTCGGCGAGCGCGCCGGCCAGGTTGGGGTTGTCCTGGGGCTGCTGCGGAAGGGTCTTGAGGCCGGAGTGCTCACCGGTGACCAGTTCGGTGCGGTCGGTGGTGATGCCCTTGGAGGCGGCCCAGTTGTTGTTGTCCCGGATCTGCGCGGAGATCTCGGAGCGGCTCATGTAGTTGATCGCGCCGGCGCTGTTCTTCGTACAGGTCCAGGGCACGGTGGTGGTGTTCTGGACGCAGCCGAGGAACGGGTGGGTGTAGGTGTGGTTCATCCACCGGTACTTCGCCCGGTCGGCGATCAGCTGGGCGGTGAGGGCGTCGGTGTTGCCGTTCTCGGCCTTCCACTCCTCGCCCGCGCCCGCGTTGAAGAGCAGGTCGAGCTTGAAGTTCTTGGACGTCTGCCACTGCGCCAGGTACTGGGCGTCGGCGGCCGTCATCCGGATCGTGGACTCCTTGCCCTCGCCGCCGGCGCAGGCGTAGTCGCCCGGGGTGCAGTTCAGGTCCTTGTTCCAGCGGGCGTCGGGGGCGAAGACGTCGTCGACGTGGACCGCGAAGTAGTTGCGCTCCTGGCCGAGGTGGACTCCCTGGGTGACCCACTCGACGATGCCCCGGGCTAGCAGCCGGAACTGCTGCTGGTGCTGGTTGTAGCCGAAGGTGACGACCAGCTCGCTGCGCCCGTCGTGGGTGTACTCGCCGACCAGCGAGGCCCGTCCGGAACCGACCGGGGCGTCCAGGTAACTGGTGTAGCCGGTCCGCGGCTTGGCCATGAACCCGTAGCTCTCGGGGATCAGCGGCGAGTTGTCCTCGAAGGCCACCTGCCCCCCGAGGTAGGCGAAGGGGCCGGCCTTGCCGGCGGTGGTGACGGCGGCCTGCGTGCCGTCCAGGGTGCCGCTGAAGCCTCCGTTGTCGGTGTACTCCAGGCCGACGCCCGGGTGCGCCCAGGTGTAGGCGTCGACCTGACGGATCCCGTACGCCGTCTCGTACGCGGTGAGCGCGGCCATCTCCGCCGAGCCCTCCCCGAACGGGTTCTCGTTCGGCAGCACCACGCCCTGGAACTTGGCGCGCGGCCGCCCGTCGACCGTGTCGGCGAGGAAGGCCGCGTTGACGACCGGCCGGCTGCCGCTGCCCAGGTCGACGCGGGTGTACGGAACCCCCGTGTCACGGAGTTCCGCCGTGATCGCCTCGACCGAGCTCCCGCCGTCGTCGACGACGAGGACCCGCAGGTCGATCCGCGGAGTCACCGCGGCCTGCGCGGCCGCTCCGGGTACCGCGACGGATGCTATGGCCGCAGCGAGGCAGACGGCGGCGAGCCTGTTCATCCGGTTCTTGTGGACCATTTCGGCCTTTCCCCCCGCAGATCCTCGACTTCGGTCCGTGGCGCTGGGCCGGACCGGGGAGGCTTCTGTGGAAATGATGCAAAGGAACCCCGCGTCCCCTTGCGAGAGTGGTCCGAGTGTTTCGGACCTCATGAGGTCCGAGGGGCAAACGTGCAACAGAGGCCACAGATGGGTGAACCCGACGGCCACATGATCGAACAACTTGCCAAATCTTCGAGTGGCGTGCGGACGAGCGCGTGCGCGTAGGCTCGTTTCCGGCGGCCGACGGGCCCGAATACGATCGCTACGGATGGCCGTCCACCCACTCGGCCCACACCATCAAAACGGAAGCGAGAATTCACCACCGTGACTGCTCTGACTCTCAGCACTGCCGGACCGGCGACGCTGCGCGCCGACGCCCTCGTCGTCGGCGTGGCGAAGGGCCCCAAGGGCCCCGTCGTCGCCGCGGGCGCCGAGGCCGTGGACAAGGCGTACGACGGCAAGCTCGCCGCCGTGCTCGACGCGCTCGGTGCCTCGGGCGCCGAAGGCGAGACCACCAAGCTGCCGGCGCCGGACGGCCTCAAGGTCCCGGTCGTGCTGGCGGTCGGACTGGGCGCCCTTCCCGACACGGACGAGTCCTACGACGAGGAGGTGCTGCGCCGCGCCGCCGGCGCCGCCGCCCGTGCCCTGCACGGCACCAAGAAGGCCGCCTTCGCGCTCCCCCTCGACGACGCCTCCGCCGTCACGGCCGTGGCCGAGGGCGCGCTGCTGGGCGCGTACGCCTTCACCGCCTACCAGGGCGGCGAGAAGAAGGCCGCCGGCGCCAAGAACGGCGGCCCGAAGCAGCCGCTCGCCGAGATCGCCCTGCTCGGCGCCAAGCCGCGCGACAAGGACCACAAGGCCGCGGTCGAGCGCGCCACGATCCTGGCGACCGAGATCAACATCGCCCGTGACCTCGTCAACACCCCGCCGAACGACCTCACCCCCGAGGCCTTCGCCGCGGTCGCCTCCGCGGCCGCGAAGGAGAACGGCATCAAGGTCCAGGTCCTGGACGAGAAGGCCCTGGTCAAGGGCGGCTACGGCGGCATCATGGGCGTCGGCAAGGGCTCCGAGAACCCGCCGCGCCTGGTGAAGCTCACCTACACCCACCCCAAGGCGGAGAAGTCCCTCGCCTACGTCGGCAAGGGCATCACCTACGACTCGGGCGGCATCTCCCTGAAGCCGGCCGGCCACAACGAGACGATGAAGTGCGACATGGCCGGCGCCGCCGCCGTCTTCGCCTCCGTCGTCGCGGCGGCCAAGCTCGGCCTCCAGGTCAACGTCACCGGCTGGCTCGCGCTCGCCGAGAACATGCCCTCCGGCTCGGCCACCAAGCCCGGTGACGTGCTGCGCATGTACAGCGGCAAGACCGTCGAGGTCCTCAACACGGACGCCGAGGGCCGGCTGGTCCTGGGCGACGCGCTGACCAGGGCCTCCGAGGAGAACCCGGACGCGATCGTCGACGTGGCGACCCTGACCGGCGCCATGGTGATGGCCCTGGGTGACCGCACCTTCGGCATCATGGCCAACGACGACGCCTTCCGTACCTCCATCCACGAGATCGCCGAGGAGGTCGGCGAGGCCTCCTGGCCGATGCCGCTCCCCGAGGACCTGCGCAAGACCATGGACTCCCCCACCGCCGACATCGCCAACATGGGTGTCCGCATGGGCGGCGGCCTGATCGCCGGCCTCTTCCTCCAGGAGTTCGTCGGCGAGGGCATCACCTGGGCCCACCTCGACATCGCGGGCCCCGCCTTCCACGAGGGCGCCCCGTACGGCTACACCCCCAAGGGCGGCACCGGCTCCGCCGTCCGCACCCTGGTCCGGCTGGCCGAGCGCACGGCCACGGGCGACCTGGGCTGACACCCGGGAACCCGGCTCCACCCAGGCCCCGGCCGTGATCAGATTTTCTGATCACGGCCGGGGCCTGTTCGCTGCCAACGAAATCCGTAGGTTTCTACGCTGCGGTAACCCCCGGTTCGGGCAGAAGGACCTGACGCAGGGCAGGCCCGGCGTCCCGCGTTCCGCCGACAAATGCGAAGATGGGTTCTCGGCAGGACAGGGCCCCCACCACAGGGCCGAAGAAAAAGCGGCCGTATACCAGCCGCCGCCCGGTCACAGAGGACCGGTGCTCGGCGCACATGCATGGAGGACGTGACGTGGCGAACGACGCCAGCACCGTTTTCGACCTAGTGATCCTCGGCGGCGGCAGTGGCGGTTACGCCGCGGCGCTGCGCGCATCCCAGCTGGGTCTGGACGTTGCCCTGATCGAGAAGAACAAGCTCGGCGGCACCTGCCTGCACAACGGCTGCATCCCCACGAAGGCTCTGCTGCACGCGGGCGAGATCGCGGACCAGGCTCGCGAGGCCGCCCAGTTCGGTGTCAAGGCCACCTTCGAGGGCATCGACATCGCGGGTGTGCACAAGTACAAGGACGACATCATCGCGGGCCTGTACAAGGGCCTGCAGGGCCTTGTCGCCTCCCGCAAGCTGACCTACATCGAGGGTGAGGGCCGCCTCTCCTCGCCGACGTCCGTCGACGTGAACGGCCAGCGCATCCAGGGCCGCCACGTGCTCCTGGCGACCGGCTCCGTGCCGCGCTCGCTGCCGGGCCTGAACATCGACGGCAACCGCATCATCTCCTCGGACCACGCGCTGGTCCTGGACCGCGTGCCGGAGTCCGCCATCGTCCTGGGCGGCGGCGTCATCGGCGTCGAGTTCGCCTCGGCCTGGAAGTCCTTCGGCACCGACGTCACCATCGTCGAGGGCCTCAAGCACCTCGTGCCGGTCGAGGACGAGAACAGCTCCAAGCTGCTGGAGCGCGCGTTCCGCAAGCGGGGCATCAAGTTCAACCTCGGCACCTTCTTCGACAAGGCCGAGTACACCGAGAACGGCGTTCGCGTCACCCTCGCCGACGGCAAGACCTTCGAGGCGGAGGTGCTGCTGGTCGCGATCGGCCGCGGCCCCGTCTCCCAGGGCCTGGGCTACGAGGAGCAGGGCGTCGCGATGGACCGCGGCTACGTCGTGGTCGACGAGTACATGCAGACCAACGTGCCGACCATCTCGGCCGTCGGTGACCTCGCCCCGACCCTCCAGCTCGCGCACGTCGGCTTCGCCGAGGGCATCCTGGTCGCGGAGCGTCTGGCCGGCCTCAAGGCCGTCCCGATCGACTACGACGGTGTGCCGCGCGTCACGTACTGCCACCCCGAGGTCGCCTCCGTCGGCATCACCGAGGCCAAGGCCAAGGAGATCTACGGCGCGGACAAGGTCGTGGCCCTCAAGTACAACCTGGCGGGCAACGGCAAGAGCAAGATCCTGAAGACCGCGGGCGAGATCAAGCTCGTCCAGGTCAAGGACGGTGCCGTGGTCGGCGTCCACATGGTCGGTGACCGGATGGGCGAGCAGGTCGGCGAGGCCCAGCTGATCTACAACTGGGAAGCCCTGCCGGCCGAGGTCGCGCAGCTCATCCACGCGCACCCGACGCAGAACGAGGCGATGGGCGAGGCCCACCTGGCACTCGCCGGCAAGCCGCTGCACGCACACGACTAATCGTCACTGGGCGCGACGACCACTTCCGCACTTTCGTTAGGAGCAACTGAAACCATGTCGGTTTCCGTAACCCTTCCGGCGCTCGGTGAGAGCGTCACCGAGGGCACCGTCACCCGTTGGCTCAAGGCCGAGGGCGAGCGCGTCGAGGCCGACGAGCCGCTGCTCGAGGTCTCGACCGACAAGGTCGACACCGAGATCCCGTCCCCCGTGTCGGGCATCCTGGCCTCCATCAAGGTCGCCGAGGACGAGACCGTCGAGGTCGGCGCCGAGCTGGCCGTCATCGACGACGGTTCGGGCGCGCCGGCCGCTGCCGCGGCTCCGGCCGCCGAGGCCCCCGCGGCCCCGGCCGCCGAGGCTCCGGCCGCTCCGGCCCCCGTCGCCGAGGCCCCCGCGGCCCCGGCCGCCGCTGCCGCACCGGCTGCCGCCGGTACCGATGTCGTGCTCCCCGCCCTGGGCGAGTCCGTCACCGAGGGCACCGTCACCCGCTGGCTGAAGCAGGTCGGCGAGTCGGTCGAGGCCGACGAGCCGCTACTGGAGGTCTCGACCGACAAGGTCGACACCGAGATCCCCGCCCCGGTCGCCGGCGTCCTGCTGGAGATCCTGGTCGCCGAGGACGAGAACGCCGAGGTCGGCGCGCGTCTGGCCGTCATCGGCGCGGCGGGCGCGGCTCCCGCGGCCGCTCCGGCCGCCGCCGCTCCGGCTCCGGTCGCCGCCCCGGCTCCGGTCGTGGCCGCTCCCCCGGTCGCCGCTCCGGCTCCGGTCGCCCCCGCGGCCCCCGTGGCCGCTCCGGCTCCGGTCGCCGCTCCGGCTCCGGTCGCTCCGGCCGCCCCCGCCGCCGCCCCGGTTTCCACCGGTGACGAGGGTGCCTACGTGACCCCGCTGGTGCGCAAGCTCGCCACGGAGTCCGGCGTCGACCTGTCCGCGGTCTCGGGCACCGGTGTCGGTGGCCGCATCCGCAAGCAGGACGTCCTGGCCGCCGCCGAGGCCGCCAAGGCCGCCGCTGCCGCCCCGGCTCCGGCTGCTGCCGCTCCGGCCGCCAAGGCTCCGGCCGCCGCGGTCTCCGAGCTGCGCGGCCAGACCGTCAAGATGACCCGCATGCGCAAGGTCATCGGCGACAACATGATGAAGGCCCTGCACTCGCAGGCGCAGCTCAGCTCCGTGGTCGAGGTGGACATCACCAAGATCATGAAGCTGCGCGAGAAGGCCAAGGCCGGCTTCCTCGCCCGCGAGGGCGTCAAGCTGTCCCCGATGCCGTTCTTCGTCAAGGCCGCGGCCCAGGCACTGAAGGCCCACGCGGTCGTCAACGCCCGGATCAACGAGGACGAGGGCACCATCACCTACTTCGACTCGGAGAACATCGGCATCGCCGTGGACTCCGAGAAGGGCCTGATGACCCCGGTCATCAAGGGTGCCGGTGGCCTCAACCTGGCGGGCATCTCCAAGGCGACCGCCGACCTGGCCTCCAAGGTCCGCGGCAACAAGATCACGCCGGACGAGCTGTCGGGCGCGACCTTCACCATCAGCAACACCGGCTCGCGCGGTGCGCTGTTCGACACGGTCATCGTGCCCCCGAACCAGGTCGCCATCCTGGGCATCGGCGCGACGGTCAAGCGCCCGGTGGTCATCGAGACCGCCGAGGGCACGAACATCGGCATCCGCGACATGACGTACCTGACCCTGTCCTACGACCACCGCCTGGTGGACGGCGCGGACGCGGCCCGGTACCTCTCGGCCGTCAAGGCGATCCTCGAGGCCGGCGAGTTCGAGGTCGAGCTCGGCCTGTAAGGCTCTCCGCAACGGCGTTTCGACGCCCGTCGCACACGGCGCCCCCGCCCGGGATGAAAGTCCCGGGCGGGGGCGCCGTCGTCGTACCCTGGGCCCCTCCGGCCGACGGCTGTAACCAGCCTCACCCTGCGCCTCTGACCAGGAACGCATCGCGACGAGCGGCGCCGCCGTATTGTCTACGCATCAAGGCCCCGCATGCTCGCGCGTGCCCCTGCACACCCCCCAGGAGATGAAGCCCCGATGATCACCCCACCCGTCGTGCACTCGCTGCGCGAGCAGATCCGCGAGCACATCGTGGAGGGGATCGTCAGCGGGCGCTGGAAGCCCGGTGAGCGGATCGTGGAGCGCCGGATCGCCGTGGAGCTGGAGGTCAGCCAGACCCCCGTGCGCGAGGCCCTGCGCGAGCTGGAGACGCTGCGGCTGATCGAATCGGCGCCGAACAAGGGCGTGCGCGTACGGAACCTGTCGGCGGCGGACCTGGAGGAGATCTATCCGGTCCGCGCGGGCCTGGAGCAGATCGCGGCCGAGCTGGCCGCACCCCGGCTGGCGGCCGACTGCGCGGCCCTGGAGCCGCACGTGGCGGCCCTGTGGGAGGCCGACCGCAGCGCGGACGGCACGGCCCAGGTGCGGCACACCGTCGGCTTCCACCGGGAGATGGTGCGGGCCGCCGGGAACAGCGTGCTGCTGCACACCTGGGAGTCCCTGGGCATCGAGGTCTTCACGGCCCTGTCCATCCGGTGGCTGGGAACCGTCCAGAAGTCCTACGCCGAGGAGCACGAAGCCCTTGTGGACGCCTTCCGCAACCAGGACCCGGACATCGGCCTGCTCGTGAAGCGGCATGTTCTGGGGTGCGCGCCGAGGGCTTGACCTCACGCCTCGAGACCCGCCCGACCAGCCGCTTTAGCCCGTTTTGCCCGGCACTGGGTGCCCATTTTCATGGCACCCGGTGCCGACTTTTGTCAGATTGACGTTTCTTCGTCACTTTCATTTGATCGATCATCGATCAGCGCCTTACAGTCATCCGCGGACCCCACCCGGGTCCAACGACCCTGTCCTGCCCGTCAGGGATTTCTTCACCACCTCTCCTTTGTCCGGAAGGCGGCGCACACCGATGTCCGACCCCGTAGGAAAGCTTCCGAGCGAGCTCGACCAGCTCCCGGACCGCGACACCGAGGAGACCGCCGAATGGGCGGCCTCACTCGACGCCGTCGCCAAGGCCGCCGGTACGCGCCGCGCCGAATACCTGCTCCGTCGCACCCTTCAGCACGCCGAGGCCGCCGGCCTCGCGCTGCCGAAGCTCCTTGAGACGGACTACGTCAACACCATCCCCACCGCCGCGGAGCCGGAGTTCCCCGGCGACGAGGCGATGGAAGCCCGCATCACCGCGTGGAACCGCTGGAACGCGGCCGCCATGGTGACCCGCGGCTCCAAGTACGGCGTCGGCGGCCACATCGCCACCTTCGCCTCCGCCGCGTGGCTGTACGAGACCGGCTTCCAGCACTTCTTCCGCGGGAAGGAGGCCGACGGATCGGGCGACCAGCTCTACATCCAGGGCCACGCCTCCCCCGGCATCTACGCCCGCGCCTTCCTCGACGGCCGGATCTCCGAGCAGCAGCTCGACAAGTTCCGCCAGGAGTCCGGCGGCAACGGCCTGCCGTCCTACCCGCACCCGCGGCGCCTGCCGTGGCTGTGGGAGTTCCCGACGGTCTCCATGGGCCTCGGCCCGCTCTCCGCGATCTACCAGGCGCGCTTCAACCGCTACCTGCAGAACCGGAGCATCAAGGACACCGCCAACTCGCACGTCTGGGCCTTCCTGGGCGACGGCGAGATGGACGAGCCCGAGTCGACCGCCGCCCTGGCCCTGGCCTCGCGCGAGCAGCTCGACAACCTGACCTTCGTCATCAACTGCAACCTGCAGCGCCTCGACGGTCCGGTCCGCGCGAACTTCCGCGTGGTGCAGGAGCTGGAAGCCCAGTTCCGCGGCGCCGGCTGGAACGTCATCAAGTCGCTGTGGGGCTCCGCCTGGGACGAGCTGTTCCAACTCGACACCACGGGTGCCCTGGTACGCCGCCTGCGCGAGGTACCCGACGCGCAGTTCCAGACGTACGCGACCCGCGACGTGGCCTACATCCGCCAGCACTTCTTCGGCGCCAACGCCGAGCTCGTGCAGCTGGCCGGTGTGCTCTCCGACGCGAAGATCGCCGAGTGCTTCCACACCTCCCGCGGCGGCCACGAGCCCCGCAAGGTGTACGCCGCGTACAAGGCCGCCCTGGAGCACAAGGGTGCTCCGACGGTCATCCTCGCGCAGACCGTCAAGGGCTACACGCTGGGCGCCGGGTTCGAGTCGAAGAACGCGAACCACCAGATGAAGAAGCTGACGATCGACGAGTTCAAGGACATGCGTGACCTCCTTGGCCTCCCGATCCCGGACAGCGCCTTCGCCGACGGCCAGGTCCCGTACGGCCACCCGGGCGCGAACAGCCCCGAGGTGCAGTACCTGAACGAGCGCCGCGCGGCGCTCGGCGGCCCGGCCCCGGCCCGCAAGGTCAAGCACGTGGCCCTGCCGGCTCCGGCGGACCGTTCCTTCGCCCCGCTGCTCAAGGGCTCCGGCAAGCAGGAGATGGCCACCACCATGGCCTTCGTCCGGCTCGTCAAGGACCTGATGCGGGACAAGGAGACCGGCAAGCGCTGGGTTCCGATCGTCCCGGACGAGGCCCGCACCTTCGGTATGGAGTCCCTCTTCCCGTCGGCCGGCATCTACTCGCCGCTGGGCCAGACGTACGAGCCGGTCGACCGCGACCAGCTCATGTACTACAAGGAAGCCAAGGACGGCCAGATCCTCAACGAGGGGATCACCGAGGCCGGCGCCATGGCCGACTTCATCGCCGCCTGCACGTCGTACGCGACGCACGGCGAGCCGATGATCCCGTTCTACATCTTCTACTCGATGTTCGGCTGGCAGCGCACCGCCGACCAGATGTGGCAGCTCGCCGACCAGCTCGGCAAGGGCTTCATCGTCGGCGCCACCGCCGGCCGCACCACCCTGACGGGTGAGGGCCTGCAGCACGCGGACGGCCACTCGCACCTGATCGCGTCCACGAACCCGGCGTCGCTCAACTACGACCCGGCCTTCGCGTACGAGATCGCGGTGATCGTCAAGGACGGTCTGCGCCGGATGTACGGCGAGAAGCCGGAAGACGTCTTCTACTACCTGACGGTCTACAACGAGCCGAAGCCGCAGCCGGCCATGCCCGAGGGCGTGGAAGAGGGCATCCTCAAGGGTCTGTACCGCTTCAACACGGCGGCGGACCTGGCGGAGGCCGCTCCGGCCGCCGACGCCCCGAAGATCCAGCTGATGGCCTCCGGTACGGCCATCCACTGGGCCCTGGACGCGCAGAAGCTGCTCGCCGCCGACTGGAACGTGGCCGCCGACGTCTGGTCCGCCACCTCCTGGGGCGAGCTGCGCCGCGACGCGCTGGAGTGCGACGAGGCCCTCCTGCGAGGAGAGCTGCGCACCCCGTTCGTCACCAGCGCCCTGGAGGGCGTCACCAGCCCGGTGCTCGCCGTCTCCGACTGGATGCGTCAGGTCCCGGACCAGATCAGCCAGTGGGTCGAGCAGGACTACACCTCGCTGGGCACGGACGGCTTCGGCCTCTCCGACACCCGTGAGGGTGCCCGCCGCCACTTCGGTGTCGACGCCCAGTCGATCGTGGTGGCCGCGCTGGCCCAGCTCGCCCGCCGCGGCGAGGTCCCGGCGTCCTCCATCAAGGAGGCCCGGGAGCGCTACGGCCTATAGGCCCCCGCGTTCTTCAGCGACCGTGAGGCGGTCCGTCCCTTCGGGGGCGGACCGCCTCACGGCGTTGCCGGGGACTGCCCCGGCGGGTGCGCCGCGACCTCGCGCTCGGCTCGCCGGCGGATGAGGTCGGCCTTGGCCCTTGCGTCGGCGACGATCTCCTCGGCCTGGCTCCAGGTCCTGTCGAGGATCTCCTGGGCACGGCGCTCGGCGTCCCCCGTCATCCGCTGGGCCCGCTGGGCCAGCTGCTCCGCCTGCTCCGCGATCTCCGCGAGGCGGACCCGCGCCTCGGCGTGCCGGGCGAGCTCGGCGGATTCCGCCTGCCTGCGGCGCTCGGCGAGGCGGGTCTCGAACTCCGCGGCCGCCCGGGCCGTGGCGGCCCGGACCTCCTCCAGTTCCGCGGCCGCCTGTTCCCGCGCCTCGGTGCGCTCCCGCAGGGCGGCCGCGCGCAGACCCGCCACGTCCCGCTCGAACTGCGTCCGCAGGGCCCGTACGTCCTCCTCCGCCACCCGGCGCATCTGCGCGACCTCCCGTTCGGCGAGCTCGCGCATCCGGGCGACGTCGGCCGGATGCGCGGCGCCGGGTCCGGCCGCCGCCGGGACCTCCGGCGGGCCGGCTGCCCGATGGGTGGCGTCCCCGTGGGCGGTGTCCCGGCGGGCCGCGTCCCGGTGGGCGGCCAGCTCGCGCCGGAGCTCCGCCACCACCGTGTCCGCGTCCGGGGGCCGCCGCGTGCGGTCCTTGGCGAGGAGCCGGGTCACCAGTGCGGCGACGCCCGGCGGGACCCCGGGCGCGTTCTCGGCGGTGAGCGGGCGCGGGTCCTCGTACAACTGCTGGTGGAGCATGACGTGCGGCGCGGTGGCCGTGAAGGGCGGACGTCCGGTGAGCCCCTCGTAGAGCAGGCAGCCGAGGCTGTAGAGGTCGGTGCGGTGGTCGATGTCGGTCTCCCCGCGGCACTGCTCGGGAGACATGTACGGGAGGGTGCCCAGTGCGGTGCCGGTGTCGGTGAGGGCGCCGACCCGCAGGCTCTCGCGGAGGATCTTGGCCAGCCCGAAGTCCAGGACCTTGATCACGCCGTCGCCGGTCAGCATGACGTTCTGCGGCTTGATGTCCCGGTGCAGGATGCCGAGCCGGTGGGCGGCGGAGAGCGCGGAGGCGACCTGCGCGGCCCAGTCCAGGACGTCGTACCAGGGCACGCGCGGGCCGCCGGGCGCCCCGGTCCGCGCCCCCGCCCGCGAGCGGGGGTGGAACACGTCGGAGAGGTCGCGGCCGTCGAGGCGCTCCATGACGAGGTAGAGCGTCCGGCGGCCCGCCACGACGGCTTCGCCGCAGTCGTGGACGGTCACGGTGTGCCGGTGCGGAAGGTTGGCCGCGGAGCGCACCTCGTGGGTGAAGCGCCGCTCCAGCTGCTGCGCGTACCTGCCCGGTGCGACGTCGACGAGTTTGGCGGCGACGGGCCGGCGCATCCGTACGTCCTCGGCGGCCCAGACCTCGCCCATGCCGCCCGCGCCCAGGCGCTCCTCCAGCCGGTACCGGCCTTCGAGCAGTTCTCCCCGCATACCCGTGCCCCTCCCCCGACGGCCGCGTGATCCGTTTCCCGGTCCGAGTATGCGGCCGTGCGGGGGGCGTGCACCGGCCTTTCGCGGCACGCGCGGTGGCGGCGAGGGGGTGGACCCGTGATGCTGGAGCGGTGATGGACGAGACGGAGTTCTGGGAGATGGTCGACCGTACCCGCGAGGCCGCCGAGGGCGACCCCGAGGAACACGCCGAGCTGCTCGTGGAGCGGTTGGCGCAGCTCGACCCGGACTCCGTCCTGGACTTCGCGCGGCACTTCGAGTCGCGGTACAACCGGGCGTACACCTGGGACCTGTGGGGCGCGGCGTGGGTGCTGCTCGACGGGGCGAGCGACGACGCGTTCGACTACTTCAGGTGCTGGCTGATCGGCCAGGGCCGGGAGGTCTTCGAGGGCGGGGTGCACGATCCGGACCAGCTCGCGGAGCTCCTCGACGAGTTCGACGAGGAGATCGACGGGGACGGCGAGGAGCTGGGGTACGCGGCGGACGAGGCGTACGAGCAGCTGACCGGGTCGGTGGCGCCGGATCTGGGGATCCCGCTGCAGCCGGCCGAGCCGGAGGGCGCCGCGCTGGACTTCGAGAACGAAGCCGTGCTCGCGGAGCGCTTCCCCCGGCTGTGGGACCGCTTCAGGGGCTGACGCCCCCGCCTCGCATCAGTAGTGCGTGCCGCCGTCGATGCGGATCTCCGTACCGGTGATGAAGGCGCCGTCCTCGGAGCCCAGCATGGCGACGACGCCGGCGACCGTCTGCGGGCCGGCGAACCCCTGGCCGAGGGCCGGGGCGAGCTTGGCGAACAGGCTCCAGTCGGTGTCCTCGGGCAGACCGGGGCCGGTGCCGGTGGTCATGCCGCTCTCGATGGAGCCGGGCGCGACCGCGACGAACCGCAGCCCCTGCTTGCTGTACTCGGCGGCGAGCGCGTGGGTCATCGACTGGATGCCGCCCTTGCTGGCCGCGTAGGCGGACATGTAGGGGTGGGCGAAGGACGCCGAGGTGGAGCTGAAGTTGACGACGACCGGCTGGTCGCCCGCCAGCAGCGCGGGGAGCGACTCCCGGATGACCAGGAACGTACCGGTCAGGTTCACCGCGATGATCTTGTTCCAGAATTCCAGCGTGGTCTGGTGGGTGTGCGCGGAGCGCAGGATGCCCGCGGCGTTGACCAGCACGTCGATCCCCGTCAGGGCGTCGACCGCGGTGGCCACGCCCGCCTTGACGGCGGCCTCGTCGGATATGTCGAGGACCGCGGTGGTGAGGCGGCCCGCGTGCCCGTCGGCGGCCGCCCGGTCGGCGGTGGCCTTGAGGCCGGCCTCGTTGACGTCCACGGTGTGGACCCGGCCGCCTTCGGAAAGGATGCGGTGGACGGTGGCCTGGCCGATGCCGGAGCCGCCGCCGGTGATGAGGACGCGACGTCCTTCGTAACGGTTCATGGGGAGGAGCGTACTCCCGCGATGACACGTTTTGCCAGCCTGTCAAAACGTGCATTTGCCGCTCGGGGCCGAGGTATCCTTCCCCGGTGAGATCCCCTCGTCCGTACTCTCCCCAGGCCGGCCCCGGAGCCCAGTCGCTGAACGAGCGCCGCAAGGCGGCCACCCAGCTCGACATCGCCCGCGCGGCCTGCGAACTCTTCGCCGAGCACGGCCCCGACGGCACCACCGCCGAGGACATCGCCCACCGCGCGGGCGTGGCGCTGCGCACGTTCTACCGCTACTTCCGCAACAAGCAGGAGGCCGTCGCGCCCCTGCTCGCGGGCGGCGGCGACGCCTGGCGCGCACTGCTCGCCGAGGAGGACCCCGGCACCCCGCTCACCGAGGCCCTGGAGCGCGCCGTCACCCGCTCCCTCACGGGCCCCCAGGCGCTCGAGGAGGGCCTGGAGGTCACCCGCGGCCTGCTGCGCGCCGCCACGACCGACGAGGCCCTGCGGGCCGTCTGGTACCGGGTCAACCAGGACTCCGAGGAGCGCCTGGTCCCGGTCCTCGCCCGGCTCGCCGGCCCGGACGCCGAACCCCTCGCCGTCCGCCTCCTCGCGGCGGCGGCCACGGACGCGATCCGCATCGCCCTGGAACTCTGGTCCACCACGGACACCCCGCCCGCGGGCCCCGGCTCCCCCTCGGAACTCGCCCTCCGCTGCCTGCGCGACCTCACGGGCGCGATGCCGCTGACGCGCTGAGCCGGGGCGCCCGGTCCGGGGCCCGGCCGGTCAGAGGCCCGGCCCGTCAGAGGAACCGGGCGGACTTCTCCTTCAGGTGCTCCGCGAAGAAGGCGGGGGCGTCGGGCCGCATCCGGGCCAGCGCCACCATCGCCGTGACGATGACGTCGGCGACCTCCGCCTCCACATCGCCCCAGGTGTGCGAGTTCCCCTTCCGCTGATTCGTGCCCTTGGCCCCGATCACGGCCTGCGCGGCCTCCCCGAACTCCTCCCCGATCTTCAGGATCTGCAGCGTCGCGCTCTCCTCGCGCCCCACCCCGCGCTCCCGGTCGTAGGCGTCGAACCGCGCCGCGAGGGCCCCGATGGTCTTCCAGGATTCGTCCATCCCCCGAAGTTAGCGCCGCGCCGCCGCAACGCAGAAGCCCCGCCCCCCCCTCTCGGAGAGGGGGGCGGGGCTTCGTTCGATCAGTGCGTCAGCACGACCGCGGCACGGCTTAGAGGTCGAAGTAGAGCTCGAACTCGTGCGGGTGCGGGCGCTGCGCGATCGGGGCGATCTCGTGGGTGCGCTTGTAGTCGATCCAGGTCTCGATCAGGTCGGGGGTGAAGACACCGCCGGCCAGGAGGTACTCGTGGTCCTCCTCGAGGGCCTTGAGGACGTCCTCGAGGCTGGTCGGGACCTGCGGGACGCTCGCGTGCTCGTCCGGGGAGAGCTCGTAGAGGTCCTTGTCGATCGGCTCCATCGGCTCGATCTTGTTCTTCACACCGTCGAGGCCCGCGAGGAGCAGCGCCGCGAACGCCAGGTACGGGTTCGAGGACGGGTCCGGGGCGCGGAACTCGACGCGCTTGGCCTTCGGGTTCGAGCCCGTGATCGGGATGCGCATCGCGGCGGAGCGGTTGCGCTGCGAGTACACCATGTTGACCGGCGCCTCGAAGCCCGGGACCAGGCGGTGGTAGGAGTTCACCGTCGGGTTGGTGAAGGCCAGCAGCGACGGGGCGTGCTTGAGGATGCCGCCGATGTAGTAGCGGGCGGTGTCCGACAGGCCCGCGTAGCCGGCCTCGTCGTAGAACAGCGGGTCGCCGTTCGCCCACAGCGACTGGTGCACGTGCATGCCCGAGCCGTTGTCACCGAAGATCGGCTTCGGCATGAAAGTCGCGGTCTTGCCGTTCTTCCACGCGACGTTCTTCACGATGTACTTGAAGAGCATCAGGTCGTCGGCCGCGGCGAGCAGCGTGTTGAACTTGTAGTTGATCTCGGCCTGGCCACCGGTGCCGACCTCGTGGTGCTGACGCTCGACCTGGAGGCCCTGGGCGTCCAGCTCGAGGGAGATCTCGGCGCGCAGGTCGGCGAAGTGGTCGACCGGGGCTACGGGGAAGTAACCACCCTTGTAGCGGACCTTGTAACCACGGTTGTTCTCCTCGGAGCCCGTGTTCCAGGCACCGGCCTCGGAGTCGATGTGGTAGAAGCTCTCGTTCGCGGTGGTCGCGAAGCGCACGCTGTCGAACACGTAGAACTCGGCCTCGGGGCCGAAGTACGCGGTGTCGGCGATGCCGGTCGAGGCCAGGTACGCCTCGGCCTTCTTCGCGACGTTGCGCGGGTCACGGCTGTAGGCCTCGCCCGTGATCGGGTCGTGGATGAAGAAGTTGATGTTGAGCGTCTTGTCCTTGCGGAACGGGTCCAGGCGCGCGGTGGTGATGTCGGCGCGCAGCGCCATGTCGGACTCGTGGATCGCCTGGAAGCCGCGGATCGAGGAGCCGTCGAAGGCCAGCTCCTCGTTCGGGTCGAACGCGCGCCCCGGGATGGTGAAGTGCTGCATCACACCAGGCAGGTCGCAGAAGCGGACGTCAACGAACTTGACGTCGTTGTCCTGGATGTACTGCGTCACTTCGTCGGCGTTCTTGAACATCCAACTCCTCCTACTCCCGACCCCGGGGCAGGGGCGGGCTTTTATAGCTAGTGGTGCGTCAGTGCGGTGCCGCACGCTGACCCGACCATAAGCAGACGGGGTTTCTCAAGCATGACCCATTTGTTTCGCACAAGTTAACCAGGGTCCCGCCGGAAGGGCGTCCCACGGCACGGGTACCGTGTTCGCGTGGACAAGAGGCAAGCAATCGGATCCTGGCTCTCCGGCCCCCGCGAGGCCGCCGAGGAGATGGGTGCCGACTTCGGGTACCCCGGCAAGCAGCTCGGCCTGCCGCAGCACGGGAGCGGCTCGGTGGCCCGTTTCGGCCGCCGGCTCGGCGCCGTGGCCATCGACTGGCTGGGCTGCCAGCTGATCGCGTACGGCCTGCTCACCGGCCGTGACTGGAACGGTTCGGGGAACTGGACCCTGGCCGTCTTCATCGCCCTGGTGATCCTGACGGTCGGCACCGTGGGCTTTACCCCCGGGAAGCGGATCCTGGGCCTCCGGGTCGTCTCGCAGGACGGCGGCCGGCTCGGATTCGGCCGCGTGGTGCTCCGTACCGCCCTCCTCGCCCTGCTGATCCCGGCCCTCGTCTGGGACCGCGACGGCCGCGGACTGCACGACCGTCTCAGCCGCGCCGTGCAGGTCAGGATCTGAGACGCGGGAACGAGAACGGACGAAAACAGAGGGGCGCCCCGGGCCATCGGCCCGGGGCGCCCCTCTGTGTCGTATACGAAAAGCGGATCAGCGCATCTTTCCGCCGCGCGGCATGCGCATCCCCTTGGGCATCGGGCCCTTCGGGATCGGCATGTTGCTCAGCAAGTCGCCCATGGCCCGCAGTTTGTCGTTGACCTGGGTGATCTGGGGCCCGGAGAGCACGCGGGGCAGCTTCATCAGGGTCGTACGGACCTTCTTGAGCGGCACCTCGCCCTCGCCCGTGCCCACGATGAAGGTGTGGACCGGGATGTCGGGCATGATCCGGGCCAGCTTCTTCTTCTCGTTCGCGAGCATCGGCTTCACCCGGTTCGGGTTGCCCTCGGCGATCAGGACCACGCCGGCCTTGCCCACGGCACGGTGGACGATGTCCTGCTGCTTGCTCATCGCGACGGCAGGGGTGGTGGTCCAGCCCCTGCCCACGTTGTCCAGTACGGCCGCGGCCGCGCCCGGCTGTCCCTCCATCTGCCCGAAGGCGGCCGTCTCGGCACGCCGTCCGAAGATGATCGCCATCGCCAGGAACGCCACCAGGAAGCCCAGGATGCCCAGGTAGACCGGGTGGCCGATCAGGAAGCCGATCGCAAGGAACACACCAAAGGTGACGATTCCCACGCCCGCGACGATCAGACCGACCTTCGGGTCGGCCTTGCGCGTCATCTTGTACGTCAGGGCGATCTGCTTCAGTCGCCCGGGGTTCGCAGCAGTCTCTGCGTTTGACTTCCTCGCCATGCAGCGAAGTTTACGTGGCCTTCTCGGTCCGGGTCGCCGCGGCCTCGAGTACGTGCTCGGTTTCGACCCGGTCCTTGGCCCTGCGGCGGTCTTCGAGGACGGCCGTCCAGGCGTTCCGGCGGGCGCCGCTCATGAGCAGCGACTCCAGTCCGCGGACGGCGTCGGTGAAGGACGGAATGGCGATGGCGCGTACGGGCGCGGCCTGCATGGTGTCGACCCTTTCACGGTGCTCACGTAGGAGGTTGCCAAGCGTGTGTGCAGTGCGTCGAACAATCGTCACTGACTGGTGTTACCAGCGCATGACCGACTGGTCAAACAGTGATGAAACCTTGATGCGGCCCACCAGGTCTCTCGCTAGAGAGAGCCTAGGGGCCGCATCGGTGTGGGGTTACCCGTAAGTAAGACTTTGTGCGCGAGTTCACATACCTCCCGCACCATGCGACTCAGGAGTCGCCTCAGACGGTCGCGCGCTTCTCCATCGCCTGCTGGTAGAGACGGCCGGCCCGGTACGAGGAACGGACCAGCGGGCCGGACATGACTCCGGAGAAACCGATCTCCTCGGCCTCCTGCGCCAGCTCCACGAACTCGGCCGGCTTGACCCAGCGCTCGACGGGGTGGTGCCGCGGCGAGGGCCGCAGGTACTGGGTGATGGTGATGAGCTCGCAGCCCGCCTCGTGGAGGTCCTTCAGCGCCTGGCTGACCTCCTCGCGCTCCTCGCCCATGCCCAGGATCAGGTTGGACTTGGTGACGAGGCCGTAGGCGCGCGCCCGGGTGATGACGTCCATCGAGCGCTCGTAGCGGAAGCCGGGGCGGATGCGCTTGAAGATGCGCGGCACCGTCTCGATGTTGTGGGCGAAGACCTCGGGGCGGGAGGCGAAGACCTCTTCCAGCAGCTCCGGGACCGCGTTGAAGTCCGGGGCGAGCAGCTCGACCTTGGTGTGGCCGGTCTCGCGGCCCGCCGTCTGCTGGTGGATCTGGCGCACGGTCTCCGCGTAGAGCCAGGCTCCGCCGTCCGCCAGGTCGTCGCGCGCGACGCCCGTGATGGTGGCGTAGTTCAGGTCCATGGTGACCACGGACTCGCCGACGCGGCGGGGCTCGTCGCGGTCCAGCGCCTCGGGCTTGCCCGTGTCGATCTGGCAGAAGTCACAGCGCCGGGTGCACTGGTCGCCACCGATGAGGAAGGTGGCCTCGCGGTCCTCCCAGCATTCGTAGATGTTCGGACAGCCGGCTTCCTGGCACACCGTGTGCAGTCCTTCGCCCTTCACCAGGGCCTGCATCTTGGTGTACTCGGGACCCATCTTGGCCCGCGTCTTGATCCACTCGGGCTTGCGCTCGATGGGCGTCTGGGCGTTACGGACCTCTAGGCGCAGCATCTTGCGTCCGTCGGGTGCGACTGCGGACACGACCGGCTCCCTGTGACTTCGATTCTTCGGCGCCCACCAGGGTACGCCCGTAATTTCATACGTTCTTACGTCGGCCAACCTGCGGGCGGCCCGACCCATTCCCCCGGACTCAGCCGGCGGCCGGCTCTATCTCCCGGGGCCGCAGCTCCGCCTGCTCCAGCACGTCCTTCAGGTGCCGTTCGATCACCGGCAGCACCTCGGCGATGGTGATCTCCCGCCCCAGTTCGTACGAGAGCGAGGTCACACCGGCGTCCCGGATCCCGCAGGGGATGATCCGGTCGAACCAGGTGCTGTCCGGGTTCACGTTGATCGCGAACCCGTGCATGGTGACGCCCTTGGCGACCCGGATGCCGATGGCGGCGAGCTTGCGGTCCTCGCGGCGCTGGCCGGCGTTGGACGGGGCGTACTCGGGGCCGTTCAGCCGCGCGTCGAACTCCTCGTCGTGCAGCCTCGGGTCGAGATCCAGCGAGAGGCCGCCGATCTTCGGGCGCTCCGCCACCGGGTCGCCGAGCACCCAGACCCCGCTGCGCCCCTCGACGCGGGTGGTCTCCAGGCCGAACTCGGCGGCCGTGCGGATCAGCGCGTCCTCCAGGCGGCGGACGTGGGCGACCACGTCGACCGGGCGGGGCAGCTTCATGATCGGGTAGCCGACGAGCTGGCCCGGGCCGTGCCAGGTGATCTTTCCGCCGCGGTCCACGTCCACGACGGGGGTGCCGTCGAGCGGGCGCTCGTTGTCGGCGGTGCGCCGGCCGGCCGTGTAGACCGGCTGGTGCTCCAGCAGCAGGCAGGTGTCCTCGATCTCGTCCGCGAAGCGGGCCGCGTGCACCCGGCGCTGCTCTTCCCAGGCCACCGTGTACTCGACCGCCTCCGGGCCGAAGCCCATGCGGACAAACCCAAGCTCAGCCACCGCGGCGCCTCCTCGTTGAACCTGCCGACGAACTTGCTGTGTGCATCTATCGCACCAAGCAAGGGTACGGCGGCTCCCGCCGCCCCTGTCAGCCGCCCGTCCCGGACAGGGCGAAAGCCCCGGGATCGGGGGGTCCGGGGAGCAGTTTCGGGCGCCTGCGGCCCTTCGGCGGCCGGTCCGGGTCCTCGTCCGCACCGGGCAGCCGGCGGTGCCCTTCGGTGTGGTCGTTCACCCAGCCGCAGACCCCGCACGCGTACCGCCCGTCGAGACCCGCGATGTAGGTCCCGCAGCGCCGGCACTCCGCCTCGGTGAGCTCGGGCGCGGCCGGCCGGGGCACCTGCGGCGGGGCCGTGGACTCTGCGTGGCTGCCGTCGCCTCCGGGGCGCTCGCAGCTGCCGGGGGGAGGCTCCCCGGTGGGCCGGCGGGTCATGGGGCGCAGCGTACGCGGGTGGAGGGGGTCGGTCCGTAAAGAGACCCACCGGTTCTGCACACGATCGGATGAATGTGGGACAGAGAGGGCGGTGCGGGCGAGGTTCGCCGCTACATTCACGCCGTTCACAGGGCCGGGACTCCGGTCCGTCACGTCAGGAGACCGTGGAGCCGATGACGGAACGACCTGCCCAGCGTGTCCCCAACCGGCAGCTCTCGGCGCTGATCGCCGAGGCCGGGTTCTCCAACGCCGGGCTCGCCCGCCGTGTCGACCAGCTCGGTCTGGAGCACGGTCTCGATCTGCGGTACGACAAGACCTCCGTGACCCGCTGGCTGCGCGGGCAGCAGCCGCGCGGGACCACCCCGGCGCTGATCGCGGAGGTGTTCACCCGGCGCCTGGGGCGGCGGCTGTCGGCCCAGGACCTGGGCCTGGACGCGTGCGCCCCGGTGTACGCGGGGCTGGAGTTCGCGGCCACCCCCGAGGAGGCCGTCGACATCGCGAGCGGGCTGTGGCGCAAGGACTCCGGTTCGCACGCCGAGCTGCGCAAGATCGCCTTCACCCCGGCCGGGCTGGTGGTGCCCAGCCGGGACTGGCTGATCGGGCGGGCCGACGAACGGGTCGGCCGGGGCGCGGAGCAGGCCGCCTTGCGCGTTCCCGAACAGGGCCGTCCCGAGCAGAGCCGCCTCGACCAGGGCCGTCCCGACCAGAGCCGGCCCGTGCCCGGCCGGGCCTCGGTGCCCCGGCAGCGGCAGATCGACCGCGGGCCCGGGCAGCGGGTGACGGGCGGTGACATCGCGGCGCTCAGATCGGTGGGCGAGCTGTTCCGCACCCTGGACCACGCCTACGGGGGCGGCCATGCCCGCCAGGCCCTGGTGCGGTACCTGGAGCACGAGGCCGAACCGATGCTGCGCGGCACCTACGGGGAGACCACCGGGCGCCGGCTGTTCTCCGCCGCCGCCGATCTGACCCGGCTCGCGGGCTGGACCTCGTACGACATCGCCGCGCACGGGCTCGCCCAGCGGTACTTCGTCCAGGCGCTGCGGCTGGCCCAGGCCGCCGGGGACCGGCCGTACGGGGCGTACGTGCTGATCACGATGAGCCGGCAGGCGGTCTACCTCGGGCACGGCCGGGAGGCGGTGCAGCTGGCCCGGGTGGCCCAGCAGGGCGTCGGCTCCGGGCCGCCGCCGGTGGTGCAGGCGCTGCTGCACTCGGCGGAGGCGCGCGGGCACGCGGTGCTCGGCGAGGTCAGGGCGTCGACGGCCTCGCTGGTGCGGGCCGAGCGGGCGCTGGGCGCGGCCCGGCCGGGGGACGACGTACCGCACTGGGCGCGGGACTACGACGAGGCGCAGCTCGCGGACGAGTTCGGGCACTGCCACCGGGACCTGCAGCAGTACCGGGCCTCGGCGCAGCACGCGGAGCGGTCCCTGCAGCTGCGGGCGCCCTCGTACGCGCGGTCGCGGCTGTTCTGCCGGGTGGTGCTGGCGACGGCGCGGCTGGGGCTGGGCGAGCTGGACCAGGCGTGCGCGCTGGGCGCGGAGGCGGCGCAGCAGGCGATGGAGATGCGATCGGTGCGGGCGGTGGAGTACGTACGGGACTTCGAGCGGCGGCTCGAGCCGTACCGGGACGCGTCCGCGGTGCGGGGGTACCGGGACCGGGTGGCCGCCTTGTCCTGACCCTGCGGGTCGGGCTGCGCCCCCCGGGGCCCGGCGGGGGCGGCTGCGCCGTGGTGCCCCTGCGGGTCCGCTCCCGGGGCTCCGCCCCGGACCCCGTTCCTCAAACGCCGGAGTCGCTGATTTCGCCCTGCGGGCAACCGGCCCGAGGTGGGTGGTTGCCCGCAGGGCGGACCTGCGGTGCGTGGTTGGGTCAGGCTGCCACCGGGAGGGCGGCTTCCTGCGTGGTCGGGACGGGGATGCCGAAGTCGCGCAGGGCCGCGGCCGCGGCGCGGCGGGCGGAGCGCAGGGCTCCCTCGACGGTGTTGGTGTCGCGGTGGTCGCCGCACACGTACAGCCCGGCCAGGACCCTGACGGTGCGCCGGGTGTCCTGTGGCGGCGGCATGGCGGGGACGGCCTCGGGGGTGTGGTGGACGGCGAGCAGCTCCCAGTCCCGGGTGGCGGTCTCGTAGAGCCGGGCCAGTCGCGAGGCGACCGTCCGGGTGGGCGGTGGCGGGCCGAGCACGGTGGTGGTGACCAGGCTGCGGCCGGCGGGGGCGCGCGTCGGGTCGACCGCGCTCATCACGGCGGTGTGGGCGACGGGCCAGTCCGGGTCCCCGTCCAGGAGCAGCGAGCCGTCCGAGGGGAGCGGGGTGGTGGTGGCGTGGTGCATCACGGTCACCTGGTGGAAGGCGGGCACGCGCAGGCCCGGGAGCAGTTCGGCGGCGGCCCGGGCGCCGGTGGCCAGGACCACGGAGCGGCAGCTGAAGTCGCCGTGTTCCTCGGTGGTGACCAGGTTGGTGGCGACGGAGCGGACCCGGACCCCGGTGCGTACGGTCCCGGGCGGCAGCGCGGCGGCGAGCAGTCCGGGCAGGGTGGCGGCGCCGCCCTCGGGTACGGCGAGGCGGCCGCGCGCGAAGGTGCGCAGCGCCAGGTCGGCGACGCGGCTGGAGGTGGTGAGCGCGGGGTCGCGCAGGAGCGCCGCGAGGAGCGGGCGCAGCGTCGTACCGAGGCTCCTGGAGCTCAGGGCGGCGTGCGCGGTGCGCTCGGGGCGGGCCAGGAGGCGTTCCTCGGGCAGGGCGGCGAGGCGGCCGAGCGCCGCACCGATCCGGGCCTGGTCGAGGGAGCCGCTGGTCAGGGCGCGGGCGGGGGTGAGGGCCCCGGCGCGCAGCGTCCTGCCTTCGCTGTGGACGAGGGCGCCGGGTGCGAAGGGCTTGAGGACCAGGCCTTCCAGGCCCGGGGTGCGGGCCGGTTCGGTGTAGGCGGTGTTCAGGAGCTGGCCGATCCGGTCGAGCCGGAAGCCGTCCACGGTCTCGGTGGCCATCCGGCCGCCCGCGTCGTCCGCGCCCTCCAGGACGGTGACGGTGACCCCGGCCGCGATCAGGTGGTGCGCTGCCGCGAGTCCGGAGACTCCGGCTCCTACGATGACCACGTCCGCATGGTGTGCGTGTGCGTGTGCGCTGTTGAGCACGTGCCCCTCCCCGAGGTCGGCCCGGCTGTGTGGGGAACCTCCTTCCCCCAACGGGGTCCAGCGGAACCCGAGTTGGGCGGACCATTACGGGTAATGCGGTCAACTCCGGTCGCACGACGGTCGCATTCGGCTCACATGCGGTCGCACACGTGCGCCGGGGCGCTCCCCCGGAGCCCCGGGGTGTTTCAGGCCTCCAGGGCGGCCCTGATCGACTCCTCGATCCCCGGGTACCGGAAGACGAACCCGGACTCCAGCAGCCGGGTCGGACGCACCCGCTGACTCCCCAGCACGTCCTGGGCGAACTCCCCGAGCACCACGCGCATGACCGGCGCGGGCACGGCGAACACCGCCGGGCGGTGCAGGACCCGGCCCATCGCGGCGGTGACCTCGCGGTTGGTGAGGGGCTCGGGAGCGGTCAGGTTCACCGGCCCGGTCAGGGAGGGCGTGTCGATGATGTGGCGCAGCGCGGCGATCTCGTCGTGCATCGAGATGTGCGACCAGTACTGGCGGCCGTCGCCGAGGCGGCCGCCGATGCCGGCCTTGAAGATCGGGAACAGCTTCCCCCAGGCCCCGCCCTCGGCGGCGACGACCAGTCCGGTACGGGCGAACGCGGTCCGGACGCCGGCCGCCCGGGCGGGCGCGGCGGCGGCCTCCCACGCGACGCAGACCTCGGGGAGGAACCCCTCCCCCGCCGGGGCGTCCTCGTCGACCGTCCGGTCGCCGGTGTCCCCGTAGTACCCGACGGCGGAGCCGCAGACGAGCGTGGCGGGGGGCTCGTCCATGGCGGCGACGGCGGAGGCGATGGCGGCCGTGCCCTTGACCCGGCTGTCGCGGATCTCCCGCTTGTAGGCGGCCGTCCAGCGGTGGTCGCCGACCCCGGCGCCGGCGAGGTGCACGACGGCTTCGCAGCCGGCGAGCCCGGCCGGGTCCACGTACCCCCGCGCGGGGTCCCACCGTGCCTCGCCGGGCCCGGCGGGCTCGCGCCGCACGAAGCGGACGACCTCGTGTCCGTCGGCCTTCAGTGACCGCCCGAGGGCGCTGCCGATGAGCCCGGTGGCACCGGTGACTGCGATACGCATGCCCCCATCTTGGCAGCGGTCCCCCCGCCGGGTCCGCCGGGACCCGGTTCCCCGCACCCCGATGGCCAACGCTCTGGTGGGAACGGCGCCCCCTGCGCGGGCCCACCCGGACGCTGCCCGACCCCGCGCCTCACACGCCGGCGGGGCTGGATTCGACGGCACCGGCTCACACGGGACCGGGACGAAGCCGCCGGCACCTCGGCAGCGACTCCGGAACCACCCCCGTCCCGCCGGGCATACCCGCCCTGCGGGCGATCGAGGCGCGGGGCCGGGGGCCGGAGGCCGGGGCCAGAGGCCGGGGCCGGGGCCGGGGCCGGGGCCGGGGCCGGGGCCGGGGCCGGGGCCAGAGGCCGGGGCCGGGGTCAGAGGCCGGGGCCGGGGTCAGAGGCCGGGGCCGGGGGCCGTCAGGTGGCTGTGCCCAGCCAGGTGCCTACCGCGTAGGTCACCGCCATGGCCAGGGCGCCGCCCGTGACGTTGCGCAGGATCGCCCGGGGTACGGGCGCGCCGCCCAGGCGGGCGCTGAGCACCCCGCACAGGGTCAGGGAGAGCAGGACCGCGACCACGGTCACCGGGACCCGCTGCGAGGCGTCCGGCAGGACGATCGCCAGGAGGGGCAGCAGCGCGCCCACCGTGAACGCCACCAGGCTCGCCGCCGCCGCGTGCCAGGGGTTGGCCAGCTCGTCGGGGTTGATCCCCAGCTCCACCCGCGCGTGCGCCCGCAGCGCGTCCCGCTCCGTCAGCTGCTCGGCCGCCTCCCGGGCCACCGGCTCGCTCAGCCCCCTGCCCACCAGCAGCCCCGTCAGTTCCTCCAGTTCCTCCTCCGGAGACTCCTCCAGCTCCCGGCGCTCCAGGTCCAGCGCGGCCCGCTCCGAGTCCCGCTGGGAGCTGACCGACACGTACTCCCCCGCCGCCATCGACAGCGCGCCCGCCAGCAGCCCGGCGACGCCCGCCGCCAGGATGGCCGCACGCGAGGTCGTCGCCCCGGCGACGCCGACGACCAGGCCCGCCGTGGAGATGATCCCGTCGTTCGCGCCGAGCACCCCCGCGCGCAGCCAGTTCAGCCGTGTGCTCATCGCCGCGCTCTGCGTCGCCGCCCCATCCGCTTCCGTCACGCCCCCCACTGTCGCGGGCGCCGCCGGAAGGAGCCACCCGGCGTGCGCGCCTTCGGCGCCGGGATCAGGGTGGAGGGGTGAGACGCCGACGCGAGGAGCCGGGCTGGCTGCGCGGGGCGCCGCCGCCGCGCTGGGCCCGCCTCGCGCCCGCGGTGGCCCTTGTCGTGCTGGTGTTCGTGCAGCGCATCACCCCCGGCGACATCGAGCTGGGCTTCTTCCTGGCCGGGCTCCCCCCGGTGGCCGCCTTCGCCTACGGGGCCGCCGGGACGGCGGTCTTCGCCACAGTGGTGCTGCTCCTCGTCGGCCTGCCCTCACTCGGGATCGCCCACGCCCGGGGCTCCGACCTCGCGACCGTCGCGGCGATCGGGCTGCTCAGCGTGGTGGTCGCCTGGGTCCGAAAACGCCGCGACGCCCAGCTGGTGAGCGTGCGCACCGTCGCGGAGGCGGCGCAGCTCGCGGTCCTGCCGCCGGTCCCCGAACGGGTCGGCGCGATCGGCTGCGCGGGCCTCTACCGGGCCGCCCAGCACGGCACCCTGGTCGGCGGCGACCTGTACGACGTACGGGTCGGCCCCTACGGCGTGCGCGCCCTGATCGGTGACGTCCAGGGCCACGGCCTGGCCGCCGTCGGCACCGTGGCCTCGCTGCTCGGCGCCTTCCGGGAGGGGGTGCTGGACGACGCGGAACTCGCGACGGTGGCGGCCCGGCTGGACCGGCGGCTGCTGGCGGACTCGGCGGCCGAATCGGTGGCGCACGCGGAGCTCTTCGCGACGGCGGTGCTGCTGGAGTTCCCGCCCGGGCTCGAACTCGTGCGCATCGTGTCGTGCGGGCATCCCCCGCCCCTGCTGCTACGGGGTTTCACGGTCTCGGAAGTCGACGTGGACCCGGGCCCCCCGCTGGGCCTGGGCCTGGCCGGTCCCACCCCGGCGGCGCCGGCCGAGCTCCGCACCGCCCCCGGGGACCGGCTGGTCATGTACACGGACGGGGTGACGGAGGCCCGCGACTCCGCGGGGAACTTCTACCCACTGGCCGCGCGCGTGCCCGTCCTGGCGTCGGATCCGGCGGGACTGGCCCCGGCGGTGTGGCGGGACTTGAGGTCCTTCACCGGGGGCGGGCCGCGCGACGACGTGGCCCTGCTGGTGCTGTCCCTGGACCCGGAGCGGGGTGGCACGGGGGATCGGTCCGGGCGCGGGATGACCGCGCCGTACTGATCACATGACGAAACGATGACAAGCGCCATCAAGCACCCATTTGGGTGAATTTCCGTGTTTTGCTCGGGTCTTCCAGCCCTTCGAGCACGGAAACCGAGGCCCATTCGATGCGCGCACCGTACAAGCACAACCAGCGGATCACGGCGGTCGTCGCGGCGGCCGGCGCCGTCGCCCTGATCATCGGCTCGATCGTGCTCGGCCTCGCCGGGGAGGACGCTGCGGCGGGACCGGATTCGGCGAAGAACCAGCAGATCGAGGCCCCCGCCCCGCTCATGGTCGGCTCGGCCCTGACGCGCGCGGCCGAGGACGTGGGCAAGGTCGTCAACCTCACCCTCGACGACGGCCCGGACCCGAAGTGGACCCCGAAGGCACTCGAACTCCTCAAGTCCCACGAGGTCAAGGCCACCTTCTGCCTGACCGGGCCGAACGCGAAGAAGCACCCGGACCTGGTGAAGGAGATCGCGTCGGCCGGCCACCGCCTGTGCAACCACGCGGTCAGCCACGACACCGCCATGGACAAGAAGGACGTCGCGTACCAGAAGAAGGAGATCATGGACGCGAAGCGGATGATCGACGAGGCGAGCGGCTCCACCCGCGTCTGGTACTACCGCGCCCCCGGCGGCGCCTTCACCCCCGACAGCCGCGAGATCGCCGCCCGCGGCGGGATGGCCAGCCTCGGCTGGAACGTCGACCCCGGCGACTTCAACCGGCCCGGCGCGGACAGGATCGTCAGTGCCGTGCAGGACCAGCTGAAGTCCAAAGGCCCCACGATCCTCATGCACGACGGGGGCGGCGACCGCTCCCAGTCCGTCGAGGCCCTCGAAAAGCTGCTGCCGTGGCTCAAGGAGCAGGGCTACGGCTTCAGCTTCCCGAAGGTCCCCGAGGCGGGCTGAGGCCTACCCGGCGTCGCGGATGAAGGAACGGACCATCTTGCAGGTGACGTTCGACGGGCGGCGGATGCCCGTCCGGACGGCCATCGTGCGGATCTTGCGGTTGGTGGCGCGCTGAGCGTCATACGTGCCGGAGTCGAGCAGCGATATCGCCAGCCGCATGGCCTTCAGCCGCCGGTTGTGGCTCTCGTACCACTCGCGGGGCAGCCCCGGCGGCAGCGGCTTCTTCTTGACGGGCTCGATGGTGTGCAGGGTCATGGCAGTGGCCATCTACAGCCTCCCAAAGGCAAGTTGGCGTCCTGTCCTTCTCCTTGAATTTTACCTGCGCCCACTGACAAAGGACCTGGCCAGGCGGCACCTCGCTAAGCTTTCGGGCATGGAGATCTGGATCAATCCCGCCTGCTCGAAGTGCCGTAGCGCGCTGACCCTGCTGGATGCCGAGGGCGCCGAGTACACCGTCCGCCGCTACCTGGAGGACGTGCCCTCCGAGGCCGAGATCCGCGAGGTCCTGGGCCGGCTGGGCCTGGAGCCCTGGGACATCACCCGCGCCTCGGACCCGCTGGCCAAGGAGACGGGCGTACGGGACCTCCCGCGCGAGGAGACCGAGGAGGCCCGCGGAGCCTGGATCAGCCACCTGGCGACGCACCCGAAGCTGATCCAGCGCCCGATCATCACGGCCGAGGACGGCACGGCGGTGGTGGCCCGCTCGGAGGAGGCCGTCCGCGAAGCCCTCTCCCGCACGGCCTAGCCGGCGAAGCCCGCGTCCACGAACTGCACGACGCGGCCGATCTGCCGCTTCTTGGACGTGCCGGGCTTCGGGTTGTGGGCGTAGACGAGCCGGCGGCCGGCCTGCTCGGTGGCGAACACTCCGGTCGACCAGCCGGGGCCGGAGCCCGTCTTGCCCCAGACCGTGGCGCCGGCCGTCTCGTGGCGCATCAGGCCGGCCGCACTGAAGCAGGCCTTCGGCGACAGGCAGGTGTTCCCCTTGGCGTTGGGCACGTCCGGGACCTCGTACAGGTGCCGCTGCTGCGCGGGCGGCAGCAGCCGGCCGCCCAGCAGCGCGGCCATGAACCGGTCCAGGTCGGCCGCGGTGGAGACCAGGCCGCCCTCCGCCCAGAACCGGGCCGTGCGGGGATCCGTCGACATCCGGGTCTGGCGCAGCCCCAGGGGGCGCACGATGCGGCGCTGCACCTCCTCCTCGTAGGTCCGGCCGGATATCCGCTCCACCAGCAGGCCGGCGACGAGGCTGTTCGTCCCGTTGTACTGCTGGACCGTGCCCGGGGCCGGTATGCGGTCCGGGCGGGCCGCCGCGTCCGCCGCGAACGTGTCGAGCACCATGGCGCGCGGATCGGCGGACTCGCTGGCGACCATCGGCAGATCGGCGGTGTGGTCCATGAGCTGCCGTACGGTCACTCCGGCGTAGGCGCCGGGTATCAGGTCGGGCAGGTAGCGGCGCACGGGTGCGTCGATCTCCACCTGGTGCTCCGCGACGAGCCGCAGCACCAGGGCGTTCGTGAACAGCTTGGTGACACTGCCGATCGGGACTTCCGCGTCCGCCGCGACCGGCCCGGCGGTCCCGGTCCACGGCGTGCGCGACCCCGCGCCGGACAGCCGCACCAGGGCCCCCGTGGACACCTCGTCGGGCAGGGTCGCCAGCAAGGCCCGCAGCGCGGCGGGATCGTGGACGGCCACCGGCCGGGCGTGGGCCGTCGCCGCGGCGGACCCCGCCGACCCTCCGGGCGCGGCCAGTGCGGCCGGGGCGCCCGCACCCACCGTGAGGGCCGCCAGGGCGATGCCGGTGACGGCGATCCGGCGGAGGGTGCGGGGGCGTGCGTTCATCGGTGGCTCCTGGAGAAGGCGGCTCGGTGGGCTCTGACACCAACACTCCGCCACCCAGGGCACGTTGCCCATCGGTGATCACCCTGACCGGACCCCCAGGACACCCCGAGGGGGCCCACAGGACCGCCCCTTAGGCCGCCTGGGTCCGCCGTGCGGGCCCCCTCACCCTCCCCTACTCCCCCGCCGTCAGCCGCCGCTGATGAACCCTCAGCTGGAGGGTGGCGAGGTCCAGGAGCGGGGTGGGGACGGCGAAGCCACGGGCCCGGGCCGACAGGTCGCCGAGCACGTGCTCGACCTCGGTCGGGTGACCGGCGAGCAGGTCCCGGTACAGCGACGGGGTCAGCGCCGAGTCCGGTGCGGCCAGCGTCCGCACGGTGAAGGCGAGTTCGGACTCCGGGACCGGGTACCCGGCGGCGGCCGACACCGCGGCCGCCTCGGCGAGGACCGCGAGGCCGAACCCGGTCCCGCCGGGCACGGCGTTGATCTCGCCGACGGCTCCGCGGGCCAGGGAGGTCACCGCCACCAGGGTGGTGATGAAGACCCACTTGTGCCACATGGCAGCGATGATGTCGGGCACTTCGGGGGTGTCGATCCCCGCCCCGGCCAGCACCTCGCGGACGGCGTCCACCCGCGCCGAGGGACGGCCGTCGCGTTCGCCGGTGAGCACCACGGTGGGCGGCGCCATCCGGAGGATGTCGCCGTGCTCGTTCAGGGTGGTGACCACCTTGGCCACGCCGCCGAGCACCGCCGCGTCCCCGAACCGGTCCGCGAGGAGGTCGAGGTGGGCCATCCCGTTGAGCAGGGGCAGGATCGCCGTCCCGGGACCGACCGCCGGTACGAGGTCCCGGACGGCCGCTTCGAGGGAGGTGGACTTCACCGACAGCAGGACGAGGTCGTACGTCCCCTCCAGCGCGTCGGCGGTGACGAGCCGCGGGACGAGGGCGATCTCCTCCCCCGGCCCGCTCACGCGCAGCCCGCGCGTCCGCAGGGCCTCGGCCCGCCGGGGGCGCACCAGGAAGGTGACGTCCTGCCCCGCCCGGGCGAGGCGCGCGCCGAAGTAGCCTCCCGCGGCCCCGGCTCCGACCGTCAGGATCCTCATCCGGCGGAGCCCGCCGGACGGACGGCCTTCGCCAGGGCGGCGCGCACGGCCGCCGCGTCGGCGACGGTGCCCGGGTCCTCGGCGAGGCCCCCCGGACCGGCCGGGTTCTCGGCGTACGGGAGGACGTACACAGGCGTGTCGCGCTGGAAGCGCCAGCTCCCGGCGAGGTCCCCCGCGTCGACCGCGTCGTAGCCGAGCAGGTCGAGGAGGCGGGTGGCGGACGCGCGGGCGGCCGGGTCGTCGCCGGCGATCGGCAGGGCCGAGCGGTCCGGGGAGCCGGCCGGGCGGGCAAGGGCGAGCAGGTGCTTGAAGTAGATGTTGTTGAACGCCTTGACGACCTGCGCCCCGGCCAGGTGTTCCTGGACGAGCCCGCTGGTGGTGGCCTCCTCGGCCTCCAGGGCGGGGAAGACCCCGTCCCGCTGCGGGTAGTAGTTGAGCGTGTCGAGGACGACCTTGCCCGCCAGCGCGTCGGCGGGCAGGTCGCGGTGGTTCCCCAGCGGGATGGTGGCCACGACCCAGTCGCCGGCCGCGGCCGCCTCGGCCGGGGAGGCGGCCCGGGCCCGCGGGCCGAGCTCGGCGACCAGCGCGTCCAGAGTCCGCGGCCCCCTGGAATTACTGAGGACCACGTCCAGCCCCGCGTCCACGGCGAGCCGCGCGAGGGTGCTTCCGATGTTGCCGCTTCCGATGAGTCCAAGAGTTGCCATGCGGGGTTCAAGTCGCCCGCGATCCACGGTATTCCGCGGCTGAGCCACCAAGGTGAGGCGCCCCGTCCAGCACGCCCCCTCACGACCCTTCACCTCGGCCGCATCCCGCGCCTCGTAGGGTGAGGTCAGCACAAAGGGGACGTACCGCACCAAAGGATCCATCGTGAACGAGCAGCAGCACCCGCGGCCCACCACGCCCGGCGAGCCGCCGGCGCCGCCGGGCCTCCCGGGGTCCGCGCTCCCCCCGCTCCCCCCGCCCCGGCGCGGCGCCGACTGGATGTTCGGCGGGGTGTACGGGACCGTCCTCGCGTCCGGGCTGCTGGCCGCGCTCGACCAGAAGGGCGGGGAGTACACCCCCTTCTACGACGCCAGCTGGGTGCTCGTCACCGCCGCCACGGCGGGGCTCGCGCACGGGTACTCGCACCACATGAGCACCCATCAGGCCGGCTCCGCCGGTCATCGGTGGCGGATCCTCGGGCGGGCGCTGTGGAACGAGTGGCCCATGATCGCGGCCACCCTGCCCACGGTCCTGCTCCTGCTCGTCGCCGGACTAGCCGACTGGGACTCGCACGCGGTCACGGCCGTCGGGCTCGGCGTGAACACCGCGATGCTGTTCGCCTGGGGGGCCTTCGTGGCCCTCAGGGTCGGCTACAAACTCGCCTCGGCGCTGCTCATCGGAGTCGCCGACGCCACGATCGGACTGGCCATCATCGCGGCCAACGCGGTCATCAAATAGCACCGCCCCGCCCGACGGGGTGCCCGTCCGGGCGGGGCGGCGTGCCCGCGGGCTCACTCCGGCAGCTGGCCCTCCGCCTCCGCCAGGATCTCCGTCAGCCGGGCCCCGAACTCCGCGCCCCGTACGTCCGGCACCCCGGTGCGGGCCGAGGTGAGGAGGGCGTCCAGGGCGCGGCCGTAGGCACCCGGGACGTTGCTCCAGTCCGGCAGGCCGAAGACGCCGGCGGTCCCGCGCAGTTCCAGCCCCACCCCGGCGGCCGCGCGCGGGGAGCTGAGGCTGAGCACGGCGGTGCTGGCCGCGCCCGAGGTGTGGCGCAGGGCCAGCTGGACCACGTCGGCGGGGCCGCGGGTCGCGCTGACCGCGGTGACCTCGCCGAGGACAGGGATGAGTACGGACAGGGCGTGCGGGCCCACGTCCCACAGCCCGCCCTTGGCCTTGCGCCAGGGCGAGTCCGCGTAGGCGCTGGGCTCGCCGTCGGGCGGGAAGACCGCGCCGAGCCAGTGCGCGGCGGCGGTGAACCAGCCCGTGCGCTCCGCCTGCTCCTCGACCCAGCCGGCGGTCGGCTCGGCGAAGCGCAGGGTGAGGAAGACCACGGAGGCGACCCCGTGCTCGGCCACGGCCGCGGCGACCGCGCGGGCGTCGGCCGGGGTCGTGGCGACGGGCTTGTCGAGCAGCAGGTGGCAGCCGGCGGCGGCCGCGCGCACGGCGAGCGGGGCCTGCACGTCGGGCGGGAGCGCGAAGGCCACGGCGTCACAGTCGGCGAACAGCGCGTCGGGGTCTTCGTACACCGTCACCCCGTACTCGCGCGCCAGCTCGGCCGCGGCTTCGGGACGCCGGCCCCAGACTCCGACGAACTCGGAGCCAGGGTGCGCGGCGAGGGCGGGGGCGTGCGTGCGGTGGGCCCATGGGCCGGTGCCCAGCAGCCCGACCCGGGGGCGGGGCCCGGAAGCGGCCTCAGCGGCGGCATCTCCGGCGGACGTCAAATCGTACGAAATGCTCACCCGCCCAGTCTGCCCCACCCGGACGGGTGTCCGGACGCCAACCCTCTCGACCACGCCCACCTGCGGCGCAAACCTCGGTAACACGGGGTTCACACACGGGCAACGGAAGAGAAATCGCGAGCGGGCACTCTGCGGTCAACACCGCAGAACGAATTCGCAGTACGCGAGCCACAGGGACGTGAACCGCCGTACGCGATCCGCAGGACGCAGCGCAGCACCCGCAGAGTCTGCGCCGGAGCGACGCACCGAAGGATGGGGCCCGTGAGCTACAAGGCTGAGTACATCTGGATCGACGGAACCGAGCCGACGGCGAAGCTGCGCTCCAAGACCAAGATCATGGCGGACGGCGACGCGCTGCCGATCTGGGGCTTCGACGGTTCGAGTACCAACCAGGCCGAGGGCCACGCCTCCGACCGCGTACTGCAGCCTGTGTTCACCTGCCCGGACCCGATCCGCGGCGGCGACAACGTCCTCGTCCTGTGCGAGGTCCTGAACATCGACATGACCCCGCACGAGTCGAACACCCGCGCGCTGCTGCGTCCGATCGCCGAGAAGTTCGCCGCTCAGGAGCCGATCTACGGCATCGAGCAGGAGTACACCTTCTTCGACGGCACCCGCCCGCTGGGCTTCCCGGTCAACGGCTTCCCGGCCGCGCAGGGCGGCTACTACTGCGGCGTCGGCTCGGACGAGATCTTCGGCCGCGAGATCGTCGAGAAGCACCTGGACCACTGCCTCGCGGCGGGCCTGGCCATCTCCGGCATCAACGCCGAGGTCATGCCCGGCCAGTGGGAGTTCCAGGTCGGCCCGGTCGGCCCGCTGGAGGTCTCCGACCAGCTGTGGATCGCGCGCTGGCTGCTCTACCGCACCGCCGAGGACTTCAACGTCTCCGCGACGCTGAACCCGAAGCCGGTCAAGGGCGACTGGAACGGCGCGGGTGCGCACACCAACTTCTCCACGAAGGCGATGCGCGAGGACTACCGCGCGATCATCTCCGCGGCCGAGTCGCTGGGCGAGGGCAGCAAGCCGCTGGACCACGTCAAGAACTACGGCGCGGGCATCGACGAGCGTCTGACGGGCCTGCACGAGACCGCCCCGTGGAACGAGTACAGCTACGGCGTCTCGGACCGCGGCGCGTCCGTCCGCATCCCGTGGCAGGTCGAGAAGGACGGCAAGGGCTACATCGAGGACCGCCGCCCGAACGCGAACGTGGACCCGTACGTGGTGACCCGCCTCATCACGGACACCTGCTGCACCGCCCTGGAGAAGGACGGCCTGGTCTGACCCCGGCCGGCCACCACTGACAGCACGGCGCCCGTCCTCCCCTCGGGGAGGACGGGCGCCGTGCTGTCAGTGGCTGCTGTCATCGTGGGGGCCATGCTGCCCGTCACCCTGCGCACCGAGCCCGCCGAGACCTACCGCCGCCCCGCGCTGCCCTGGCTGTCCGAGCTCGTCGGGCGCATCGGCGCCGACGGGGACCACTTCCTCGTCGTGGAGCGGCTGCCCGACGAGCCCGACGTGTTCGTCCAGGTCTGGCACGAGACCGGCGGGGACTACCAGCTGGAGTTCCGCGACGGCGCTGCCGACCGGCACTTCCAGGCCTTCGTCCCGACGGCGGCCGAGGTGGTGGACGTGATGACCCGCTGGGCCCGCCGGGAGAAGGGCTGGGACCTCGGCCCGGCCTGGGAGCGGCTGGAGTTCGCGGTGGAGGAGGTGGCGCCGCTCGCGCCGGAGGTGGAGGAGGAGCTGACCGGGCTCGTACGGGACGGGCTGCGGTGCGGTTACGACGACCGGGCGGCCCTGAGCGAGAACGCCGAGGAGTACCTCGTCGCGGACGGCGTCCGGCCGGTGTCGCGCGCGCAGGCCGAGCAGCCGGTGGACCGGCTCTGGCGGGAGCGGCTGGCGGAACAGGCCGGCTGGGTGGGCGAGACCGATCCCGATCGGCTCGCACGGGCCTTCGCCGCGCTCGACTCCGCCGGCATCACCGCGCGGGAGAACTTCGCCTGCTGCCGCTCCTGCGGCCTCGCGGAAATCCGGGGGGCGGGGCCGGAGGACGCCCGGGGGTTCGTCTTCTTCCACGCGCAGTGCACCGAGGGCGCGGCGGCGGGCGGCGACCTGTGGCTGCTCTACGGGGGCTTCGAGCAGAGCGAGGAGCTCACGGCCTCCGTGGGCCAGGAGGTCACCCGCGCGCTCGACGCGGTGGGGCTGTCGTGGACCTGGGACGGATCCGCCCAGGATGCGATACGGGTCACCGGGATGGAGTGGAAAAAGCGGCTGGACGGGTGACGGATTGTCGGGATTGCAATGGTCCGTTCATGCCATGATCACGGAATATGGGATTCCGCTCCATAGAGTGAGACGGGGTCTGCCCCGGGGGCCGTGCATCTGCTTGAATGGGGCCATGGCCAGCTACTCGTACACCTCGACAGGTCGCAGCGACCTCGAGCCGTTCTGGCCTTCCCGTCAGGACCACGATTTCGACCGGGTGTGTTGCCGCGCGAAGAACGCGCCGGCCCTCTAAAGCCTCCGGGACTCCAACCGACTTCCCCCAGGCCTTCGGTCTGCGCGGTACGACACAAGACGACGCCACTCCGCACGTCTCCTGCCGACCACTCCGCGTGAAAGAGCTGACCACTCATGGCGAACACCCGTTCCTTCGCTTCTGCCGCCTCCGCTGCGACCTCTCCCCTGACCTACCCGAGCTTCCCGCCCAGTCCGCGCCACCGCCTGCGGGCCGTGGACCGCGACGAGGTGGCGCGCGTCGTGGACTTCCTGCCGCCCGGTGCCACCTGGCTGCCCGCCCCGGCGCACACCCTGCCCAGCCTCCCCGGCCAGCCGCCGATGGTCGGCTACCTGGTGCTCGTACCGGCCGACCAGCAGCCGCCGATCGCCTTCTCCCCGCAGTCCGTTCCCGCCGCCGCGACCCCGGGCGCGGCGGCCGTCACCGGGGACTCCCTGGTCCGCATCGACCCCGCGCAGCGCACCGCCGAGGTGGACGGCGAGGTCCTGGACCTGACGTACCTGGAGTTCGAGCTGCTGGCCCACCTGGTCGCGCACCCGCACCGGGTCCACAGCCGCGACCAGCTGGTCACCACCGTCTGGGGCTACGGCCACGTCGGCGACGGCCGTACGGTCGACGTCCACGTCGCGCGGCTGCGGCGCAAGCTGGGCGCGGCCCACCGCGGCGCGATCCAGACCGTACGCCGGGTGGGGTACAAGTACGCCCCCTGACCGGACCACGGACAGAGCGGCGCGGGCCCGTACTCACGAGGGGGAGTACGGGCCCGATGCCGTGAAGCGTCAGGGGTCGGTCAACTCGGGCCGCCACAAAGGGGATTTCCTCGTACATCCGTGCTGATCAGACCCGGTCCCTGACGTAGGCTTTTCCGTCGTGACCACCGGAACCGGCAGCGTACTTGCCCCACTTGAGCCCCAGGACCCCCGCGAGACCGCCGGCTACCGGCTGATCGCCCGGATCGGCGAGGGCGGCATGGGCACCGTCTACCTCTCGCACACGCGCGGCGGGCAGCCGGTCGCGCTGAAGCTGATCCGCCGGGAGTTCGGGCAGGACCCGGACTTCCGGAGCCGGTTCGAGCAGGAGGTGCGGGCCGCGCGCCGGGTGCAGGGCTACCACCTCGTACCGGTCCTCGACCACGACACCACGGGCGCCTCGCCCTGGCTCGCCTCGGTGTTCGTACCGGGACTGTCGCTGCACGACGCCCTGAGCGCCTACGGACCGCTCCCGCTCCCCGCGGTCTTCCAGCTGATCGGCTGCACGGCGCGGGCCCTCGGCTCCATCCACGCCGCGGGGGTGGTGCACCGCGATCTGAAGCCCGCCAACCTCCTGCTCGGCGCGGCCGGACCGTACGTCATCGACTTCGGGATCGCCCGGGCCGCCGACAGCACGCAGCTCACCCGCACCGGCGGGGTCATCGGCACTCCGCAGTACATGTCCCCCGAACACGCGCTGGGCGCCGAGGTCACCACCGCGAGCGACCTGTTCGCGGTCGGGCTCATCGCGGCGGTCGCGGCCACCGGGCGGCATCCGTACGGGGAGGGCGGGGCCACCGCCATCGGCGTGCGGATCGCCAACACCGACCGGCTGCCTCCGGACCTGAACGGCTACCCGGCGGAACTGCGGCCCTTGCTGGAGCGCTGCCTGACGGCGGACCCGGCGGCGCGGATCGGTACGGACGAGCTCGCCGCGATGTGCGAACTGTTCGCCGGGCGGCCGCTGAACGACTTCGACGGCTGGCTTCCGGAGCCGGTCGGGCAGGAGATCGCCCGGCGGGTACGGGCCGCGGAGAATCCGCCTGTGCCCACGGTGGCGGACCGGGGCGCGGGTGCGGGTGCAGGAGGCGGCGCCGGCGGGTTCGGCCCGGCCGATACGGGCCCGGGCGCCGGGGCCTCCGGCGCCTCCGGCGGGATCCACTCCGCCGACACGGCGTTCGCACCGCCCCGGCCCGCCGGGCCGCCACGGCCGGGCCACCCGACGCCCGCGCCCACGGCGCCGCCGGCTCCGGCCCCCAAGGGGTTCCGTGGCGGGCTCGTCGCCGCCTCGCTCGTCCTCGCGGTCGCCGCGGGAGCCGGCACGGTCTGGCTGCTGGACGGGGACGACTCCAAGGACGACGCGAAGACGCCCGCCGCCCGGCAGGAGACCCCGGCCGCGCCCGCGTCCGGATCACCGGACCCGGCCAATGCCTCCTCCTCGCCGAAGGCCTCGGCCTCGGCCTCCTCCTCGCCGAAGTCCGCGTACACGCCGGTCTTCCAGGACAAACCCCTGACCCTGCGCGCGCCCTCCTCCAGCACCGGGACCCACGTCGACCTGGACGCCCCGCAGATCTTCCCGAAAGGAGGCATCGGCAAGACCCAGGGCATGGAGCTCACCTACCAGGACTGGGGCGACGCCGATCTGCGCTTCCTGACGGCCATGGGCAAGAGCACCGGCACCACGCCGGAGGAGTGCCGGGACGCCGTCGCCACCAACACCTTGGCCTCCAGGGTGGGCAAGGACGAGCTGAAGGCGGGCAAGACGCTCACGAAGGGGACGGTGCTGTGCACCGTCACCGGTGACAACAACCTGGCGATGCTCCGCATCACCGAGGTCGTGCTCGACACGAGCAAGGGGTCCATCGGCCCCATGCCGGACTACGTCACCGCACTCACCCTCTGGAAGATCGGCTGACGCCGTGGGCCGGGGCTCCCGGGGAAGCCCCGGCCCACGGACGCTGCCCTAGACGCCGGCGCCGGCCCCGGCCCGGCGCCGCGACGCGGCGAAGCCCAGCGCCACGTCGGCCGCCAGGAACACCAGCAGACTGATCCCGAGCAGCGGTACGAACCAGCCCACGAGGGCCGTCGCGGCGGCCAGCGGCAGCAGCACCGTCACCGGCAGCTTCCGCCAGGCCCCGCGCGGCTGGGCGCGGCCGACCGAGAGCGTGCGGTCCTTGGTCGGACGGCGCAGCCACCACATGCGGTAGCCCCAGACGACCATGGCCATCACCAGGACCGCCAGCACGGCCAGCGCCAGCTGGTTGACGAGCCCGAAGGTCAGGCCCATGTGCAGGTCGATGCCGAAGCGGGTCAGCTGCGCGAGCAGCGGGTGGTCGGCGAAGCGGAGCACGTCCATGACCCGCCCGTCGGCGGGGTCCACGGAGACCGCGTCCAGGTGCACCGGCACCTGCTTGTCCTGCTCCTTGACCACGTACCCCTTGCCCTGGGCGGGCAGGGTGATCCGCAGCGATTCGGTGACCCCGGCGGACCGGGCCGCCGCCACCGCTCCGTCGATGCCGATGGCATCGGCCGGCGCCGACGGGGCGGGCGCCGCCGCCTGGTCACCGCCGGCCGCGCCGTGCCCGGCGTGCTCGCCGCCGGCGTCCGCGGCCGGGGCGCCGGGCAGCTTGGCGGCCACGGCCGGGGTGCCCCCGCCGAGACCGTCCTTCAGTTCCCCGATGTTCTCGCCGGCGTACCTCGACCAGGTCAGGCCGGTGGCGGAGAGCCCGACGAGGCCGAGCACGATCCAGACGCCGACGGAGCCGTGCCAGGACAGGGTCTTGCGCCGGCCGGTCGCCTTGCGGTCGGGCAGGACGAGCGCGGCACGGCCGGCCTTACGGGCCCGCTTGCGGCCGATCCACAGCGCGAGTCCGCCGAGCGCGACCACCCACAGCCAGCTCGCGGCGAGCTCGCTGTAGTTCCGGCCGAACTCCCCGAGGTGGAGGCTGGCGTGGAACTCGCTCAGCCAGGCCCGCAGCGGCAGCGCGTCGCCGACGGTGGTGAGCTTCCCGCGGACCTCGGCCGTATACGGATCGACGAACACGGTGAGGGTCTCACCCTCGGCGAGTCCCGGGCTCTCCATGATCACCCGGGTGGTGGCGTCCGCCTCCGGTGCGGGCCACACGGCCGAGACCGTGCCCTGGGGCGCGGCGTTCACGGCCGCCGCGACCTGGGCGCTGAGCGGCTGCGCGCTCGCGCCGACGCGGTCGACCGTCAGCTGGTCGGCGTAGAGGATCTTCTCGGCCTGCCAGGAACCGGCGTAGAGCAGCCCGGTGGTGGCGGCGACCAGCAGGAGCGGGGCGATCAGCACCCCGGCGTAGAAGTGCAGGCGCAGCAGCAGCGGCCGCAGGGCGGCCCAGGTGCCGGGCGTACGGACGGGGGTATCGGGGGTGTCGGGTGCGTCGGGATCCGCTGCGCGGAGTTGCCCGACCTCGTCGAGAGACATGGGTGTCCTAGGTGTTGGCGAAGACATGGGTGAGCAGCCCCAGGTCTCGCCCCCCTCACCAGGAAGGTGCGCCGTTCGGTCAGGCGCGGGCAGGACGGCCGGGGGCCGTGATACGGATCCGTCCGCGCGCGGGCGGCCCGCGCCGCTCGGCGGTGTGCGCGTGCACGGCCCCGCGCAGGGTCCGCCGCCGCGAGTACCCGGCGGGCCGCAGCGGCCGCGCCGGCGGTACGGGGAGCACGCGCGCCCGGAGCAGGGCGAGGACCCGGGAGAGCGGCCGGGCGGCGAGCAGCGCCCCGGCCGCGAGGGCGGCGGCGAGCCGGAAGACGGCGGCCTCGCCCCAGGCCAGCCAGAGCGCGCAGAACAGCCCGGCGAGGGCGTGGGCGGCGATCATGCCGAGCCCGTCGTGGGCGTGGCCGGCGGCGATGTCGCCCATGCCGGCCATACCGCTCATGCCCTCCAGGCCGCTCATACCGTCCATGGAGTGCATGCCGTCCATCGCGTGCATGCCGTGCGCTCCGTGCGCGGCACCCGCCGCATCCGGGGCACCGATGTCCGCACCCGCACCCACCTGGTGCCCGCCGCCCGCCGGGGCCGGGGCCGAGGCGGAGAAGACGAGGTGCAGGACCGCCTGGACGGCGAGCAACGCGGCCGTGATGGAGAGCGGTCCGCGCCGGCGCGCGGCGGAGAGCCAGGCGAGCCCTCCGGTCACCCCGAAGGCGGACAGAAGTCCCAGTGCGGGAAGGTCCGTACCGGACATGTACGAATGCCCCGTCGCACCCAGTGCGACGGCCACCGCCGCGAAGAGTGCGGCCCGCAGGGCGCGCATCGGCGCGGGGCTGTGTGACATGACCTGCGAATATTGGCACGGCCTCCCGCCTCGCCGTACGGCACCCCCGTGGCCGATCATGGTGCGATGAGCCCCCTGTCCTTGACGGTCCCGCTGAGCACGGTGTACACGGGCGCGGTCCAGCTCGGGGCGTACGCCCTGGAGCGGCTGGATCCGGCGGCGCGGGAGCGGTTGCTGCGCCGCTGCTCCACCAATGCCGACAACCTGGACGCCGGCCGCTGGGAGACCCTGCCGGCCAGTGCCCTCCTCGTCGAGGAGCCGATGCCGCTGCCGTACGCGCTCCTGCTGGTGGCCGTTCTCGGGTACGCCGAGTACGCCCGCGGGGCCTGGTGGACGGCGGCCGCCTTGCTGTTCGGGCACGTCACGGCCACCCTGCTGGTGTACGCGGTGCTCCGCCGGACGGCCGACCCCCGGACCCGGCGGGCGGTGGACGTGGGCACCAGCTACGGCCTCAACACCGTCCTCGGGGCGCTGACGTCGGCGCTGCCGCGCGGGCCGGTGCGCACCACCGCCCGGGCCGGTCTGCTGGCGCTCGCCGTCCGGCCGGTGCTGCGGCGGGAGCGGACCTTCACCGATGCCGGGCACCTGGTGGCCCTGGGGCTCGGACTCGGCGTTTCACTGGCCGCCGATTGCCTTTCCGGAGCGAAATCTCCGAACATCATACGGATGACACGCGTCACCCAGCGCGCTTCGTCCTGAGCCATCCATTTCTCTGATCATTCGATTCTCTGATCATGTTTCCCTGATCACGTTGGAGCCGCCACGATGACCGCCACCCCCGCCAAGACCGTCGCCAACCTCCGGGACCTCGGCGGCACCCCGCTCGCCGGGGGCCGCACCGTCCGCCCGGGTCTCGTGCTGCGCTCCGGCCAGCTCGACCGGCTCGACCTCGACGTCGACCGGGTGGTGGCCGCGCTGGGCATCGGCACCGTCATCGACTTCCGGACCGGCGTGGAACGCGGCGAACACCCCGACCAGGTGCCGGCCGGTGCCCGGCTGCTCATAGCCGACGCCCTGGCCGACAAGATGGCCGCCGACGGCAGCCGTGACGGCGGCCCGGGGAAGATTCCCGCCGCCCAGCTCAAGGACATCCTGTCCGACCCGGTGGTCGCGGAGGAGCACCTCGGCGGCGGCAAGGCGCAGGCCCTGTTCACCAGCCTCTACCGCTCCCTGGTCAGCTCCGCCTCCGCGCAGGCCGCGTACCGGCTGCTGCTCACCGAGCTCGCCGACCCGCAGGCCGGGCCGCTGCTCTTCCACTGCACGGCGGGCAAGGACCGTACGGGCTGGGGCGCGACCGTGATCCTGTCGCTGCTCGGCGCGGACGACGAGACGCTGATGAGCGAGTACCTGTCGGTCAACCCGGCGGTGCGGATCGCCTTCGCCCCGATGATCGAAGGCTTCACGGCGGCCGGCGGCGACCCGGACATCGCGCTGGCCCTGATCGGCGTCTTTCCCTCCTACCTGGAGGCCGCGCTGGACGAGGTGAACACGCGCTACGGCTCGATGGAGAAGTACGTGCGCGAGGGCCTCGGCGTCCCCGACGAAACGATCGAGGCACTGCGCACCCGCCTGATCGCGTAGCCCCGGAGGGAGATCGGCCCGAACGCGCGCGCTGGGACCGGGTGACCATCCGACCATTCGCTCGTTCTGCTGAACGTGACTGCGCCGGATACCGCCACCCGCCCCCTCTCCCCCGATGTCGAGCAGGCCGAGGCCGCCATCGTCGAGCACTATCCCCGGCTGGTCCGGCTGGCCTACCTGGTGCTGCCGCCCGCCCTCGGCCGTAACCGGCGGGTGCTCACCGCCCACTCGCTGGCCCAGCGCGCCCTGCCGCGCGGGCGGCGGGACGGTGCGGCCGCCGCGCAGGCGGCGGTGCAGGGCGGGGTGCCGGGGCAGCGGGGCGGTGCGGGTCCCGAGTCCGGGTACGCGTACGTACGGCTGCGCGTGCTGCGGGCCGCGCTGGAAGCCGGGATCCCGCTGACGTTCCGCGCGCTGCCCCGGCGGGCCCAACTGCCGCCGTTGCTCCCCCAGGTGTGGGGGCTGCGGCTGTTCCCGCGCTCGGGCGGGGCCGAGGAGCTGGCGCTCGACCAGTGGCTGGCCACCCTCGACGGGCCGGGCCGGGCCGCGTGCGTCCTGCGGGCGCTGGAGCGGCTGCCCGAGCCGGAGGTGCTGCGGGTACTGGCGGAGGCGGGCGTGGTCAATCCGGCCGCCGCCGTCGCGGAGTCGGGGGATCCGTCGACCGACGAGCTGTTCGCCTCACCGGAGTTCGACCCCTGCGTGCTCCAGGCCCGGCCCACCGACCTGCTGCGCCGCCGGCGGCTGGTGCGGGCGGGGATCGCCGCCGGGGCCGCCCTCGCCGTGTGCGGGGTGCTGCTCTCGCTGCCCGGCGGGGGCTGGGGGGCCGACGGGGCCGCCGCCCCGCTGTACGCGAGGAACGCCGCGGCGGAGCAGGCCCTGGACCCCGGGCAGCTGGTCCGGGTCGCGCCCACGGTCTGGCGCACCTCCTCCCGTACCGACTACTCCGGCTGGCCCGCGCGCGGCGACCGCGTCGACGATGCCGCACTGCTGCGGCGGGCGCTGGCCGTCTGGGCCCGGCCGGGCCGCTCGGTCGTGGTCTCGGCCACACCCGGCACCCCGTCCGGACCGCCGATGGGGCCCCCGCAGCTGCTGTTCGCCGGGACCGTCGACCAGGCCGTCGTGGTCCTGCTGTACGACGGCCTGCGCGTGGCCCGGTACGCCGAACCGCGCTCCGGCACCGAGATCGCCGCCCTCGACTTCGCCCGGACCGACGGCGCCTCGGCGGACACGGCGGCGGCCCTGGTGCTCAGCAGGGTCGACGGCAACGTCCGCTATCTGACGGCGCCGTGGGTGACGGCCGCGACGCAGCGGGACCTGCTCAAGCCGGGGGACGCCCCGACGGGACTGGAGCTCACGGCGGACGGGGTCACCCCGCCGGTGCCGAGCCCCGCCCCCGCGGGAACCTGTACGAGCTGGAACGCGCTGGCCGTGACCGGTGACGGCGCGACCCGGCTCTTCACCGACCTGGGCGAACTGACCCCGGCCCGGCTGACCTCGGGGGCGCCTGGCGCCGAGCGGAACGTGACGGAGGGCGCGGAGCTGGGCGACTGGTCGCGGATCGCGTGCCTGCTGCCCTCGGTGCGCTCGCACGGGGTGCGCACGGTCAACGCGTGGACGTACGCGAAGCAGCCGCTGCCGGAGGGCGACGGCACGGCGACCTGGCTGTGCACCCGGGCGGAGACCTGGCAGGGCACGGCGGACCGGGTGCAGGCACAGTTCCTGGCCCCGGGCGCGCCGCTGGCCGCCCAGGCGGCGAAGGCGGAGGGTTCGCCGGCGTGCGGGCCGCGGGAGCCGCGGGTGCTGGCCGGGGTGCTGTGGAAGTCGAAGGCCGGGCAGTGGTACGTCCTGGCGGCGGGCAGTGCGCAGTTCGCCTCGCTGACCGTGGGCGGCGGCCAGGTGAGCGGGGTCGCGGTGGGCAACCGGCTGGCGGTGAAGGCTCCGGCGGGGGCGCAGGTGGAACTGACGGGCAAGCTCACGGACGGTTCGAAGGCGGGGGTGTTGAGGTAGTCCCGGCGCCGGTCCGGACCAGGGCGCAGGAAGTGTCGGTAGAGGGGTTTCCCTCCCCTCTACCCATCAGTACATTGACGCCATGTCTAATACGCCGCCCGCGTCGCCCGCCCCCGTGGCGTCTGAACACATAGAGCTGAAGGCCCGCAACGTGTCCTTCTCCTGGGAGGACACCCCGCTCCACTGGCTGCCCGGCGACCCCTTCGCGAACCACACGATCAACGTGCTGCACCTGCTGCTCCCGGCGGGCGAGCGCTGGTTCGTGCACGTCTACAAGCAGGTGCTCCCGTACATCACGGACGAGCGACTGCGCGAGGACGTCGTGGGGTTCATCGGCCAGGAGGCCATGCACGCGAGCGCGCACGACGACGTGCTCCCCCACCTGAAGCGGCTGGGCCTGGACCCGACGCCCTACACGGCGCAGATCGACTGGCTCTTCGAGAAGATGCTCGGGGACCGGACGCTGCCGCCGGGCGCGCCCCGCAAGTGGTGGCTGATGGAGCGCGTGGCGATGATCGCCGCGATCGAGCACTACACGGCCTTCCTGGGCAACTGGGTGCTCAACGCGGAGGAACTGGACCGGCGCGGCGCGGACCCGGTGATGCTGGACCTGCTGCGCTGGCACGGTGCGGAGGAGGTCGAGCACCGGTCGGTGGCCTTCGACCTGTTCATGCACCTGGACGGCAACTACCGCCGCCGGGCGCGGACCTGGGCCACGGCCTTCACGGCGCTGGTCTTCCTGTGGCAGCGCGGATCGCGCTACTTCATGGAACACGACCCCGGACTCCCGCCCGGCTCCAGGGCATCGGTGGGCCAGTTCTACCGCTCGGGCCGCAAGGGGACCCTGCCGTCGACCGGCGCGATGCTGAAGTCGATCCCGACGTACCTCTCGCGCACCTACCACCCCTCGCAGGAGGGCTCCACGGCGCAGGCCGTCGCCTACCTGGCCTCCTCCCCCGGCGCGAACGGCGGTGGCCGCGGATGAGGCGTGCCCTCACGGTGACCGCGCTCGCGGGCGCCGCCTGGCTGGCGAAGCGTGCGATCGGCCGGCGCATCGACGCCGGATCGCCGCTGTGGCCGCTGCCCGCGCTGGAGACCCCGGTCTCGGGGTACTCGCCGCGCCGGTGGATTCCGGCGCTGATCGTCTCCCGTACCGAGCCCGCGGAGGGGGTGCTGTCCCTGACGCTGGAATCGGCGGAACTCCCGGAGTGGGCCCCGGGTGCGCACCTGGACGTGCGGCTCCCGTCGGGGCTGGTGCGCCAGTACTCCCTGTGCGGCGACCCCGCCGACCGGGGCCGCTACACGATCGCGGTCCGGCTCGTGGAAGACGGCCGCGGCGGCTCGCGCGAGGCGCACGCCCAGCTGGTGGAGGGCGCGGAGCTCGCGGTCCGCCCGCCGCGCAACCGCTTCCCCCTCGTCCCCGCCCCGTCCTACGCCTTCGTCGCGGGCGGGATCGGCATCACCCCGGTCCTCCCGATGCTCCGGGCGGCCACGGCGGCGGGCGCGGACTGGACCCTGCTCTACGGGGGCCGCTCGCGGGCCTCGATGCCCTTCCTGGCCGAACTCGCGCGGTACGGGGACCGGGTCACGGTCGTCGCCGAGGACGAGGCGGGCCTCCCCGACCTGAGCGCCCTCGGCGCGTCCCTCGGCCCGGGCACCCTGGTCTACTGCTGCGGCCCGGCCCCGCTGATGGCGGCGGTCGAGGCGGCCGTTCCCGCGGGAGTCCCGGTCCACTTGGAGCGGTTTTCCCCGGCGGCCGCGGGCGGGGACGCGAAGCCCTTCACCGTGGAACTGCACCGCTCGGGCCGGGTCGTGGAGGTCGCGGCGGCGGAATCCGCCCTGACCGCCGTCCGCCGGGAGCTGCCCGATACCCCGTACTCCTGCGAGCAGGGCTTCTGCGGCACCTGCCAACACCGGGTGCTGTCGGGGGACATCGACCACCGCGACACCCTCCTCACGGACGGCGAACGCGAGGATTCCATGCTGCTGTGCGTGTCCCGCGCGGCCTCGGACCGGCTGGTCCTGGACCTGTAGGGGGCCCCTACGGGGGTGCGCAGTAGGGTGTCCGCATGACAACCGGGGTGCGGCGCAGGATGGGTGTCGAGGAGCGGCGGCAGCAGCTGATCGGGGTGGCGCTGGAACTGTTCAGCCACCGCTCGCCCGACGATGTGTCCATCGACGAGATCGCGGCGGCCGCGGGGATATCGCGGCCGCTGGTCTACCACTACTTTCCCGGCAAGCTGAGCCTCTACGAGGCTGCGCTGCGGCGGGCCGCCGACGAGCTCGCGCTGCGGTTCGTGGAGCCGAGGGAGGGGCCGCTCGGGGCGCGGCTGCTCCGGGTCATGGGGCGGTTCTTCGCCTTCGTGGACGAGCACGGGCCCGGTTTCTCGGCGCTGATGCGGGGCGGTCCGGCGGTCGGCAGCAGCCGGGCCAACGCGATGATCGACGAGGTCCGCCAGGCGGCGTACGAGCAGATCCTCGCGCACCTGGGCGTCGACCTCAAGGCTCCGCCCGCCCGGCTGGAGCTCGTGGTGCGCTCGTGGGTGTCGCTGGCCGAGTCGACGGCGCTGATCTGGCTGGACGGCCGGCGGATCCCGCGCGCCGAGCTGGAGTTGCAGCTGGTGCACGATTTCGCGGCGCTGGCCGCGGTGAGCGCCGCCTACGACGCGGAGATGGCGGGAATCCTCGTACGGATCCTGGTGGACGAGCCGCCCGATGGGCCGTTCGGGGAACTGGTGGGGCGGCTGGTGGCCCTCGTCCCCACAGGAGCCGCCCCCTCAGGAGCCGCCCCCACGGGGTCCGTCCCCACCGGGTCCGGCCCCTCGGTGCCCGGTCCGCGTTGATGGACCGTTCTTGATCGAATAGCGCGCAATAATGCCCGCGTGATCATTGACGACGGGATCGTGTTCCGCCAGGCCGAGGAGAAGGACGCCGGCACGCTGGTGGCACTGTACGACCAGGCCGCCCGCTGGATGGCCGCGCACGGGATCGAGCAGTGGAAGCCCGGGGAGAAGGATCCCGCGCACTTCCTGGCGGTCATGCGCGAGGGCGAGGTGTGGCTGGCCTCGGACGGCAACGGGCACGCCGTCGGGGCCTACGAGCTGTGGTGGTCCGACGAGGACGCCTGGGGGATCCAGCCGCCCGTGGCCGGCTACGCGCACCGGCTCATGGTCGAACGCGAGGCCGCGCCCGCCGGGGCCGGCCGGCGGCTGCTCGAACACTTCGAGCGGCGCATCGCCAGGACCGGCCGCGAACGGGCGCGGCTGGACTGCGTCTCCACCAACCCCCGGCTGGTCGCGTACTACCAGTCCGCGGGCTACCGGGTGGTCGGGGAGTTCCCCCACAAGGTGGGCAAGGACGGACGGGTCTACGGGGTGATCCTGCTGGAGAAGCGGCTGGACCAGCTCACTCTGGTCAACCCCGCTTGAAGACGGCCGCCGTGCGCGCCGGGACGGCGAACTCCCCCTTCGCCCGGTCGTACGCCGCCTGCCGGACCACCGCGTCCGCACCCGAGGCCTGGACCGGATGCAGGGCGTACGCCGTGCCCGCGAGGGCCGGGACCCGCTGGGTCAGGGCGGTGGGAGCGGCGTTGAAGACCACCACCAGGTCGCCCAGGGCCATCGTGATCACGCCCGGGGTCTCCTCGGGCCCCGAGAGGGGGAAGGCCAGCTTCGCCTGGACCGCGTCGGCGGTGGTGAGGGCGAAGGCCGGTTCCGTCGTACGGATCCTCAGCAGGTCCCCGTACGCGGCCGAGGCGCCGCCGATCTCCGCGCAGCCGGGTGCGGGCGCTGCCAGCAGGGGCTTCGCGTAGGTCCACTTCGGGCGGTTGTCGGCCGCCGGGGGCAGGCCGCGGCCGAAGCCGTTGCCGTCCTCGCAGTCCCAGTGGATGGCGTTGAACCAGTCCCCGCTGTCGTAGGAGTTGCGGTCCAGGGACTTGGAGCGGAGCAGGTCCGTGCCCGCCTGGGAGAGGGCCGGGCCCTGGGAGAGGGCGGCCACGGACATCGCCAGGACCTGGGCGCGGGACCGGTCGGCCGGCGTGGTGCCCTCCGGGAGCTTGAAGGCGAGGGCGTCGAAGAGGGTCTCGTTGTCGTGGGCGTCGACGTACGCGAGCGCGTCGCCAGGGGCTGCCGCGTACCCGGCCGGGGCTCCGTTGTAGTCCACCTCGGAGCCCTTGACCGTACGGCCGGTGGAGTCCGTGAAGGCGTACGTGGCGAGGTTGCCGGTCAGCCCGACCTTGATCAGGTCCTGGTCGTGGAGGAGCCGGGCGCGCTGCTGCGCCGGAGTGCCGTTCGCCGGGGAAGCGTTGGGCGCGGTGAACAGGCCGGAGGCGAAGCCCTGGACGCGCGGGTCCTCGTCGAAGGGGCCGCCGCCGCGGACCGCGTCGCGGGCCCGGTCGGAGAAGGTGGCGATGCCGGTGCCGGCCATGTTCCGCTGCGTGGCCTGCACGAAGCGGGCGTCGTCGGCGACCTCGCCGAAGTTCCAGCCCTCGCCGTAGAGGACGATCTTCTTCCCGTCGACCCCGTCCTTCCGGGGCGTCAGCGCGTCGAGGGCGGCTCGCACGGCCAGGATGTTGGCCTTGGGGTGGTGGCCCATGAGGTCGAAGCGGAAGCCGTCGACCTTGTACTGCTTGGCCCAGGTGACCACCGAGTCCACGACGAGGCGGCCCATCATGGCGTTCTCGGGGGCGGTGTTGGCGCAGCAGGTGGAGTTGGCGACGGAGCCGTCGGCGAGCAGCCGCTGGTAGTAGCCGGGGACGATGCGGTCGAGCACCGACGTTTCGGACTGGCCGGCGGCCACGGTGTGGTTGTAGACCACGTCCATGACCGTGCGCAGGCCCGCGCCGTTCAGGGACTGCACCATGCGGCGGAACTCCACCGTGCGGGCCGTGCCGTTCGGGTCGCTCGCGTACGAGCCCTCGGGGACCGTGTAGTGCAGCGGGTCGTAGCCCCAGTTGTAGGCGTCCTTCGCGGCCGCGGCGGCCACGCAGGCCTGCTGCTCCTCGGAGTCGGGGGCGTAGACCTTCAGGTCGCAGGCGGGCTCGGTGCGGTCCCCGGGCTTCTCGGGAATGGTGCCGATGTCGAAGGCGGGCAGCAGGTGGACGTACGAGGTGCCGGCGGCGGCCAGGTCGCGCAGGTGGCGCATGCCCGCCGAGGCGGTGTCGGTGAAGGCCAGGTACTGGCCGGGGTGGGTGGTGGTGCGGTCGGCGACCGAGAAGTCGCGGACGTGCAGCTCCTGGATCTGCGCGGAGGTGAAGGGGACGGGCGCGGGCTTCTTCAGCTCGCGCCAGCCCGCCGGGGCCAGCTTCGGGTCGGCGAGGTCCACGGCCAGGCTGTACGCGGAGTCCGTGGTCAGGGCGGTGGAGTACGGGTCGGTGACCAGGTTGCGGACTACCTGGCCGGTGCTCGGGGCCCAGACGGTGACGGCGTAGCGGTAGCGCTTGCCGGTCCAGTCGCGTTCGCCGCGCACCGACCAGACGCCGGTGGCGTCGTCGCGGCGCATGGGGACGGTGCGGCCGCCGTCGAGTTCGAGGGCGACCTGCTGGGCGGTCGGGGCCCACACGGAGAGGGCGGGGCGGCCGTCCTTGAAGACGGGGCCGAGGGCGGCCTGCTCCGCGCCGGTCGCGTAGAGGTCGTCGAGGACCCCGGCGAGCTGCACCCCGGTGGCGGCGAGTACGGCGCCGTTGGCGGCGCGGGCACTGGCGACGAGCTGGCCGCGCAGGGCCTCGCGGACGCGGTCCCGGTCGCGCGGGTCGATCGTCCAGGCTATATACGCGGCCAGGTGCGGGTACTTCTGCTTCTGGGCGGCGCTCAGCTCGGTCTTCGCTAGGCGCAGCCATTGCGCCCGGCCGGTCAGGGTGCCGTTCTCGGCCTTGACGGCGCCTTCGCGGGAGGCGAGGAGCTGGAGGGAGGCGGCGGCGGACGGGGCGTTCCAGGCGACGGTGTCGCGGTCGATCCAGACGGCCTGGGCCTTGGTGAGGTCCAGTGCGGCGGCGCTGCCGGCGGGCTGCGGGAGGAGGTACTTCTCCTTGCCTCCCAGCATCCACACCTCGTGCCCGTTGGCCTTCAGGTCGAGGGACTGGTCGGAGGGGAGGTCCTTCTCGTCGCCCTTGTGGAGGATGTAGCTGAGGGTGGTGGCTCCGGCGGCGAGGGGGACCTCGTAGACGGCGCCGTAGGAGTCGGTGCGGGAGGGGAGGATCGGCTTGGACCAGTCGGTGGGCGTGGCCGCTCCGGTCCAGACGTGCAGGCCCCAGCCCTCGTAGGCGCCGTCGGGGCGCTGGTGGTGCAGGACGGCCTTCGTGGTGTCCTGCGGCGGGTAGGCGGGGCGGTCGGTGCGGGCGGGCTCCTTGCCCTGTTCCAGCCAGATCTCGCCGGTCTTCGTCACGTCGATGGTGCGGTCGGCGGCGACGTCCTTGGTGCCGTCCTTGTCGATGACGAGGTAGCCGACGCTGCTCGCGCCGGGCTTCAGCTTGACGTACGCGAAGGCGCCGTAGGCGTCGCGGCCGGTGAAGTCGTGGCCGGCGGGCCAGGGGGTGGTCTCGCCCTCGGCCAAGTCGCCCCAGGCAAAGAGGCGCCAGTTGGTGTAGTCGCCGTCGGGGCGGTTGTAGTGGACGATCGCGTAGTCGCGCTGGGTGGCGGTGGGGACCTCGGCGGGCGGGGTCTGCCCGGTCACGGACGCGGCGAGGGCGCTCGTGGTGCGGCCGGCGGAGTCGACGACCACGGCCTTGTAGCGCAGCGGGGTGCCGGCGGCGGTGGCCGGGTCGATGAACTGGGTGACCTTGTACGGGGCGTGGTCGGCGGAGCCGAGGACCTGCCACTTCTCCGTGCCGGTCTGGGCGGCGAAGACGACCCGGCTCAGGGGGTCGCCGGTGACCTCGGCCGCGAGCTCGACGGTGCCGGTGGCGCCGGGGGCCGGGGCCTTGAGGGTGAGGGCGGGCTTGGTGGTGGGCTTGGCGGCGGGGGTGGTGGCCCGGAGGACCACGGAGCCGAGGGCCGGGAGGGGGACGGTCAGCTTGCCGGTGGCGGAGGAGCGGATCAGTGTGGCCGTGCCGCCGTAGAGGAGGGTGTACTGGACGCCGGCCGGGGCGTCGAGGTCGATGGTGCGGGGCGCGGTGGCGTTGTTGGCCGCGACCAGGTACTCGGTGCGCGTACGGGTGTCGGTGCGGGCGAAGGCATAGGCCGAACCATCGGAGAAACGTTCACTCTGGACGCCGTCCCGGAGGGCCGGGTGCTCCTTCGTCAGCTTCGCGAGAGCACTGATCTGCTTGTAGAGCGGGTGCTCCGGATCGTAAGCATCGTTCGCATGTGTGCGCACTGTTCCGAGCTGGTCGTCGTCCAGGTAGTCGGCCGCCTTGGAGGCGAAGAGGGGCTGTCGGGCGTCCTTGTCCCCGCCCGCGCCGGTGAAGCCCTGCTCGTCGCCGGAGTAGATCACCGGGTTGCCCCGGGAGAGGAACATCAGCTCGTTGGCCAGCCGGTACCGGTCCAGCAGTTCCCGCTCCCCCGCCCCCGGCCGGTCCTGCTTCAGGAAGGTCCCGAAGCGGCCCATGTCGTGGTTCCCGAGGAAGGTGACCTGCTCGTAGGCGTTCGCCCTGTCGGTGGTGTACCGGTAGTCGTCGCCGAAGACGGAGGCCAGCCTCCCGGCCTCCGCGCCCTGGGCGGCGTACGAGCGGATCGCCTCCTGGAGCGGGAAGTCGAGGGTGGCGTCCAGGCGTCCGCGGGTCACGTAGGGGGAGGTGATCGCGGTGTCGGCGGAGTAGACCTCGCCGAACATGAAGAAGTCCTTGCGGCCGTGCCGGGCCGCGTAGGCGTCGAGGGCGGTGGCCCACTGGGTCCAGAACCCGGTGTCGACGTGCTTGACGGTGTCGATGCGGAAGCCGTCGACGTCGAACTCCTCGACCCACTTCTCGTAGATCTTCTCCATCCCCTCCACGACCTCGGGACGCTCGGTCCACAGGTCGTCGAGGCCGAAGAAGTCACCCTGGTCGGAGGATTCGCCGGCGAAGGTGGAGTCGCCCCGGTTGTGGTACATCGTCGGGTCGTTGAGCCAGGCCGGGGACTTCAGGTTCTTCTTCGCCGCGGGGACGAAGGGGGTGCGGGGGAACGAGTCGGTGTCGGTCTTCGGGAACTTCCCCTTCCCCTTCCCCTTCCCCGTCCCCCTCCCCGTCCCCTCGCTGTAATCGGCGTCCTCGAAGGGCTCCCCGTCCTTGGTCAGGTACGGGAAGGCGCCCTTCGACAGGTACCCGTAGGACGCCTCCCGGTAGTCGACGACGTCGGCGGTGTGGTTGGTGATGACGTCGAAGAAGACCTTCATCCCCTTCCCGTGCGCCTTGTCGATCAGCCGCTCCAGATCGGCGTTGGTCCCGAAGTGCGGGTCGACCTGGGTGAAGTCGGTGATCCAGTACCCGTGGTAGCCGGCCGAGGCGTCCTTGCCCGTCCCCTGCACCGGCTGGTTCTTGAAGATCGGCGCCATCCAGATGGCCGTGGTGCCGAGCCCCTTGATGTAGTCCAGCCGGTCGGTGATCCCCTTGAGGTCCCCGCCCTGGTAGAAGCCCTTGTCCGTCGGGTCCAGCCCGGTCTCCAGCCGGGAACCGGTCAGGCCGCCCCGGTCGTTGCGCGGATCGCCGTTCGCGAACCGGTCCGGGAGCACGAAGTAGAACTGCTCCCGGGTCAGGTCGTGCCGCGCGGACTCGGCCGCCAGTCGGGCGTCCGAGGGCGGTGCCGGTGGCGCCTTGGCGGCGTCCGCCGCGGCGGCGGGCAGGGCGGGCAGGAGCGTCACGGCCAGGGTGGCGGCGAGCACTCCCGCGGCGCCGGCGAGGGCGGGGCGTATCAAGGCGGATCTCCTCGGGTACGGGACGGGGTGGGGCGGGTGGGTCAGTTGCGCCAGGTGTCGGTCAGCGTGACCTTGCCGTTGGCGGGGACCGCGGCGGAGCGGTTGGCTCCGCTCTCCCAGGCGACGTTCCCGGCGGCGTCCTTGCGGACGTACTTGTACGCGAAGACCGTGCCGGGCGGGAGCGTGACGTCGAGCTTCCAGACGGGGTAGGCGGCCGGGTCGAGCTTGAGCGCGGCGCCGGTGTTCCAGCTGCCGAGCTCGGCGCGGTCACCGGTGACGTAGATGTTCTGGCCGACGACGGTGGTGGCGTTGACGGCGAAGGAGGCCCCGGCGGTGGCGGTGGGCGTGGGCGTCGGGCTCGGGCTCGGGGTGGAGGTGGCGCCGCAGCCGCGGGCGCCCACGTGCAGGGCGACGGCCGTTCCGGCCGCGAGGGTGGCGGTGAACCGCCCGCCGGAGTCCACGGTCACGGCCCGCCCGCTCTGCACGTCGCAGTAGTCGCCGCCCGCGAGGGAGGTCTGGAACGTCCGGGTCAGGGCCGAGCCCTCGTGGTTGATCGCCACGTACGCCTTGGCGCCGCGCCCGAAGGCGATCTGGTCGCCGCCGTTGTCCCACCAGTCGGTGACGGCCTGGCCGCGCGCGGAGTTGCGGAAGCCGACCATGGAGGAGATCTCCCGCCAGGCGTGCTGGCACTTCCAGCCGTCGGTGTAACAGGAGTTCACGGTGCCGCCGTTGGGCGGTCCGGCGTCGCGGTCGGTCCACTCGTAGCCGGAATGCACGTCCGGGGAGCCGTAGGGCCAGGCGAGCATGAAGACATTGGCGAGCGTGTAGGCGGACCCGTTCTTGTAGCTGAGGGTGTCACCGCCGCGCTCGGTGTCGTGGTTGTCGACGAAGACGGCGGACTGCCCGGCGGGCATGTACCCCCACGCCTCCCCGAAGTTCCTCAGGTTGGCGAGGTTCTCGTTCTGGAAGACCCGCTTGAGGTCCCGCGCGTAGCGGAACTCCTGCACGTCCCCGCTCCCGAGGTACTCGCTCGGCGAGACCGCCTCGCCCGCGCCGTGGATCGCCTCCTGCTTCCAGTAGGCGTTCGGGTTCGTCATCCGGGACTTGATGGTGGCGAGGTCGGCGGCCGGCATGTGCTTGGCGGCGTCGATCCGGAACCCGTCGACGCCGAGCGAGAGCAGGTCGTTGAGGTAGGCGGCGATCCGGCCGCGCACGTAGTCCTCGCCGGTGTCCAGGTCGGCGAGCTGGACGAGCTCGCAGTTCTGCACGTTCCCGCGGTCCTGGTAGTTCGCTATCGAGGACCGGCAGTCGTCCATGTCGGCGCCGGAGTAGATGCCGGGGTAGTTGTACTTCGTGTACGAACTCCCGCCCGTTCCGGTGCCGTCCCCGGCCGCCATGTGGTTGATGACGGAGTCGGCGACGACCTTCACGCCGGCCGCGTGACAGGCATCGACCATGGCCTTGAAGGCGGTACGGTCACCGAGCCGGCCGGCGATCTTGTAGCTGACGGGCTGGTACGAGGTCCACCACTGGCTCCCCTGGATGTGCTCCCGCGGGGGCGACACCTGGACGTAGCCGTACCCGGCGGGCCCGAGGCTCTCCCCGCAGGCCTTCCCGACGGAGTCGAACCGCCACTCGAACATGACGGCGGTGACGTCCTTCTCACCTGGGGCGGCGGCCAGCGCCGGCGGAGCGGTCCCCCCGACGACGGCGAGGGCGGCCACGGCGGTGACGGCGGATACGGACAGCAGCGCGACGGCGGCTCTGACGGCGCGGGTACGGGTTGGCATGCGGGCGTTCCTCCTGGCGGAGAGGCGCAGGACCGGGTGGGGACCGGTCACGGCCGAGTTGGGGATTGCAGCGACCGTAGGTGCCAGGAGGAACGGCTGCAAGACCTTGCGCAAGAGATTGCAGAATTGTTTCGCGGAGGTACCGGCCCCACGCGACCGCGCGCGGGCCGGTCCTGTCGGAGACGGGGCCCGGTCCGGCACGTGGGGTGCCGGACCGGGCCGGTGTTCAGAAGTCCCAGCTCTGGCTGCGTGCGCCGTTGCAGGCCCAGCTGACCAGGAGCTGGCCGTTCTCGGGCCTGCCGGCCAGGATGTCGAGGCACTTTACGTTCACCCGGTTACGGATCTCGCCGCCGTTGCGGAACCACTTCTGGTGGCTGCCGCCGTTGCAGTCCCACAGGCTCACCGAGCCCTGGTCGCCCAGGTGGGGGCCGTAGATCTCCAGGCACTTTCCGTTCAGGCTGGAACGGATCTGCTCCCCGTCCCGGTACCACTGCTGGTTGGTGCCGCCGTGGCAGTCCCACGTCACGGTGGAGGCGCCGTTCTCCTGGTGGAACATGAAGACGTCGGCGCACCGTCTGTTCAAGTTGGACTTGAGGAGGGGCGCCGCGGCCTGCGCGGGTGTGCCCGTCAAGGTGGCGCCGGCCAGCAGCCCGGTGGTCGCCAGCAGAAGCATCAGTCGCCGTAGAGACCGCATGGATTCTCCTTCGTGTTGCCCTTGCGCGGGTTGCGCCGACCCCTTGTCTAGCCACCTGTCGATGTCCGGCGCCGGAACCTGGATTCCGGACATCAACAGCTGGACAAACACCACCCATCACGACTGCGGAAGGCGCAGGAAGGAAAGCCATGCCCCGCCCCGAACGCCCGCTCGACCCGGACACCGGCCCGCTGGCGCGGTTCGCCGCCGACCTTCGAAAACTGCGCGAGAAGGCGGGGCGGCCGCCCTATCGGGCCCTGGCCAAAAGGGCGCACTATTCGTCCACGACACTGTCGGACGCCGCGGGCGGGCACACCTTTCCGAGCCTTGCCGTCACGCTCGCGTACGTCGAGGCGTGCCGGGGCGACCCCCGCGCCTGGGAAGCCCGATGGCACGAGGTCGCCGCCGAGACCGCCGCGAGCGCCCAGGGCGGCGAGTCCGCGGAAGCCGGCCGGCAGGGCGCACCGTACGCGGGGCTGTCGGCGTTCCAACCGGAGGACGCCGACCGGTTCTTCGGGCGCGAGCGGCTGACCGGCGAGGTGGTCGCGAAGGTGCGTGAGCGCCGCTTCCTGGCGGTCTTCGGACCGTCCGGATCGGGAAAGTCCTCGTTGCTGCGGGCGGGGCTCGTCGCCCGCGCGCGGGCGTCGGGGTGGCCGGTGATGCTGTTCACGCCGGGCTCGCGTCCCGTGGAGGAGTGCGCCGTCCAGCTGGCCGCGCGGACGGGCGCCGCTCCCGGCGAGCTCGTCGCCGAGCTGCTCGCCGACCCGGCGGCGCTGCACCTGCGGATCAGGCAGACCGTCATCGACCGCGCACCGGACGTCGACGCGCTGATCGTGGTCGACCAGTTCGAGGAGGTCTTCACCCTCTGCGGGGAGCGGGACGAACGGGACGCGTTCATCGGCATGCTGATCGCGGCCACCACGGCGGCGACCAGCCGGACCCGGGTGGTGCTCGGCGTGCGCGCCGACTTCTACGGACACTGCGTCCAGGACTCCCGGCTGGTCGAGGCGGTGCGCGACGCGCAGATCGCGGTCGGTCCGATGAGCGGCCAGGAGCTACGGGAGGCCGTCACCCGGCCGGCGATGCTCGCCGACTGCACGGTGACCGGCCCGCTGCTGGCCGCCGTGGTCGCGGACGCGACCGGGCAGCCGGGTGCGCTGCCGCTGGTCTCGCACGCGATGGTCGAGACCTGGCGCCGCCGCAGCGGCAACCGCCTGACGCTGGACGGGTATCTGGCGGCCGGCGGCATCCAGCACGCCCTCGCACAGACCGCCGAGGCCGCCTACCGGGAGCTGTCCCCCGTCCAGCAGGACCTCGCCCGGTCACTGTTCCTGCGGCTGACCGCGCTGGGCGACGGTACGGAGGACACCAGGCGCCGCATCACCAGGGACGAGCTGGACCCGACCCCCGACACGCAATCCGTGCTCGAATCGCTCGCCCGGCAGCGGCTGGTGACGCTGGACCAGGGGTGCGTCGAGATCACCCACGAGGCGATCATCCGGTGCTGGCCGAGGCTGCGCGGCTGGCTGACCGAGGACCGGGACCGGCTGCTCCTGCACCGGCAGCTCACCGACGCGACCGCCGGCTGGGAGGCGCACGGCCACGACCCGCACGCCCTCTACCCGGGGGCCCGGCTGGCCGCGGCGCTGGACCTGGACGCCGCGGACGGCAGCCGGCTGACCTCCAGGGAGCGGCGCTTCCTCGACGCCGGCCGGGCGGCGCAGGCCGGCGAGATGGCGGCGGTCCGCAGGCGGACGGTCCGCCTGCGGCAACTCGCCACGCTCCTCACGGTCCTGGTGGTCATCGCGGCGACCTCGGGCGGGCTGGCCGTCGACTCGCGCGACTCGGCCCTCCGGCAGCGCAACGTGGCCATCGCCCGCAAGGCCGCCGCCGACGCGGCCGAGGTGCGGCCGCGGGATCCCGCCCTCTCGGCGCAGCTGCATCTGGCCGCGTACCGGCTGGCGGCCACCGGAGACGTCCGCGATCAGCTCATGAGCGCGTTCCCGACGCCGTACACGAGCCGGCTCACCGGCCACACCTCCGACGTGGTCTCGGTCTCCTTCGCCCCCGGGAGCCCGGTCCTGGCCACCGCGAGCTGGGACCGCACGGCCCGGCTGTGGGACGTACGGGAGCCCCATCACCCCGTACAACTGGCCGTCGTGAACCAGCCGGAGCGGCTGATGTCGGTGGCGTTCGGTGCGGGCGGCCGGGTCCTGGCCACGGCGAGCGAACGCTCGGTGCGGCTGTGGGACGTGACGGACCGGCGGGCGCCCGCCGAGCTGAGCCTGCTGCCGGACCAGGGGTCCGGGCCGACCTGGGTGGCGTACGGCCCGGACGGCATCCTGGCCACCGGCCACGCCGACGGCACGGCGCGCCTGTGGAAGGCGGACGACCCCCGCCACCCCCACCTCCTGGCCACCTTGCCGGGCCACACCCACACGGTCACCTCGGTGACGTTCGGCCCGGACGGCCGCACGCTGGCGACCACCGGCGACACCACCGTCAGGCTGTGGGACGTCACCGACCCCGCGGATCCCCTCCCCCTGGACGTCCTGCGCGGGCACACGGACACGGTGACCTCGGCCGCGTTCAGCCCGGACGGCCGCACCCTGGCCACCGGGAGCTGGGACCGCACCGCGCGGGTATGGGACCTCGCGCGCAAGCAGCCGCGGGCCGTTCTGCCCGTCCATCCGGCGATCGTCTGGTCGGTGGCCTTCGCCCCGGACGGCTCCACCCTCGTCACGGTCGGCGGGGCCACGCAGTTCTGGGACGTCGCCGGCCCGGCGACCCCGAAGCGGACCAGCACGATCCAGGGCGGTTTCTACCAGGCCGCGTTCAGCCCGGACGGGCGCATCCTCGTCACTACCGGCGAGGACGCCGCCGTCCGCGTCTGGGACGTGACCGATCCCCGCACACCGCGCCTGACATCGGTCCTCTCCCCCGGCGGCGGCGAAGTCGGCGGCGCCGGTTTCGCCGCGAACGGCCGCCTGCTGGCCGTCTGGGCCCTGGGCACGGCCGGACTCTGGGATCTGACCGACCCCGCCCGTCCCCGTCGGCTGAGCAGGATCGCCGAGGACGGCCCGGACGTCACCATGGCCTCGTTCCGTCCGGACGGCCGCACGCTGATGACGAGCAGCGGCGACTCCGGCTCCCTGCGCCTGTGGGACATCAGCGATCCGCACAGCCCCCGGGAACGACCGTCCCCGTACCGCTCCGACCCCCTGACCGGCGGCGTGTTCAGCCCCGACAACCGGAGACTGGCCGCCTTCCACCGCACGGACAGAACGGTATGGCTGATGGACATCGACACCGCCGGCCACCCGACCAGGGTGAAGCGGCTGCGCGCATCCGGCTCCTGGCTCTACCGCCTGGCATTCGACGCGGACGGCCGCCGACTGGCCGCCGGCGCCGGGGACGGCAAGGCCCTGCTGTGGGAGGTGAACGGTACGGCCACGCCCACGGTCCTCACCGGTCACGCGAACCCCGTACCGGCGGTGGCCTTCAGCCCGGACGGCGCCACCCTGTCCACCGGCGGCAACGACTTCACGATCCGCCAGTGGGACACCACCCCGGACCGGGTCACCGCCCGCGTCTGCGCCACCGCGTACCCCCGCATCACCAGAGCCCAGTGGACCCACCACTTCACGGCGCTCGCCTTCGCCCCGCCCTGCGGCGCCCACCCGTGAGCCCGGACCCCGGGCCCGGTCAGCTCCGGCGCGTCGCGCGGGTCACGCGGTCGGCCAGGGCGGCCGCGCCGGCCCCGGTGAGGTTGCCGTGGAGGCGCAGGCGGGCCAGGCCGCCGTCGGGGTAGACGTCCAGGCGGGCGTGGGTGGCGGTGGCGGGGACCGCCAGGGGGAGGCGGTGCAGGGCGTCGGGCTGGAGGGCGGTCCGGGGCAGCACCTCGGTCCACTCGGCGGCCTCGCCGTCCTTGACCGACAGGGACACCCAGCCTGCGGCGTTGCCCTTGAGGTTGGCGGTGTCGACCTCCACCGCGCGGATCTCGCTCTGCGCGGCGAGCCGGTACTCGATCCAGTCGTTGCCCTTGTCACGGCGGCGCCTGGTCTCCCAGCCGTCGTCCTGCTTCTGCGAGAGGCCCGGCATGATCGTGTTGCCGGGCGAGGAGTAGAAGCCGTCCGACGCGTCCGTCACGCTGCCGCCGTTCGCGACGCAGGCCACGTCGAAGGTGCCGAGCAGCTCCAGCCACTGCGGGTCGGGGACGACCTCGCCGTGCACACGGAGCCGGGCGATGCCGCCGTCGGGGTGCTGGTTGATCCGCAGGTGCGTCCAGCGCCGGTCCGAGTCGACGGGGAGCGCGTTGGCGGCGTGGCCGCGGACGGGGGTGCGGGGCAGGATGACCTCCCACGCGCCGTCGTCCGCCAGGAGTTCGGCGACGGAGGGCGCGCCCTCGAACGCGGCGGCCTCGACACTGACCTGCTGGGGGAAGTTGCCCCGGAAGTGGGCGGTGTCCACGACGATGCCGCGGATGACTCCGGGGACGCCGAGGCGGACCAGGGCCCAGTCGTGGTCGGCGTCCGTGGGGAAGGGGTGGCCGGCGTCGGCCCCGCGGCGGCGACGGGTCTCCCAGCCGTCCATGACCTTGCCCTTGTTCCCGTAGTCGTGGACGTCGAAGACGGCGGGGGTGCGGGAGAGGAGGTTCTCCCGGTCGGCGAAGAACTCGTCGTTGGCCGCGACGACGCCGGCGCCGAGCCGGCGGTCGGCGAGGTCGGTCAGCCGGGTGAAGGCGGCGTCGGTGCCGCGGTAGTCGGCGTACGGGTCACCGGAGACGTACGGAGCGGCGTAGGCGGACTCGGCGGGAACGGAGTGTTCGGCGGGGGAAGGACGCATGGGTGGGTGACGCCTTTCAGCTGTGTGTGCAAGGGAGTTGGGGTGACTTCGACAACTCTCACAGCTCGTGATCACTCACGTCCATCGACGCTTTTCGATCGTTCCTTTCAGTAATTCCGAACGGTTCCCTTGCTAGCCCGGCCCCTGCCCCGTGGACCCCCGGACCACCAGTTCCGGCTGGAAGACGTACTCCGTGCGCTGGACCGGGGTGCCGGCGACCGCCTCCAGGAGGGCGCCCACCGCGGCCGTGGCCATGGCGCGCACGGGCTGGCGGACCGTGGTCAGCGGGGGGGCCGTGAAGGCGATCAGCGGGGAGTCGTCGAAGCCGACCACCGAGATGTCCTCGGGGACGCGCAGGCCCCGCTCGCGGGCCGCCCGTATGACGCCCAGCGCCATCGGATCGCTGCCGCAGACGATGCCCGTGCAGCCCCGGTCCAGCAGGGCTCCGCCCGCCGCGTGGCCGCCCTCGACGGTGAACAGGGTGCGCTGGATCAGGCCGTCGGCCGCCGCCGAAGGGAGGGCGGCGACGAAGCCCGCCTCCTTGCGGGCCGACGGCACGTAGCGCGTCGGCCCGATGGCCAGGCCGATCCTGCGGTGGCCCAGGTCCTCCAGGTGGCGGACCGCCATCTCCGCCGCCGCGCGGTCGTCCGGGGAGATGAAGGGGGCCTGCACCCGCTCGTTGAACCCGTTGATGAGGACGAAGGGGACCCCCCGGGCCGCGAGCCGCTGGTAGCGGGACGGGTCGGCCGAGGAGTCCGCGTGCAGACCGGACAGGAACACGATGCCGGTGACCCCGCGCTCCTCCAGCTGCTCCACCAGCTCGTCCTCGGTGGCCCCGCCCGGGGTCTGCGTGCACAGCACCGGGGTGTAGCCGTGGCCCGCGAGGGTCTGCTCGATGACCTGCGCGAACGCCGGGAAGATGGGGTTGGTGAGCTCCGGGGTCAGCAGGCCGACCAGGCCGTTGCTGCGCCGGCGCAGCCGGACCGGGCGTTCGTAGCCCAGCAGGTCCATGGCGGCCAGCACCTTGTGCCGGGTGCCGGACGCCACGCCCGCCTTGCCGTTGAGGACGCGGCTGACGGTCGCCTCGCTGACCGCGGCCTGCGCGGCGATGTCCGTCAGCCGCAGCGGGGAGGTCATCCCCGCCACCACACCGCCGTGTCGGCCGGCAGCTCCGACGGGTCGGGCAGGGGCCCGCTCGCCAGCAGTACGGTGCCCGACGCGGGGATCCCTACCGGCGCGTCCGTGGTGTTGACCGTGCAGGTGAAGTCCCCCCGGCGGAAGGCCAGGACGCCCGCCGGGGCCTCCAGCCACTGGACCGCGTCGCCCGCGCCCAGCTCCGGCTGCGAGCGGCGCAGGCGCAGCGCGGCGCGGTAGAGCTCCAGGGTGGAGGCCGGGTCGCCGGTCTGCGCGGCCACGCTCAGACCCGCCCACTCGGCCGGCTGCGGGAGCCAGCTGCCGCCGTCGCCGAAGCCGTACGGGGCTTCGCCGCCCGACCACGGGATCGGCACCCGGCAGCCGTCGCGCAGCCCGTCCTGCCCGGCGCCGCGGGCGAAGGCCGGGTCCTGGCGGGCGGAGTCCGGGAGGTCGGTGACCTCGGGCAGGCCGAGCTCCTCGCCCTGGTAGACGTAGGCCGATCCGGGCAGCGCCAGCATCAGCAGCGCGGCCGCCCGCGCCCGGGCCAGGCCCTGGGCCCCGCCGCCGTAGCGCGTGACGTGGCGCACCACGTCGTGGTTCGACAGCACCCAGGTGGTCGGCGCGCCCACCGGGCGCATCGCGTCCAGGGACTCGTCGATGGTGGCGCGCAGTGCCCGGGCGTCCCATCCGGTGTTCAGGTAGTGGAAGTTGAAGGCCTGGTGCAGTTCGTCGGGCCGCAGGTACATGGCCGTCCGGTCGGCGCTGGGCGTCCAGGCCTCGGCGACGCCGATGCGGTCGCCGGCGTACTCGTCGAGGACCCGGCGCCAGGAGCGGTAGATCTCGTGGACGCCGTCCTGGTCGAAGAAGGGCAGCACCTGGTTGCCGAGCAGCTTGAGCTGTTCGCCGCGGCCGAGGTCGGGCAGGCCGGGGGCCTTGACCAGGCCGTGGGCCACGTCGATGCGGAAGCCGTCGGCGCCTAGGTCGAGCCAGAACCGCAGGATCGAGCGGAACTCGTCCTGGACGGCCGGGTGTTCCCAGTTGAAGTCGGGCTGCTCGGGCGCGAAGAGGTGCAGGTACCACTCCCCGTCGGCGACCCGGGTCCAGGCGGGTCCGCCGAAGATGGACTCCCAGTCGTTGGGGGGCTGCGTGCCGTCCGCACCCCGCCCCGCGCGGAAGTGGAACCGTTCGCGCAGCGGCGTACCGGGTCCTTCGCGCAGCGCCTGCTTGAACCATTCGTGCTGGTCGGAGCAGTGGTTGGGGACCAGGTCCACGATGATCCGCAGGCCCAGCCCGTGCGCCTCGCGGATCACGGCGTCGGCGTCGTGGAGGCTGCCGAACATCGGGTCGATGGCGCGGTAGTCGGCGACGTCGTAGCCCGCGTCGGCCTGCGGGGAGGCGTAGAAGGGGCTGAGCCACACGGCGTCGACGCCGAGGTCCTTGAGGTAGGGCAGCCGGCTGCGAATGCCTTCGAGGTCCCCCATGCCGTCCCCGTTGGAGTCGGCGAAACTGCGCGGATAGACCTGGTAGATCACCGCTTCTCTCCACCAGCCGGGCAGGGTGCCGGTGGAGGTGGGGAGGCCGTCCCACGAGGTTTCGGCGGCGAGGTGCTGGGTCATGTCGTCCTTGAAGAGGTCGGGCCGGGTGGTACGAGGGCGGGGGGCGGGGTGGTCAGCCCTTGGTCGCGCCCGCCGTCATCCCGGCGACGAGGTGACGCTGGGCGAAGAGGAAGAAGAACGCCGCGGGGATGGCGATGAGGATGGAAGCGGCGCTCATCGCACCCCAGTTGGAGGTGTACTGCGTGACGAAGGTCTGCAGGCCGCCGGCCAGCGTGAGGTGCTCGTCGCCGACCATGAAGGCGGAGGCGTAGGCGACCTCGCCCCAGGCGGTGATGAAGGCGTAGAAGCCGGTGACGGCGAGGCCGGGCTTGGCGAGCGGCAGGATCAGGCGCCAGAAGGTGCCGAAGGGGTTGAGCCCGTCGACGCGGCCGGATTCGTCGATCTCGACCGGGATGGTGTCGAAGAAGCCCTTCATCATCCAGGCGCAGAACGGCACGGCGATGGTGAGGTAGGTGATCACCAGGCCGAGCGGCTGGTTCAGCAGCCCCAGGTCTCCCATGAGGTCGTAGAGCGGGACGATGAGGATGGCCATCGGGAACATCTGCGTGATGAGCAGGGTCCACATCAGCGGCTTCATTCCGGGGAACTTGAAGCGGCTGACGGCGTATCCGGTGGTGGCGGCGATGAACACCCCGAGGACGGTGGTGATGCCGGCGACCAGGACGGAGTTGCCGAACCAGGTGAGGAAGGAGGTCGACTCCACCAGGTAGCGGTAGTTGTCGAGGGTCGGTTCCTTGACGAAGTCCGTGGAGATGGCGTGCTTCGCGGGCTTCAGCGAGGTCAGCAGGATCCACAGCACCGGGAACACGGCGATCACGGCGGCGACGGCCAGGGTGCCGTGCAGGCCGGCGGAGGCGAGCCGGGAGCGCTTGCCGCGGGGGCGCCCGGAGGGCACCTTCTCAGAGATCACAGAGTGGGTCGTCACGGTCACCACACCTCTCCCTGCTTGCGCAGCGAGCGCCGGTAGACCAGCGCGAACATCGTGAGCAGCAGGAGGATCAGTACGCCCCAGGTCGCCGAGACGGCGAAGTCGCGCGGGCTGGTCACGAACGCCTCGCGGAAGGCCTGGGTCACCAGGATCTCGGTGGAGTCGCCCGGGCCGCCCCGGGTGAGCAGGAAGATCACCGGGAACATGTTGAAGGTCCAGATGGTGGAGAGCAGGATCACGGTCATGCTGACCGTGCGCAGTCCCGGCAGGGTGATGTGGCGGAACCGCTGCCAGGGGCTCGCCCCGTCCATCTCGGCGGCCTCGTAGAGCTCGCCGGGGATCGACTGCATGCCGCCGAGCAGGGCCACCATCATGAAGGGGACGCCGAGCCAGACGTTGACGGTGATGACCGCGATCTTGGCCCAGGTGGGGTCGTCGAGCCACGGGACGGCGGAGATGCCGCCGCCTTCGAGGATCTTGTTGAGGATGCCGTTGTCGCGGTTGAAGAGGAACCGCCAGGCGAAGACGGAGACGAATCCGGGGACGGCCCAGGGCAGGATGAGCGCCATCCGGTAGGCGGCGCGTCCCTTGAACTCGCGGTTGAGCACGGTGGCGAGGCCGAGGCCCAGCGCGAAGGTGACCGATACGCAGGCGACGGTCCACGTCACCGTCCACACCAGCCGCTGCAGGAACACCGGGTCGGCGAGGACGTCGGCGTAGTTGTCGAGGCCGATGAACTGGTACGTGGCCTCGATGTGGTTCGCGCCGATGGTGCGGCCGACGTTGCGCTCGGTGGCGTCGGTCAGCGACAGGTAGACGCCGCGGACGAGCGGCCAGCCGATGATGACGCCGAGCACGAGCACCACGGGGGTGATCATGGCCCAGGCGTACCAGTGGGTGGCCAGGGCCCGCTTCAGCCCCGGGCGGTTCCTGCTGTCAGTCCTGCGGCTCCGGCCGCGGGCGGCGGGGCCGGCGTCAGGACCGGCCTCGCTGCCCGCGGCCTTCGCCACCGACTGGCTGGTGTGAGCAGCCATGGTTTCTCTACTTCCAGCCCTTGAGGATCTTGCGGAATTCGACGCCGGCCGCCTTGGCCGCGTCCTCCGGGCTCGACGCCCCGGTGATCGCCTTGGTGTATTCGACCTTGAGCGGCTCGAAGAGGGATCCGTTCTCCGGGATCCAGGCGCGCTCGACGGCCTTGTCCACGGCCGGCTTGAAGAACTGCACCATCTCGCTGGACTTGACCTCGGGCTGCTCGTAGGCGGCCGTGCGGGTCGGGAGCAGGCTCAGCTCCTTGGCGGACTGGACCTGCACCTCCTGCGAGGTCATGTAGTCGACGAAGGCGTTCGCGGCGGCGATGTTCTTGGAGCCCGCGTACACGGCGAGGTCGTGGCCGCCCTGCGGGGCGCCCGCCTTGACGGAGCCGGCCGGGACCGCGGCGATGCCGAGGTTGGCCTTGTCCTTGAACTGGTCGCCCGCGTAGCTGTCGGCCACGGCCCAGGGGCCGTTGATCATCATCGCGGCCTCGCCCGACTTGAAGGCGGTCTGCATGTTGGTCCAGCCGTCGGTGGCGTTGGTGATCGCCGCACCCGAGGTGACCAGGTCGCGGGCGGCCTTGAAGGCCTTGACGCCCGCGGCGTTGTCGACGGTGACCGTCTTGGTCTTCGCGTCGACGAGGTCGCCGCCCTCTCCGTAGATGAGGGGGAGGAACCAGTAGGAGTCGTCGCCGCGCAGGTAGAGGCCGGCCTTGCCGGTCTTGGCCTTGATGGCCGCGGCAGCGGTCTTCACCTCTTCCAGCGTCTTGGGGGGCTGGACTCCGGCGTCGGCGAGCATCTTCTTGTTGTAGAAGAGGCCCATGGTGTCGATGACCTGCGGGACGGCGTAGGTCTTGCCCTCGTACTTGCCGCTGGCGGCGGCCTGGGGCAGGAACTCGGCGTCGACCTTCTTGGCCGTGTCGGCGGGGACCTCGGCGAGGTAGCCGAGGGAGGCGAAGTCGGCCACCCAGCCCACGTCGGCGCGGATCACGTCGGGGGCCTCGGAACCGCTGCTGAAGGCGTTCTTGACCTTGTTCTGCGCGTCGCCGTACGGGACGTTGACGTACTTGACGGTCACCTTGGGGTGCTTGGCTGTGAACGCCTCGGCGAGCTTCTGGAAGGACGCCTTCTCGGCGTCGTTCGAGGTGTCCCACCACGTGACCGTGCCGGAGAGCTCCCCGTCGGCCTTGGCGCCTTCGCTGCCGTCCTTGGTGTCACCGCCGCAAGCCGTCGCCGCGAGCGCCAGAGCCGCGACCAGCGCGGTGGCCGCTATGCCACGCCGCATATGAACTCCTTCGATGATCCCGGCCGCGCCTCGCGGTCCCGAGTTGCCGAGAACGTAACAAGCCTGAAAGCCGACCGAAAGACCTTGCGGGAACTTTCTGCAAGAAGGGGTGATCGTTACATCCGTGTGTCCGGACGGTTGCCGCAGCTTGCTGTTAGTTCGAACCCTCTTCGAGTGTCCGGGCCCGCAACCAGGGGGTGCGCACACGCGTTGACCCGATATGACCCACGAGTTGACCGCCTCCCGGCTTGCAAGCGCTTCCAGCAACGCCACCGCGAGCGGCGGCTGGTGGCGCGATGCCGTCATCTACCAGGTGTACGTGCGCTCCTTCGCGGACAGCGACGGCGACGGCATCGGGGACCTGCGCGGGGTCCGCGAGCACCTGCCCCACCTGGCCCGGCTCGGGGTCGACGCGGTGTGGCTGACCCCCTTCTACGTCTCCCCGCAGGCGGACGGCGGCTACGACGTCGCCGACTACCGGGCCGTCGACCCCCTCTTCGGGGACCTCTCCGACGCCGACGACCTCATCCGCGCCGCGCACGCGCTGGGGCTGCGGGTCATCGTGGACGTGGTCCCGAACCACACCTCCGAGCAGCACGTCTGGTTCCGGGCGGCGCTGGCCGGGGAGCCCGGAGCCCGCGAGCGCTACCACTTCCGCTCCGGCCGGGGGCCCGGCGGGGAGCTCCCGCCCAACGACTGGGAGTCGGTCTTCGGCGGACCCGCCTGGACCCGGACCCCGGACGGCGCCTGGTACCTGCACCTCTTCGCCCCCGAGCAGCCCGACCTGAACTGGGAGAACCCGGAGGTCGCCGAGGAGTTCTCCGCCGTCCTGCGGTTCTGGCTCGACCTCGGCGTCGACGGGTTCCGGGTGGACGTCGCCCACGGCATGGTCAAGGCCCCGGGCATGCCGGACATCGGCCGCGGGGCGCAGGCCACCCTGATCGGCACCGAGCCGCTCCCCTTCTTCGACCAGGACGGGGTCCACGAGATCCACCGCTCCTGGCGGCGGCTGCTCGATTCCTACGAGGTCCCGCGCATCGGTGTCGCCGAGGCCTGGGCGCCCAGCTCCGAGCGGCTCGCGCTGTACGTCCGCCCCGACGAACTGCACCAGGCCTTCAACTTCCGCTTCCTGGAATGCCCCTGGGACACCCGGGCGCTGCGCACCGTCATCGACGAGTCCCTGGCCGCCACCGCCTCCGTCGGCGCCCCGACCACCTGGGTGCTGTCCAACCACGACGTCGTACGCCACCGCACCCGCTACGGCAGCCTGGACCGGGCGCGGGCGGCCGCGCTGCTGATGCTGGCCCTGCCCGGATCGGCCTACGTCTACCAGGGCGAGGAGCTCGGCCTGCCCGAGGTCACCGACCTCCCGGACTCCGCCCGCCAGGACCCGGCCTTCGCCCGGAGCGCCGGGCAGGACGGGCTGCGCGACGGCTGCCGGGTGCCGATCCCGTGGTCCGGCCAGGAGCCCCCGTACGACTTCGGGCCGGCCGGGAGCTGGCTCCCGCAGCCGGCGGGCTGGGGCGGGCTCAGCGTCGCCGCGCAGACCGGCGACCCCCACTCCACCCTGGAGCTCTACCGCGCCGCCCTCGAACTGCGCCGCGCGATGCCGGGTCTCGGGGCCGCGGAGGCCGGGGCGGGAACGGGGGTGGAAACGGCCGGGGAGACGGGGGCGGAGACCAGGGCGGAGACGGGGGCCGCGGCGGGGGCCGACGCCTCCCCCGGGGACACCGGGATGCAGTGGCTGCCCGCGCCCGAGGGGGTGCTGCTCTTCACCCGCCCCGGCTTCGCGTGCACGCTCAACACCCGCCCGGTCCCGCTCGAAATGCCCTCGCCCGGACGGCCCGTCCTGTCCAGCGCCCCGGTGGAGACGGACGGCCGCACCGTCCGGCTTCCCCCGGATTCGTGCACGTGGTGGTCATGGTGAACGCGCGACCGGTACAGTCCAATCTCGTGACCGCACGGCTAGCCGACATCGCAGCCCAGGCGGGGGTCAGCGAAGCCACAGTCAGCCGCGTGCTCAACGGCAAGCCCGGTGTGGCCGCAGGCACCCGTGAATCCGTGCTGGCCGCGCTCGACGTGCTCGGGTACGAACGCCCCGTACGGTTGCGCCAGCGCAGCGCGGGACTCGTCGGCCTGATAACCCCCGAGCTCGACAACCCCATCTTCCCGGCGCTCGCCCAGGTCATCGGCCAGGCGCTGACCCGGCAGGGCTACACCCCGGTACTGGCCACGCAGACGCCCGGCGGGTCCACGGAGGACGAGCTGACGGAGATGCTGGTCGACCGCGGGGTCTCCGGGATCATCTTCGTCTCCGGGCTGCACGCGGACACCACGGCCGACATGGGCCGCTACGACCAACTCCGCGGGCAGGGCGTCCCGTACGTCCTCATCAACGGCTTCTCCGACAAGGTGCAGGCCCCCTTCGTCTCCCCCGACGACCGGGCCGCGATGCAGCTCGCCGTGACCCACCTGACCGCGCTCGGGCACACCCGGATCGGGCTGGCCGTCGGACCCAAGCGGTTCGTGCCGGTGCTCCGCAAGATCGAGGGCTTCCGCCTCGGCATGAAGGAGCGGCTCGGACTCGGCGAGGAAGAGGTCGAGGAGCTGATCCAGCACTCCCTCTACACGCTGGAGGGCGGGCAGGCCGCCGCGTCGGCGCTGATCTCGCGCGGCTGCACGGCGGTGGTGTGCGCGAGCGACATGATGGCGCTCGGCGCGATCCGGGCGGCCCGGCAGCAGGGCCTGAAGGTCCCGCAGGACGTGTCGGTGGTCGGCTTCGACGACTCCCCGCTCATAGCGTTCACGGACCCGCCGCTGACGACCATCCGCCAGCCCGTGCAGGCCATGGGCCAGGCCGCGGTACGGACCCTGCTGGAGGAGATCGGCGGTACGCCGGCCCCGCACAGCGAGTTCGTCTTCCTGCCCGAACTGGTCGTCCGCGGCTCGACCGCCTCGGGCCCCCAACAGGGCCGCGGGGCCGCACGCCCCTGAGGGCCGCCCCTGCCGTTCCCCCTAGGGACGCAAGGCCTCCGGTCCTCCCGAAGACGGAGAGGCTGCGGCCAAGACCGTCCCAAGGGATGATCGAAGGCGAGTACGCCATCTGGCAGACTCTTTTCCTATGGGTGAAGCGAGCGTGAAGACACTGGATACCCGGACGGACGTCTCGTCATCCCCCGTGACCGAGAGCCAGGACCGCCCGGAGTCGTCCCAGGGCGCCGGGCTCTCCAAGCTCCGCGTCCCCCGACGACCCCGGATCTGGTTCGAGGTCCTGCTGATCGCGGTCAGCTACTGGACGTACTCGCTGATCCGCAACGCCGTACCCGAGCAGAAGGCGGCCGCGCTCGCGAACGCCGACTGGATCTGGAACGTGGAGCGGTCGCTCGGCATCGCCGTCGAGGAGAGGGTCAACCACGCCGTCAATTCGGTGACCTGGCTCGTGGTGGGCATGAACTACTACTACGCCACGCTCCACTTCGTCCTGACCATCTGCGTGCTGGTCTGGATCTACCGCTTTCATCCCGGGCGTTACGCGGCCACCCGGCTGGTCCTCTTCGCCACCACGGGCGTGGCCCTGGTCGGCTACTACTTCTACCCGCTCGCGCCGCCCCGGCTGATGAACGGGCAGAACTTCATCGACACGGTGCTGGTCCACCACACCTGGGGCTCCATGGCCTCGGGCAACCTCAAGCACATGTCGAACCAGTACGCCGCGATGCCCTCCATGCACATAGGGTGGTCGCTCTGGTGCGGGCTGACGATCTTCGCGGTCGCCTCCGCCCCCTGGGCCCGGATCCTGGGCCTGCTCTACCCGACGGCGACGCTGATCGTGATCGTGTCCACCGCCAACCACTTCTGGCTCGACGCCGTCGGCGGCATGCTCTGCCTGGCCTTCGGCTACGCCGTCTCCCGCGCCTGGTACGGATCGCTCCCGCACCGGCTGCCGCGCCGGCCCGTGGAGACCGGCCGCCACCCGGTGGCGGCGGCCGTCCTGAACCATCCGGCACTGGCCCGCTTCCAGCGCTGAGCCGAACGGCGGATTCCGGCCCCGCTCAGCGGGCCCACCACCTGCGGAGTCCACCCCCCAAGGCCGGTCCCGGATCCACGACGCCCGGCAGCCGCGACGCCACGGTCGAGCCATCCGGATCGATGCGCTCCAGCGCTCCCGTGAGGGTCCTCACGTAGGTCTCGTCAGCAAGGATGCGGACCCCGGCGAAGGGGTGGACCAGCCGTTCTCCCCCGGCCAGGATCCGGCGCAGCAGGGGCGCCACCGAGGCGGCCGGGGCCCCGATCTCCCCGAGGCGAAGGACTGCCTCCTCCGTCGGCAGGGCGGGCCGCCCCGTCCAGGTCGGGTCCACCTCCGCCGACAGCACGGCAATGGCGGGCTCCGGGTCCCCGGTGATCCTCCAGTACGCGTACGCCGCGGCGACCCGGGTCCACGCACCGGGCGATTCCATCAGCTCGCGCACGGTGTCCGCGTGTGCCGTGGCCGCCGGGCCGAGATCGGCGAGGAAGGGCAGGCCGTGGCCACTGCCCCCGGACCTCACGGCGGCTCCGCACACGTCCAGGGCGAGGGTGTCATCGCCCGTGACCCTCCAGTGCGCCCAGGCGGCCAGCCTCGGGTGGTGACGCCCGGCCCCGGGGGCGCGGCCGGTGGCGTACGCGGCCAGCCGGTCCGCGGCGCCGAAGGCCGGGGGGCCGATCCGGCCGAGGACGCGCAGGGCGTCGTAGGTGTGAGGGCTCCCCAGGTACCCGGTCACCTCGGGCACGGCGGGTGCCGCGGCCGGCCCCCAGGCTGCGAGGAGTTCCAGGGCGAAGGTGCTCGCGTGGGACCGCGCGGGCTCCTCCCGCAGGCCGGGCAGCAGCGCGGGGAGCAGCTCCTCGGCGGGCAGCGCGGCCACGATGCGGGCGCGGGCGCGGTCGTGGGGAAGCCCGCCGTCCTTCGCGAGGCGCCGCAGAGCGGGCAGCGCCCGGACGTCGCCCATCCCCGCAAGGGCGAGGGCGAGCACTGCGATGGAGTGCCCGGAAGCCCGTACGAAACCATCGAGCAGCCCGCCGAGCGACTCGGCGATCAGATCGGCGTGCCCCGAGACGGCGGGGCCGGCCTGGGCCGTCGCGGCGTTCGCATCCCAGTTCGCCTCCCCGTCGCAGACGGCCGTGACCACGGCTTCCCAGCACCACGCTGCCGGGCGGCGCTCGTGGAGCACGGCCCGGGCGGCGGAGTTCAGGGTTCTCACGCGCGGATCATGCCATGCGCATGCCCGTGCCCGGCCGGCCGGTGCGGTGGCGGGGGTCCGTCAGCCCGACACCGCCCGGTGGGTGATCCGGCCGCCCGACATCGTGAGCCGGACCGGTGCCCCGGCCAGTTCGTCCGCCGGGGCGGAGACCGGGTCCAGGCCGAAGGCCGTCAGGTCCGCGCGGAAGCCCGGTGCGATCCGGCCCGCTACCGCTCCTTCCCCGGCCGCCAGGGCGGCGTGCGAGGTCATGCCCTCCAGGGCCATCAGCCCGCTCAGGGCCGCCCCGGTCCAGGCTCCCGTACCGGCCGAGGCCGCGCCGCGCGGGTCACGGGCGGTGGCCAGGACCTGGCGGGCGTCGTAGTGGGCGATGGGCCAGTCCGAGCCCAGGGCCAGGATCGCGCCGGCCTCGCGCAGGTCCCGGCAGCGCCAGGCGCGGCCGGCCCGCTCCTCCCCCAGCCGCTTGGACCACTCGTCGCTGTGGTCGGCCCGGGTGTACGCGGTGTGCGGCGGCTGCATCGAGGCGATCACCCCGAGCTCCGCGAACCGCTTCAGCTGGCCGTCCGGGATCGTCTCGATGTGCTCGATCCGGTGCTTCGTCCGGCCCCGCGGGCCCAGGGACTCCACGGTGTCCAGGACGTGCCGGACCGCCGCGTCCCCGATGGCGTGGGTCGCGGTGCGCACCCCGGCCGCGTCGAGGACCCGTACCGCCTCGGCGTAGGCCTGCGGATCGGGCCAGAAGGCGTCGGTGCCCCGGCCGTGGCAGTCGGCGTGCTCCAGCCAGGCCGTGCCGCCCTCGACGGTGCCGTCCATGAAGAACTTCACCCCGCCGACCTTCCAGTGCCGGCCCGCGAGCCGCTGGAGCTCGATCAGTTCCGCCAGGTCCTCGCCGGTGGCGCCGGGCATGCACCAGGGCGAGAGGTTCAGCCGCAGCGGCAGGTCGCCCTCGTACTCGACGGTCGCCAGCAGGGCCGGTACGTCCCCGCCGCCGAGGTCCATGACGTGGGCGCCGGTCAGACCGGTGGCCGCCATGTCGGAGAGCAGCCCGGTGAGGCGTTCCCGGCGCTCGCCGTACGCGGGCTTCGGCGCGAGCGAGCCGACCAGGTCCATCGCGGCGTGTTCGACGAGGTGGCCGGTGGGCCGCCCGTCGGAGTCGCAGACGATCTCGGAACGCTGGGCGAAGGCGCGCGGGCCAGTGATCCCGGCGGCGGCCAGGGCCGCGCCGGAGGCGAGCGCGGAGTGGCCGTCGTAGAGGCGCAGGAAGGCGGGGGCCCCGGCGAGGACCTCCTCGATCAGGGCCTTGTCGACGGGGCGGCCGCCGAAGGCGTTGTGGTCGAGGCCGAAGCCGGTGACCCAGCCGCCGGGGCCCCGGTCGGCGGTGCGCAGCGCTGCGCGGAGCTGGTCGAGGTCGGTGACGGCGGAGAGGTCGGTGCCGGTGGCCATCTCGATGCCCCAGACGGGGTGGCTGTGGGCGTCGGTGAGGCCGGGGGTGAGGGTGGCGCCGCCGAGGTCGACGGTCTCGGTGCCGGGGCCGCGCCAGTCGCGGACGTCGGCCTCGTCGCCGACGGCGACGATCTCGCCGCCGAGGACGGCCACCGCGCGGGCCTCGGGGCGGGCGGGGTCGAGGGTGCGGACGCGGGCTCCGGTGAGGACGGTGTCGGCAGCGGGCACGGCTCTGCTCCTTGCGGGGGTTCGGGCTGGTCGGGCGGGGGGGCGGGTCGGGCTGGTCGGGCAGAAGGGGCTTTACGGTGCTGCGGGCTCTGCGGACGCTACGGGCGCCGCGGACTCCCCGTGCGCCGCGGGTGCCGCGGGTGTCGCGGGTGACGCGGGTGTCGCGGGCGCCGCGGGTGTCGCGGGCGCCGCCGGTGCCGCCGGTGACGCGGGTGTCGCCGGCGCTGAGGCCGCGGCTGCCCCGGTCGGCTCCTCCGCGAAGCGGGCGTAGACCTCGGGCCGACGGGTCTTCAGGCGCTGGGCGAGGGCCAGCCCGGCGAGGAAGACGGCGGGTACGAGGGCCACGAGGACGGTGTTGACGGTGGTGGAGGCCGCGGTGAAGAGGGCCACCTTGGAGACGACCAGGCAGATCGCGACGGCCAGCAGCACCGCGGCGACGACGGGCGCGATCAGGGTCCGCCAGGGCCCCTCGTCGTGCCGGACGCGGCGGAAGTAGACGGGTACGGCGACGGCGGCGAGCAGCATCAGGGCCATGAGGCCGATCATGCCGGGGGTGTTCACCCAGAGCAGCAGCTGCTGGTACGGGTCGGCTCCGGCGAGGGCGAAGCCGAGGACGACCACGGCGCCGAGGGCGGTCTGCGCGGCGCCGGCGAGGTACGGGGAGCCGTGGCGCGGGTGGATCCGGCCGAGGGCGGCGGGCAGGACGCCCTCCTCGGCGAGGGCGAGCGCGTACCGGTTGATGGCGTTGTGGAAGGCGAGGAGGGAGGCGATGACGCTGGTGACGATGAAGACGTGCATCAGGTCGGCCGCCCAGGGGCCCACGTAAGTGGTGATGGCGGTGAAGAAGAGGCCGGCGGGGTCCTCGGAGGCCGCGGCGAGGACTTCCTCGGATCCGAAGGCCTGGATGACGGTCCAGACGATGAAGGCGTAGAAGAGGCCGAGGAAGGCGACGGCGATGTAGGTGGCGCGCGGGATGGTGCGGTCCGGGTCGCGGGCCTCGCGCCGGTAGATGACGGTCGATTCGAAGCCGGTGAACGCGGCGAAGGCGAAGGCCAGGACCGCCGCGGTGCCGGGGACGAGGACCGCGCCGGGGGTGAAGGAGCCGAGGGAGAGGCCGTGGGCGCCGCCCTCCAGCAGGACGCCGCCCGCGAGCAGGACGAGGATTCCGGTCTCGGCGACGAGCAGGACGCCGAGCAGCTTGGCGCCGAAGTCGATGGAGCGGAAGCCGCCGTACCAGATGAGGAGGAGGCCGGCGAGGGAGACGGGCAGCCAGGGGATGTCCAGGCCGGCGAGGGCCCGCCCGGTGTCGGCGGTGGTGGTGCCGAGGAGCCCGTAGACGCCGATCTCCATGCCGTTGTAGCCGATGAGGGCGAGCAGGGCGGCGCCGATGCCGACGCGCTTGCCGAGGCCGCGGGCGATGTAGGCGTAGAAGGCGCCGCCGCTGCGGACGTGGCGGCTCATGGTGGTGAAGCCGACGGCGAAGACCGCGAGGGTGAGGCCGGCGAGGAGGTAGCCGGCGGGGGCGCCGATGCCGCCGAGGAGGATCGCGACGGGGGCGACGCCGGCCATGACGGTGAGCGGGGCCGCGGCGGAGACCACGAAGAAGTTTTGACGTACGGGAAGACCTGACGGCGGGAGAAATACGATGGCGCGGCCGCGCACTCCACTGCTCGACCGGGAGCGGATCGGCGCTGCCGCCCTGCAACTGCTGGCCGAGCAGGGCGAGTTCAGCGTCCCCCAGATCGCCCGGGTGCTCGGGGTGCAAACGGGATCGCTGTATCACCATGTGGACGGCCGGGCCGGGGTGATCGAGCTGATCCGGGAGCGGGTGTGCGCCGGGATCGACGGCGGCCCGCTGTCCTCGGCGGAGCCCTGGGACCGGTCCCTGGAGGCCTGGGCCCGCTCGTACCGGGCCGCCTTCGCCGCCTACCCGCGGGCGATCCCGCTGCTGATGACCACCCCGGTACGGGCCCCCGCGGTGCTCGCGCAGTACGAACGGGCGGTGGCCCTCCTGCTGCGGGCCGGCTTCGCCGCGGAGCGGGTGATGCCGCTGCTCACGGGGCTGGAGAACCTGGTCCTGGGCTCGGCCCTGGACCTCGCGGCCCCGGACGCCATGTGGGAGCCGACCCCGGGCACCCCGCTCCTCGCCCGGGCCCTGGCCGCCCAGGGCCCGGGACGCGCGGAGGCCGCCTTCGAGGTGGGCCTGACGGCGTTCCTCGCGTACGCGCGGGCGCTGCGTACGGCTTGAGCAAGTGCCCCCCGCCCAGGTGAGTATGCGTACTCACGCGCCGGGCCCGGCATGATCAGAGACTGTCCGCATGACCCGAACGCATGGCTCCACCAGCACCTTCGCCCGCTCCTCCCGTCGGCCGCTGCTCCCCGTCGCCCTGACGGCCCTCGCCGTACTGGCACTCGGCGCGTGCGGCACCGCGAAGGCGACCGAGGGCGGCGGCGAGCCGGCGGCGCAGGCCACGGCGTCCGCACCCCCCGCGCCGGCGGCAACCATGGGAAGCCTGTCCTCCCCGGCCCTCGCCGAGATCCAGGCGCACATCGCGCAGTCGTGCCCGGCTGCCGGCACCCGCCAGGAGGGGCCGCCGAGCCCGCAGCCGGCACCGCCCGGCGAGGAGGCGCAGGGCCCGGGAATCGTGCCGATCGCGCCCACGGCGGGGCCCATGGTGGAGTTGGACACCCGCGACTGGTGCGCGGGCGTCAGCCACGAGCAGCAGGTCTACCTGGCCGTCGAGAAGATCGCGAAGCCCACCCCGGTCAAGGTCAGGGCGGCCCTGAACGCCGCCGGCTACCCCGACGAGCGCATCCACGACCTCAAGCAGGCCGGTGCGACCACGCACTTCTCCCTCGACCTCCGCGAGAACGGCGGACGGCTCTGCGTGCGGGGTGCGGTGGGCGGCGGCGAGGAGGCAGTCGTGGACAAGTGCGTCGCCCCGGCGACCGGACCGTTCGCGGCCGGGGGCACGCAGTACTGACCTGCGGGGGCGCGGACACGCGCCGCTCGCCCGGTGGCGGGACAATGGGGGCGGGAAAGGAACGCGTCTGCCCTCGTGGAGAGGCGGGACCCTCGTGGTGGAGTACATAGCCGTGACCGCCCTGAGCCATGTCGGGCTGGTCCGTGCGCACAACGAGGACAGCCTGGTCATCGGACCGTGGACGTTGTGCGGGACCACGACCCGCAGCCCCCAGACGCTGATGTTCCCCCTCGGCCGACCACTGCTGGTCGCGGTCGCGGACGGGCTCGGCGGGCAGCCGGCCGGTGAGGTCGCCAGCGAGCTGGTCGTCCGGGAACTCGCCCTGCTCGGCCCCACGCTGGACGGCGCCGAGGCGGTCGAGGACGCGCTCAACCTCTGCAATCGCGCGGTGCACTCCGCCGCCGAAGGCCGTCCGGAGCTGACCTCGATGGGGACCACGGTCGCCGGGACCCTGGTCATGCCGGAGTCGCTGCTGTCCTTCAACGTCGGCGACAGCAAGGTGTTCCAGGTGACCGCCGACGGACTGCGCCAGGTCAGCGTGGACGACAGCCCGCCGCCACTGCCCGGGCACCGCACGACGTCGGCCGTCACCCAGACCCTCGGCGGAAGCCGCGCCGAACACGTCCTGACCCCGCACGTGGCGACCTTCCCGCTGGCGACGGGCGACCGCTACCTGGTGTGCACCGACGGCCTGACCGACCCGGTGCCCGACGAGGCCATCGACGAGGTGCTGCGGGCGCACGACGACGGCAAGGCCGCCTTCGAGCTGTGGCGGGCCGCCATCGAGGCGGGCGGCCCCGACAACATCACGCTCGCACTGGTGCGCATCGGCGCCTGAGTCGGCCTAGTTCAGGGCGGCCGCGGCCGCCTCCCGGCGCTTCGCCTCGTCGTACGCCTCGCGCGCCCGCTGCACGTCGTCCATCCGCACCCCGGTCCAGTGGGCGAGGGCGCGGACCCGCTCGGCGGCCTCGCGGCCCAGCGGGGTGAGCGAGTAGTCGACGCGGGGCGGGATGACGGGCTTGGCGTCGCGGTGCACGAAACCGTCGCGCTCCAGCGTCTGCAGGGTCTGGGTCAGCATCTTCTCGCTGACCTTGGCGACCGACCCGATCTCCCGGCGCAGTTCGCTGAACCGGTACGAGCGGTCGAGGAGGGCGTCCAGGACCAGGACGCCCCAGCGGCTGGTGACGTGCTCCAGGACGAGCCGGTGCGGGCACAAGGCCTCGGCCTGGACCCACTTCTCGCGCATCTCACTTACTCCCATGCCAGTACCTTACTTCAAAGTGGGTACTGCCGTTTGGTTAGTGTCCCCCGTACGGTGAGTACACAGCCCGGAAAACGGGGAGCAAGGTCCAGATCCAGGAGTGAAGCCGCCATGAGCATCGTCGTCACCGGAGCCACCGGAGCCCTCGGCCGTCTCGTCATCGACGAGCTGCTCGCCCGAGGCGTCCCCGCCGGGGAGATCGCCGCCGTCGTCCGCGACAAGGAGAAGGCCGCCCCGCTCGCCGCGCTGGGCGTCGAACTGCGCATCGCCGACTACAGCGCGCCCGAGACCCTCGCCGGGGCGTTCCGCTCCGGCGACCGCGTCCTGATGATCTCCGGGAGCGAGGTCGGACAGCGGGTGCCCCAGCACGCCGCCGCGATCGACGCGGCGAAGGCGGCCGGGGTGGCGCAGTTCGCGTACACCGGCATCCTGGGCGGTCCCGACGCGGACTTCGACCTGGCCGCCGAGCACCGGGCGACCGAGGAGCTGATCCTCGCCTCCGGCCTGCCGTACACCTTCCTGCGCAACGGCTGGTACACCGAGAACCACACCGGCAACCTGGCCCCGGTGCTCGCGCACGGGGCGGTCCTCTCCAACGCGGGCGAGGGCCGGGTGGCCTCGGCGGCGCGGGCCGACTATGCGGCGGCCGCCGCGGCCGTGGTGACCGGGGAGGGCCACCTCGGCCGGGCGTACGAGCTGAGCGGCGACGTCGCGTGGTCCTTCGCGGAGTACGCGGCGGCGGTGGCGGAGGCCACCGGCCGGGAGATCGCGTACAACGCCGTGACCCCCGAGGCCCACCACGCGGTCCTCACCGGCGCGGGCGTCCCGGCGCCGTTCGCCGCGATCCTGGTCGACGTGGACCTCGCCATCGAGCGCGGCCGCCTGGCCGGCACCTCCGGCGACCTGTCCCGCCTGATCGGCCGCCCGACGACCCCGCTGGCGGTGACGGTCGCGGAGGCGGTGACCGGCGCGCGCAGCGCGGGCTGAAAACTCGCGAGACGCAACGGCTCGCCTCGCGTTACCCTGGCCTCATGGGTTCGTACGCGTACTACTTCTTCCGCTGATCCGCGGCGCGGACGCGGCGTGAGGGGCCTCGGCCCCCGCGCCGCGCGTCCGCGCTGCCCGCATCCAGAAGGAGAACGTGGAAGAAGCGGTACGAGTACCCCGAGGGGATCCCCATGCGCTCGCGCGCCCATCAGCAGTCCCAGCTCACGCTGTCCGGAGTCACCAAGGCCTACGGTGACCGGGTCGTGCTCGACCAGGTGTCGCTGATCGTCCGGCCCGGCGAGAAGGCCGCCGTCATCGGCGAGAACGGCTCCGGCAAGTCCACCCTGCTCCGGCTGCTCGCCGGGGCCGAGGCGCCGGACGGCGGGGAGGTCACCGCCGTCTTCCCCGGCGGCACCGGACACCTCGCCCAGACCCTCGACCTCGCGCCCGGGCTGACCGTCCAGGACGCCGTCGACCTCGCCCTCGCCGATCTGAGGGAGCTGGAGGCCCGCATCCGCGCCGCCGAAACCGCCCTCGGCGGCGTCGTCGGCGAGGGCGGTTCCGGCGGCGAAGGCCGTTCCGGCGGCGGGCCCGACCCCGCGCTCCTCGACGCGTACGGCGACCTCCTGACCGCCTACGAGGAACGCGGCGGCTATCAGGCCGACGCCCGCACCGACGCCGCGCTGCACGGGCTCGGCCTCGGCCACGTCACCCGGGACCGCACCCTCGGCTCGCTCTCCGGCGGCGAGTGCTCCCGGCTCGCGCTGGCCTGCGTACTGGCCGCCGCGCCCGAACTCCTGCTCCTGGACGAGCCGACCAACCACCTCGACCGGCGGGCCGTCGACTGGCTCGCGGAGCGGTTGCGCGCCCACCGGGGCACGCTCGTCGTCGTCACCCACGACCGGGACTTCCTGGAGCGGATCACCAGCACGGTCCTGGAGGTCGACCGGGACCGGCGCACGGTCGTGCGGTACGGGGACGGCTGGGCGGGATACCTCGCGGCGAAGGCCGCCGCGCGCGGCCGCTGGGCGCAGCGGTACGCGGAGTGGCGCGGGGACCTGGCACGCACCGAGGCCCTGGTCTCGGCGGCGGGCCAGCGGCTGGACCGCACCGGCGGGGACCCCGGGCAGGGCTTCGGGAAGCACCGCCGTTCCTCCGAGGCCAAGCTGTCCGGGCAGGTCAGGGCGGCCCGGACGCACCTCGAACAGCTGCGCGCGCAGCCGGTGGCACCGCCACCGGTGCCGCTGCGCTTCGGCGTCGGGATCGCCACTCCCGAAGCCGGCCCCGAAGCCGGCCCGGAAACCGCCCCCGGGCCCGCCCCCGCGGGGCCGCTGCTCCAGCTCTCCGGGATCCGGGTCGGCGACCGGCTCCGGATCGCCGCCCTCACCGTACGGCCGGGGCAGCGGCTGCTGGTGTCGGGGCCGAACGGGGCCGGGAAGACCACCCTGCTGCGCGTCCTGGCCGGCGACCTGACCCCGGACGCGGGCACAGTGCACCGCGCAGCCCACGTACGACTCGGCTATCTGGCACAGGAGTTGCCCCACGCCCCCGTCCGGCTCCCGCTGCTCTCCGCGTTCGCGGCGGGGCTCCCCGGCCTGCCCGAGGAGCACGCGGAGGCCCTGCTGACGCTCGGGCTGTTCCGCGAGGAGGACCTGCCGGTACCGGTCGCGGCCCTGTCCGCCGGGCAGCGGCGGCGCCTCGAACTGGCCCGCCTGGTGACCCGGCCCGCCGACGTGCTCGTGTTGGACGAGCCGACCAACCACGTGTCCCTCGCGCTGGTCGAGGAGGTGGAGCAGGCGCTCGCCGGCTACCCCGGAGCGGTGGTCGCGGTCTCCCACGACCCGCGCTTCCGGGCCGCCTTCGCCGGTGATCGGCTCGAACTGCGGCACGGAACACCGCAGTTCCGGCTGGTCGGCACCGCATGAGGGGCTGACCGGCCGCCCGCCCCCTCGGACACCGGCGCCGGCGGCGCCACCGTACCCGCGAAGATTCGTTCGCCCTCCGGGCAACCGAATCGGGGCGGGTGGTGGTCAAGGGGGCGAGGAGGTGCCGATGCAGGCCGAGGAAGAAGCTCAGTTCGAGTCGTTCGTTGCCGCGCGCTGGGTCCATCTGGTCCGAACCGCCTACCTGTTGACGGGTGATCCGCACGACGCGGAGGACGTGACCCAGGCCGCGCTGGCGAAGGCGTACCGGTCGTGGCGGCGGGTGTCGCGCATGGACAGTCCGGAGGCGTACGTCCGCCGGATGCTGGTCACGTGCAACAGCGACCGGTTCCGCAAGCGCCGGGTCGCCGAGCGACTGACGGACCGGGTGCCGGACACGTCGACGGGCGACCACGCGGGTGCGTGGGCCGAGGAACGTGGCGCGCTGATGGAGGCGCTGGCCCAACTGCCCGCCCGTCAGCGGGCGGTGGTGGTGATGCGGTACTGGGAGGACCTCTCCGAGGCCGAGACCGCCGATGTCCTCGGGTGCTCCCAGGGCACCGTCAAGAGCCAGGCCTCCAAGGCGCTGGCGAAGCTTCGCGCCTGGCCCGGACTGGGCCGGGTCGCGACGAGGAACGAGGGGGCGGTCCTGTGAACGGGCAGGACGACGGCAGGCAGGGCGAGGAGTTCGAGCTGGACCTGCGGGAGTTGATGGCCCGGGGCGCCGAGGCCGTGCGGCCCGCCGCCGTGCCGTATCCGGAGATCGTCCGGCAGGGCCGGGCGGAGCAGCGCCATCGCAGGCTGGCGGCGGCGGGGGCGGCCCTGGTCGCGCTGGCCGTCGTCCCGGTGACGGCCCTGGTCCTCGCCGGGAACGGGCCCGGCGGCGGTCCGGCGGTCGTGCCGGTGGCGGGCGGCGGCGGCCCGAAGCCGAGCGCCGCGCCGCCCACCCCCCAGGCGCCCCCGGGACCGGCGGCGCCCGCGACGCCCGGGCAGCTCGCCGACGGGATCACCTTCGAGGAGGCGGCCGCCGGGCTCGGACTGTGCCTCGCCTACGACCGGGAGCACGCCTCCTCCGATCCGGCGGGATTCCAGCGGACGGACCTGGGCAAGGCTTCCGACTACCGGATCCTGCTCGCGCACCGCAGCACCGGCAACCGCAACTCCCCCGGGGACGGCCGGTACATCGTCGCCGTCAAGGAGGCCCCGCAGCAGATCCGGCTCATCTGCCTCATCAAGAACGGCAGGGCCGAGGGCCTCAACACCTCCAGTGGCGGAGGCGTGGACCCCGAGAGCGGACCCGTCCGGCCCGACATCAACGGGGGCAAGCTCTTCCTCCAGAGGCTGAGCTCCGAGGGCTCCTGGAAGCTGCCCTACCGCTGGGGCAGCATCGGCACGGTCGACCCCGCTGTCACCCGGGTCACCGTCGGCTACGGCGGTGCCACCTTCGAAGGCGCCGTGGACCACGGCTGGTTCGCGGCCACCGGGATCCTGGAGCGGTCCGTCACCAAGGCCCCGCGGGTCAAGGGCTACGACGCCCAGGGCAAGCAGGTCTACGACTCCGACCAGGACAAGGGGTACGAGAAGTCCCTCCCGTAACCGGGAAGGGACGCCGGAAGCGTGGAACCCCGCCGCCGTACAGGGGTCGGCGGCGGGGGTCCCGCCACGCACCGGCCGACGGGCCCGCGGTGTCAGTGGGTCCCTTTACGGTGCCGGTATGACGAGGCACTGGATAGACCGCGCGCTCCCCCACCACCAGGAGACCAACGTCGTCTTCTTCCGTGGCCAGTCCCTGGACGCGCTCACGCGGGGACTGCTCGGCCAGAAGCGGCTGCCGCTCGCGTACGGCAAGGAGACCGGCGGCTGGGGGCTGATGATGCACGACATGTTCAGCTGGGACGGCGGCGACTACCACCTCACCCACTACGAGCTGCTGTGCCCGCAGGGCGGTGAGCTCGTCGTCTTCGTGACGGAGCCCTGTCTGGGGAAGGCCCACGGGCCCTGGTTCGAGTACTACCGCGACGGGAAACTGACCACCGCCTTCAGCTTCGAGGGTCCGGACGACCCGGTGGGCGCGGAGCCCGAGCTGCTGCTGCCCGCCCTCACCGCGGCGCGCCTGGCCGGGCCGGAGGAGGACTTCGACGGTGACGACACCGAGGAACGGATCGTGGCCGCGGTCGCCGGCTTCTTCTCCCTGCCGGAACTCGACCTGTCCTGACGCCGGGCACCGACTCCGGGAGAACTGACGCCGGGAACCGACCGACTGCGGCCCCGGCCGACCGCGGCACCGGCCGGCGGCCGGTCAGCCCGCGTAGAACAGCTCGTCCACCACGCCCCGCGCCCGTCGGGTGATGCGCCGGTAGTCCTCCAGCATGTCGCCGACCGTGCCCTCCGCGTAGCCGAGGTAGCGGCCGACCGCGGCCAGTTCGCGGGCCTCCGAGGGGAAGGTGTCGCCCGCGCGGCCGCGGACCAGCATCACGGCGTTGCGGACCCGGGTGGCCAGGACCCAGGCCTCGTCGAGGATCTGCGCCTCCTCGGTGGGGATCAGGCCGGCCGCGTGCGCGGCGGCCAGGGCCTCGCGGGTCCGGGTGGTGCGCAGGCCCGGTTCCGCCCAGGCGTGCCGCATCTGGATCAGCTGGACGGTCCACTCGACGTCGCTGAGGCCGCCGCGGCCGAGCTTGGTGTGCAGGGTCGGGTCGGCGCCCCTGGGCAGGCGTTCGGATTCCATCCGGGCCTTGAGGCGCCGGATCTCGCGGACGGCGTCCTCGCCGAGGCCTTCCATCGGGTAGCGCAGCGGGTCGATCAGGTCGATGAAGCGCCGGCCCAGGTCGAGGTCGCCGGCCACCGGTTCGGCGCGCAGCAGGGCCTGGGACTCCCAGGTCAGGGACCAGCGGCGGTAGTAGGCGGCGTAGGAGGGCAGGGTGCGGACCAGCGGGCCGGAGCGGCCTTCGGGGCGCAGGTCGGCGTCGATGAGCAGCGGCGGGTCCGCGGTGGGGAGTTGGAGGAGCCTGCGCATTTCGGAGACGACGTGCTGGGCGGCCTTGGCGGCCTCCTGTTCGTCGACGCCCTCGCGCGGCTCGTGGACGAAGAGGACGTCGGCGTCGGAGCCGTAGCCGAGCTCGTGGCCTCCGAAGCGGCCGACGCCGATGACGGCGAAGCGGGTGGGCAGGGTGTCGCCCCAGTGGCCCTGGACGGCAGCGCGCAGGGCTCCGGCGACGGTGGCGGCGGTGAGTTCGGAGACGGCGCGGCCGACCCGGTCGACCAGGGCTCCGTGGTCCTCCTCGGCCGGGTTGTCCTCCGTACCGTAGGAGCCGATGATGTCGGCGGCCGTCGTACGGAACAGCTCGCGGCGGCGGACTCCGCGGGCGGCGGCGACCGCGGCCTCCGGGGTCCCGGCGCGGCCGACGGCGGCGAGCACCTCCTGCTCCAGGGCCTCGTGGGTACGGGGAACCAGGCCTTCGGGGTCGCCCAGCAGGGCCACCGCTTCGGGGGCGCGCATGAGCAGGTCGGGGGCGAGGCGTCCGGCGGAGAGCACGCGGGCGAGGTTCTCCGCGGCGGCGCCTTCGTCGCGCAGCAGGCGCAGGTACCAGGGGGTCTTGCCGAGGGCGTCGGAGACCTTGCGGAAGTTCAGCAGGCCCGCGTCCGGGTCGGCGGAGTCGGCGAACCAGCCGAGGAGCACGGGCAGCAGGGTCCGCTGGATGGCGGCGGCGCGGGTGACGCCGGAGGCCAGGGCTTCGAGGTGGCGCAGGGCGGCGGCCGGATCGGCGTACCCGAGGGCTTCGAGGCGCTGGCCGGCGGCGCGCGGGGAGAGCCGGGTCTCGCCGGGGGCGAGCTGGGCCACGGCGTCGAGCAGCGGCCGGTAGAAGATCTTCTCGTGCAGGCGGCGGACCACGGAGGCGTGCCGGCGCCAGGCCTTGTTGAGTTCGGCGACGGGTTCGGTGCGCAGGCCCAGCGAGCGGCCCAGGCGGCGCAGGTCGGCCTCGTCCTCGGGGACGAGGTGGGTGCGGCGCAGCCGGTAGAGCTGGATGCGGTGCTCCATGGCCCGCAGGAAGCGGTACGCGTCGTGCAGTTGGGCGGCGTCGGCGCGCCCGACGTAGCCGCCGGCGGCGAGGGCGGTGAGCGCGTCGAGGGTGGTGCCGGAGTGCAGGGTGGCGTCGGAGCGGCCGTGCACGAGCTGGAGGAGCTGGACGGCGAACTCGACGTCGCGCAGGCCCCCGGGGCCGAGTTTCAGCTCGCGCTCCACCTGGGCGGCGGGGATGTTGTCCACGACGCGGCGGCGCATCTTCTGCACGTCGGGGACGAAGTTCTCGCGCTCTGCGGCCTGCCAGACGAGGGGAGTTATGGCGGCGATGTACTCGGCGCCGAGCGCCTCGTCGCCGGCGACGGCGCGGGCCTTGAGGAGGGCCTGGAACTCCCAGGTCTTGGCCCAGCGCTGGTAGTAGGCGAGGTGGGAGGCGAGGGTGCGGACGAGCGGACCGTTTCGGCCCTCGGGCCGGAGGTTGGCGTCGACGGGCCAGATGGTGCCTTCGACGGTGGTCTCGGAGCAGATCCGCATGAGGTGGGAGGCGAGCCGGGCGGCGGCCTGGACGGCCTTGCCCTCGTCCGCGCCGGGGGCGGCGTCGCCGACGAAGATGACGTCCACGTCGGAGACGTAGTTCAGCTCGTTGCCGCCGCACTTGCCCATGGCGATGACGGCGAGCCGGCAGAGCGCCACGTCCTCGGGGGCGGCGGCGCTCGCGATGCGCAGGGCCGCGCGGAGGGTGGCAGTGGCCAGGTCGGCGAGCTCGGCGGCGGTCTGGGCCACGTCTATGGTCCCGCAGACGTCGCGGGCGGCGATGGACAGCAGGCAGCGGCGGTAGGCGACGCGCAGCTCGACGGGGTCGTGGGCGCCGGCCAGGCCCTGCTCGAACTCGGGCAGCCCGGGGTGCAGGTCGGCGGCCTCGTAGGTGACGAGGGCCTGCCAGTCCCGGGGGTGGCGGGCGAGGTGGTCGCCGAGGGCTTCGGAGGCGCCGAGCACGCCGAGGAGCCGGTCGCGCAGGGGTTTGGCGCTGACGAGGGTGTCGAGGAGGACGGGCAGCTCCTCGGGGGCCTGCGCCTCGGCGATGCGGACCAGCCCGAGGAGGGCCAGGTCGGGATCGGCGGTGGCCCCGAGGGCGTCGATGAGCACCGGATCGGTGCGTACGGCGGCCAGCACGTCGGTGTCGAGCAGCCGGGCGGCGGCCGAGGGGTCGGTGAACCCGCTGCGCACCAGCCGGCTGAAGGTACTGCTCCTGCGTCCCGGGACTGTCATCCCGCCGCCTCCCGCGTACGTGGGCCTGCCCTTGCCCTGGCCGGGCGGCCGCGCGGGATGCCGCCTCCGGCAGGTGTCTGTCGGCTTCGGCAGGGTCCGCGGTTCCGCCCGGGGAGAGCCTAACCGGAGCGGGCGTTCGACTCACCGCATCCCCGGTGGGGCGTATTGTCGGATTTTTGGCACACTTGTGCCGCAATGGGGCCCGTTCCCCGCCGACCGGCCCGGAGGACCCCGATGCACGACCCCGAACGTCCTGGCGAGGAACCTTCCGCGCGGCGGAACGACGGCCCCGGCGGCGGCCCCGCCGACGGCCTCGGCGCCGGCACCCCGGGCGGCCCTGCCGGAGGCTCGTCCGGAGCCCCCGCCGGAGACCCGTCCGGAGTCCCCGCCGGCCCGGGTGTCCGTACTCGGGGTACCCGCGCCGAGGCCCGTACCCGCCGGGCCCGCGCGGTCGCCGGCAGGCGGCCCGGGCGGCCCGGGCGGCGCGGGCGGGCCGGCAGGGCCGGCAAGGCCCTCGTGGCCGGTGCGGTGGCCGCCGTCGTCGCCGCCGCCGTCGGGGGGACGCTGCTCTGGGGGAACGGGGCCCTCGACGCCCTCACCCACCCCGGCGCCGCCGACCGCAAGGCGGCGGGCTCCACCTCCGGGGACGCCGACCCGGCGGCCCTCACGGGCGCCGGCCGGGTGCTGCAGGTGCTGGCGCACCCCGACGACGACCTCTACTTCATGAACCCGGACCTGCGCTATTCCATAGCGGCGGGCCATCCCGTCACCTCGGTCTACCTCACCTCCGGCGAGGCCGACGGGATCAACGCGCGCGCGGCCGAGGTGGCCGTCACCCCGCCCGACAAGGCCGCCTACGCCGAGGCCCGCCAGAACGGCATCCGCTCCGCCTACGCGCAGATGGCCACCGGCGACAAGGACAGCCCCTGGAAGCGCACCGTCACGGAGACCGCGGGCGGCGGCCACGCCGAGATCGACGTCCTCACGGCGAAGCCGCAGGTCAATCTGGTCTGGCTGCAGATGCGCGAGGCCGGCAACGTCTGGGCGCCCCGGCCCGACAGCCTGCACGGCCTCTGGGACGGCACGGTCCCCCGGCTGGAGTCGATGCTCGCCTCCGGAAGCCCGGTCAAGCAGCCGTTCACGTACACGAAGGACCAGGTCGTACGGACCCTCGTCGACGTCCTGAAGCGGTACGAGCCCACCACCGTCCGCTCCCAGGACCCGACGCCCGGCCGCTACCCCGACGGCGGCAGGCACTACACGGACCATCAGGACCATTTCTACGGGGCCCGCTTCGTCCAGGTCGCGCTCGGCGCCTACGCGAAGGAGGTCAAGGACCGTCCGCACTTCTCCGTGCAGAACTACCTCGGCTACTTCAACGGCTGGCTCCCCAACGCCCTCGCCCCGGACGAGGCCAAGGCCAAACTGGACATCCTGGACACGTACGCCTGGACCGACCGGCAGAACCACTGCGGCAGCGCCGCCGGCTGCGGGGACCTGAAGGTCGCCGACCGCCCGACCGGCAACCACTGGAGCTCGACCATCAACTACGCCCGCGGCACCGCCACCTCCTGGCTGGCCGCCGACAAGGAGCACGGCCTGTGGGCGTTCAGGGTGCTCGACGGGCAGCTCGCCCTCTGGCACCGCACCGGCCTGCTCGGCGCCTGGAGCGGCCCCCGGCTGCTGCCCGAACCCGACGGCACCGTCATGGACCAGGGCATCACCACCGTGACGCTGGCCGACGGCAGGATCGCCGCCTTCGGCACCCGCACCTCCTTCGGCGCCCGGCCCGCCGACTACCGGCGCGAGGTCGTCTACGCCGTGCAGCGGGCGCCCGGCTCCGAGGAGTTCGGGGAGTGGGCGGTGCTCGGCACCCCGGAGACCTCCGACGACAACTGGACCTCCGACATCAGCGCGCCCGCGGTGGCCCTCGACGGCTCCGGGCAGCTCGCGGTCTACGTGCGCGACGGCGCGTACACGCTGCGCGGGCGGGTGCAGTCCCCGACCGGCGCCTGGGGGCCGTGGAACCGGTACGGCGGCTCCGACCTGCACGGCAGCCCGGTCGCCGCGACCGACGCCACCGGCCGGCGCGTGGTCCTCGCCGCGACCACCAAGACCGTGCTGGGCTGGGCCCAGCCGAAGGCCGGCGCCCCGCTCGGCCCCGCCACCGCGACCGGGCTGCCGGCGCCGGCGCTGCCCATCACGGCGCAGAGCCGGGAGGACGGCGTACGGCTGTGGTTCCGCAAGCCGGACTCGGGCGGGATCGGCACCGCCCTGTTCACCGGCGCCGGCGGGCTGCGGATGACCGGGCTCACCGACCTGGGCGGGCGGTCGGGCTTCGGCGCGGTGACGGCGAGCGGCCGCCTGCTGGCCGGGCGGGCCGCGGGCGGCCGGCTGGGCTCCGACATCGGCCCGGGCCGGCCCTGGGAGCGGACGCCACTGATGTTCGTCGGGGCGCCCTCCTCGACGCTCAACGGCAAGAGCACGGTGAACCTGGCGGTCATGGGGCTGGACGGGCGGCTGTACGTGACCTCGGCGGCGGACGACCCGAACGCGCACCTGGCCCCGTGGCAGCCGGTGGGACCGCCGAACGGCGCGCCCTGACCCTCCTCTGACCACGCCCTGACCGTGCTCTGGCCACGCCTTGGCCGCGCCGCACGCGAACCGATCAACGCCCCCCCACGGGGGCGTTTTTTGGTGGGCGCGCACCGGCGGCGGCCGGCCTCCGCGCACGTGATCTCGGACACAGAGGAACCGCCCGCGCGCCGGATATCCGGGCGGTCCTTTCGACAAATCGGAATTCATCGGCGATCGGGTGAACCAACTTGCGCGAATTGGACTCTCACTGACTGTCCGATAGCTTCACCCGGTTCTTCCTGCCGAACGACCTCAAGGCGACGCCACCCATGCCTGTATCCCGTCGACGTTTCCTCCTCGCGACCGTGGTCCCGATGCTGACCATCGGGGTCACCGGCGCGCTCGCCGTCGCCTCCGGCCAGCAGACCGCGGCCGAGGCCGTCCCCGGAACCGGCTCCTCGACCGCCGCCCCCGTGAGCGCCACCAGCGGCTCGATCGTCCAGATCGTCGCCCACCCGGACGACGACCTGTTCTTCATGAACCCGGACATCAGCCGCTCCCTGCTGGCCGGTACCCCGCTGACCACCCTGTACCTCACCTCCGGCGAGGCCGACGGCCGCAACCAGGCCAACGGCGGCGCGGCCAAGGACCCGGCGCAGCCCGCCGACCGCCCCCACTACGCGGAAGCCCGGCAGAACGGCATACGCGCGGCCTACGCGCAGATGGCCACCGGCGACCGCACCAGCCCGTGGCGCCGTACGGTCGTCACCACCGCCGGCGGCGGCAACGCCGAGCTCGACGTCCTCATAGCGAAGCCGCAGATCAATCTGGTCTGGCTGCAGATGCGCGAGGCCCGCGCCCCGCTCGCCGACAGCCCGGACAGCCTGCGCGGCCTGTGGAACGGCCGGATACCGGCGATCACCCCGCAGCTCACCGCGGGCACTCCGGTCAAGATGCCGCCCGCGTACACCAAGGACCAGGTGATAGCGGCGATATCGGGGTTCCTCGAGCGGTACAAGCCGACGACGATACGGATGCAGGACCCGTCACCGGGCCGGTACCCCGGCACCGGCAAGCTCACCGACCATCAGGACCACATGTACGGGGCGCGGTTCGCGCAGGCCGCGGCCGCCTCGTACGCCGCGCGGGTCCCGGTCGGGCAGCGCCCCCGCTTCACCGTGCAGAACTACGTCGGCTACCACAACGGCGCCCTGCCGCACTCCCTGGACCCGCAGACGGTCCAGGCGAAGCTCGGCTTCCTGAAGACGTACGCGTGGCAGGACCGGCAGAACTACTGCGGCTCGCCCTCCGGCTGCGGCGACCGCAAGGTCGCGGGCAGTCCGACCGGCCACAACTGGGCCCAGTCGCTGCGGTACGCGCGCGGCGACCACTCCTCCTGGCTGGTGCAGGGCACGACCGGCCGGCTGTACGCCTTCGGCGTCCTCGACGGACAGATGGCCGTCTGGAACCGCGGGGCCGGCACCGGCGCCGGCGCCGCCTGGCAGGGCCCGGTGCTGCTGCCGGGCACCGGCATCGACCCGGGCGCGACCACCGCGCGGCTCCCCGACGGGCGCGTCGCCGTCTTCGCCACCCGGACCAGCTTCGGCACCCGGCCGCAGGACTACCGGCGCGAGATCGTCTACGCCGCCCAGTCCACGCCCGGCGGTCCGTTCGGGGCGTGGGTCGCGCTCGGCACCCCGGAGCCCCAGGACGACGGCGGCACCTCCTCGATCAGCGCGCCCGCGGTGGTCGCCGGCCCGGACGGGCTGCTGACGGTGTACGTCCGCGACTCCAAGCGCACCCTGCGCGCCCGCGCCCAGGAGCCCTCGGGCGCCTTCGGCGCCTGGCAGCAGCTGGGCGGCGCCGACCTCCAGTCCGACCCGGTGACCGCCACCGACTCCGCCGGGCGCCGCCACCTCTACGCCGCGACCACCCAGTCGGTGCTGGCCTGGATCCAGCCCGCCCCGGGCGCCCCGCTCGCCGGCCCCTTCCCGACCGGGCTCCCGGCCACCACCGTCCCCCTCACCGCCGCCCCGGAAGCGGCGGGCGTCCGCCTGTACTTCCGGCGCCCCGACTCGGGCGTCGTACGCACCGCCCTGGTCACGGCAGCGGCCGGCGCCGCGAAGCCCACCGTCTCCAGCGTCACGGAGGCCGGCGGCCGGGCGGGCTACGGCGCGGTGGCCGTGGCGGGCCGCCTCATATCGGGCCGGGCCGACCTGGGCACCGTGGGCACGACGGGCCTCGGCGGCCCGCCGGCGTGGACGGAGTCCCGGATGCTCTACGCGGGCGCCCCGGCGGGCATCCAGGAACCGGGCGGCCCGACGACCGTCGCGGTCCTCGGCCTGGACGCCGAACTCCACGTCACCACCCCCTCCTCCACCCCGAACCGCACCACCTGGCACCGCGCGGTACCGCCCGCGTAAGCGACCACCCGGCACCGGGCGGGAACCCCGGTGCGAAGATGACCCCTCCGGTCGCCCGCACACGCCCCCGTGCGGGTACGCCAAGCCAAGGAGGGAGCACCCATGTCACACACGTCGCTGCTCCGTCGCCCGGCGGCGGCCCCGCTGGCTTCGCTCGCGGTGCTGGGCGCGGGAGCCGCGTACCTCTGGGGCACCGATCCGCACCGGCCCGGCCAGTGGCTCCCCCGCTGCCCCTTCAACTGGCTGACGGGCCTGGACTGCCCGGCCTGCGGCGGCACGCGGATGGCTTACGACATCCTGCACGGCGACTTCGTCGCGGCCTTCCACGACAACGCGGCGCTGTTGCTGCTGGGGCTGCCGCTGGCCCTCTTCCTCTACGGCCGCTGGGTCACCGAAGGCCTGCGCGGGCGGAAGTACCACCCGGTGATCGGGATCCCGGGGCGGGCTGTCATCGTGGGGGTCGCCCTGACCTGGACGATTGTTCGAAATGCGGTCATGTGATCACGGGTTGATCACGTTGCGAACCGCAGCGCAACCATCGACAACCGTCGCAGGTCAGTAGTTCCGCCGAGGCCCAACGGGTCGCGGCACACGTCCCCATACAGCAGTTCGCAAGGAGCTTTCGCATGTCCCAGAACATCGCCCCGAACGGTCAGCAGTACTCCGACAAGTCCAAGGTGACGGCCGGTCTGCTGCAGATCTTCCTCGGCGGCTTCGGCATCGGCCGCTTCTACACCGGCCACACCGGCATGGCCATCGCCCAGCTGCTCACCTGCGGCGGCCTCGGCTTCTGGGCCCTGATCGACGGCATCCTGTTCTTCGTGAAGAACGACCGCACCGACAGCCAGGGCCGCGTGCTGCGCGGCTGACGTGCCCCGTCACGTCGTACGGCCGGCCCCCTCGAGACGGAGGGGGCCGGCCGTAGGCGTATCCGCGCGGGTTACAGCACCGGCATCATCTTGCGTAGCTCGAAGGCCGTGACCTCGCTCCGGTACTCCTCCCACTCCTGCTTCTTGTTGCGGAGGAAGAAGTCGAAGACGTGCTCGCCGAGGGTTTCGGCGACCAGTTCGCTCTTCTCCATCAGGGCGATGGCCTCGCCGAGGTTCTGCGGGAGGGGCTCGATGCCCATCGCGCGGCGTTCCGCGTCGGACAGGGCCCAGACGTCGTCGTCGGCGCCGGCCGGGAGCTCGTAGCCCTCCTCGATGCCCTTGAGGCCCGCGGCCAGGAGGACGGCGTACGTCAGGTACGGGTTGGCGCCCGAGTCGATCGAGCGGACCTCCACGCGGGAGGAGCCCGTCTTGCCCGGCTTGTACATCGGGACGCGGATCAGGGCCGAACGGTTGTTGTGGCCCCAGCAGATGTACGAGGGGGCCTCGCCGCCGGAGCCGGCGGTGCGCGAGGAGCCGCCCCAGATGCGCTTGTAGGAGTTCACCCACTGGTTGGTCACGGCCGCCGTTTCGGCGGCGTGCTTGAGCAGGCCCGCGATGAAGGAGCGGCCGACCTTGGAGAGCTGGTACTCGGCGCCCGACTCGTAGAAGGCGTTGCGGTCGCCCTCGAAGAGGGACAGGTGGGTGTGCATGCCCGAACCGGGGTACTCCGAGAAGGGCTTCGGCATGAAGGTGGCCTGGACGCCCTGCTCCAGGGCGACCTGCTTCATGACCAGGCGGAAGGTCATGATGTTGTCGGCCGTCGAGAGGGCGTCGGCGTAGCGCAGGTCGATCTCCTGCTGGCCGGGGGCGCCCTCGTGGTGGCTGAACTCGACCGAGATGCCCATGGATTCGAGCATCGTGATCGCCTGGCGGCGGAAGTCCATGCCGACGTTCTGCGGGGTGTGGTCGAAGTAGCCCGAGTTGTCGGCCGGGGTGGGCCGGGTGCCGTCCAGCGGCTTGTCCTTCAGCAGGAAGAACTCGATCTCCGGGTGGGTGTAGAAGGTGAAGCCCAGGTCGGAGGTCTTGTTCAGGATGCGCTTGAGGACGTACCGCGGGTCCGCGTAGGAGGGCGAGCCGTCCGGCATCAGGATGTCGCAGAACATCCGCGCCGTTCCGGGGGCCTCCGCGCGCCACGGCAGTATCTGGAAGGTGCTCGGGTCCGGCTTGGCGATCATGTCGGACTCGTAGACCCGCGCGAACCCCTCGATCGCCGAGCCGTCGAACCCGATGCCCTCGTCAAAGGCCTGCTCCAGCTCCGCCGGCGCGACCGCTACGGACTTCAGGAAGCCCAGTACGTCGGTGAACCACAGGCGCACGAAGCGGATGTCGCGCTCCTCGAGCGTCCGGAGGACGAATTCCTGCTGCTTGTCCATGGCTTCATCCTCGCAGTTCAGGCGGCCTGTGCACCACTGCCGCGAGGGCACGGGCACAGTCGGGCCGGCCCAGTATCGCCAGCGGTGGTTTCCGCCAGATTACGCACCCCGGAAAGCCGGTGGCACCCCCGCACTGACCTTGAGCCGGTCATGAGCATTACCATCGGCGCCCATGGGGGGCCATGCGCGGGACGAGCAGGGACGTCGGAGACGTCCGCTCCTCCGGCGCGCCGTCCTCCTGATGGCCTTCGGGGTGCTGGCCGGTACGGCGTTCCTGTGCCGGACGGCCGGGGCCGGGGCCGGGGCCGGGGATCCGGCCGCCGCGGGCCCGGGTGCGCGCGCCAGGCACGCGGCCCACGCCCCCGGCGCGCACCGCGCCGTCTGCGCGGCGCCGTACGACCGGCCGGGCTGCTCTCCTCTCTCGCACGTTCAGCCCGGACTGCTGCCCCCGGCGCCGCCCGCGGTCCTGATGGCCGGCGGGGCGCCGACCGCGCCCGCCGTGCTCCCCGGGCCCGCGCAGGGGATCCGTCCCCCTGCGGCGCTCGCGCGCGGCCCCGACCTGTACGCCCTCCAGGTGCTGCGGACCTGACCGGTCCGGTTCGACGGCGCTCAGGCAGCGCGCTCTCAAAGCAGCGCGTTCTCCCCTCCACCCCCCTCAGCACAAAGGATTCAGGGCCATGGCCAGCAGGAAGTCCGAAACCAACAACTCCCGCCAGGCGCGGATAGCCGAGATGCGCCGCGCCGACCAGTCGCGCGACCGGCGCAACAAGGCCATCGCGATCACCACCTCGGCCGCCATCGTCACCGGGCTCATCGGCTTCGGCGCGTGGGTGATGATCAACCAGCAGAACGAGGAAGACGCCAAGAAGGCCCTCGCCAAGGCGCCGGTCGCGGGCGAGCAGACCTGGGACGCCAAGAAGCTCGGCCGCAATCACGTCGAGACCCCGGTGAAGTACGAGATGACCCCGCCGGTCGGCGGGGACCACAACCCCCGCTGGATGAACTGCAACGGCGATGTCTACAAGAACCCGATCCCCGAGATCAACGCCGTGCACTCGCTGGAGCACGGCGCCGTGTGGGTGACGTACAACGAGAAGGCCGCCCCGGCCGACGTGGAGAAGCTCGCGGGCACGGTGTCCAAGCGCCCGTACACGCTGATGAGCCCCGTCAAGGAGCAGTCCGGCACGATCATGCTCAGCGCGTGGGGCAAGCAGCTGACCGTGGACAAGGCCGACGACGCCCGCGTGGCGGCGTTCCTCACCAAGTACGTGCAGGGCGCGCAGACCCCCGAGCCGGGCGCGGCCTGCACGAACGGGCTGGCCGACAAGTGACCCGTACGGCCGGCAAGGGCTCCGTGGCCCGTACGTACTGGGCCGCGGGCTCGGCCGTCGGCCTGGCGCTGCTCTTCGCGGTGGGGGCCACGGTCGCCACCGCGGGGGGAGCCGATTCCGCTCCCGAGGCCTCCCGTACGCCGGGGCTCTACTCCGCCGACGCGGGCTTCGCCCGGGACATGGCGGTCCACCACCAGCAGGCGGTGGAGATGTCCTTCATCGTGCGCGACCGTACGAAGGACGAGCCGGTGCGCACCCTCGCCTACGACATCGCCAACACCCAGGCCAACCAGCGCGGCATGCTGCTGGGCTGGCTGGACATGTGGGGCCTGCCGAAGGTCGTGGCCGACGAGCCGCCGATGTCCTGGATGGGCACCGACGGCGCGGAGCACGGCATGGCCGGCCACGATATGGCCGGGGCCGTCACCAAGCCCGGCGCGCTGATGCCCGGCATGGCCACCAAGGAGGACCTCGCGCAGCTCGGCTCCGCCGAGGGCCGGGACGCCGAGGTGCTCTACCTGCGCCTGATGACCGACCATCACAAGGGCGGCGTCGTGATGGCCCAGGGGTGTGCCACCCAGTGCGAGAACCCGGCCGAGCGGGCACTGGCCCAGGGCATGGTCGAGGCCCAGCAGTCGGAGCTCCAGCTGATGGCCGACATGCTGAAACAGCGCGGAGCGGAGCCCCCGGCGACAGGGTGACCCGGCGGGGCTGGGAAATCCAGCCCCGCCGGCGTTTGAGGCGCGGGGTCCGGGGCGGAGCCCCAGGGGGGTCCGGGGCGGAGCCCCAGGGGGGTCCGGGGCGGAGCCCCAGGGGGGTCCGGGGCGGAGCCCCAGGGGGGTCCGGGGCGGAGCCCCGGGCCTCACCCGTACGGCCCACCCTCACCCGTCTGGAGTCGCGGGACCCGAACGGCCGAACGAGGATGAGGACGCCGAGGCGGGCGCACCCGCGCCCGGCCGCTACGGCGTGCTCAGGAGGTTGACGCGATGACCACCGCCGGCGAGATCATGCACCCCGGGGCCCAGTGGATCCCCGCCACCGAAACCCTGGACCGGGCCGCTCAGCTGATGAGCCGGCTCAATGTGGGTGCGCTGCCCATCAGCGACTCCAACGAACGTCTCTGCGGCATCCTGACCGACCGTGACATCGTCGTCGGCTGTGTGGCCAAGGGCCACGACCCGTCGAAGATCACGGCCGGCGACATGGCCCAGGGCACCCCGCGCTGGATCGACGCGGGCGCCGACGTCTCCGAGGTGCTGGAGGAGATGCAGAGCCACCAGATCCGCCGGCTCCCGGTCATCGACAACAAGCGCCTGGTCGGGATGATCAGCGAGGCCGATCTGGCCAAGCACCTGTCGGAGGAGCAGATAGCCGGCTGGGCGGAGAAGGTCTACGCCGGAGCCAGGCCGAAGAAGACGGCCTAGGCCTCCGCATCCAGGACCGCCCGCGCCACTTGGTGCGGGCGGTCCAGCATGACCAGGTGTCCGGCCGGCTCCGCGACCACGAACCGGGCGCCCAGCGCGTCGGCCAGCGCTGCCTGGCGGCCCAGCCAGCCCAGGTCCGGGCGGCGCGCGCCGGAGTCGTGGCCGGCCAGGACGGTGACGGGCGCGGTCAGCGGCAGCTCCGCGCGCAGCGCCAGTACCTCGGCGGCCGTGTCGGGGTAGCGGGAGTTCTCCAGCAGGGCTCCGCGCCAGACCCGGCCGGTCCGGTAGCAGCGGCGTACGAGCTCCCGCGGGGCCGGGTCCGCGCCGCCCGCGCGTGCTGCCCGTACGGCGGCCCGCCGGGCCGGGGGGCCCAGCACGGCCGGCAGCCCGACGGCGGTCACGGCCCGGCCGAGCAGCCGGGCGGCGCCGGTGCGCACCCCTGCGGGCAGGGCCGTACGGGGCGGCCGCTCTTCCACGCTGCTGTCGACCAGCACCAGGGCGGCGGTGCGCCCGGGGTACAGCCGGGCGAAGGCCTCGGTGTGGAACCCGGCGAGGGAGTGCCCGGCCACGGTGACCCGCTCGGCGCCCAGACCCAGCGCGTCCAGCAGCCCGGCGATCCGGTGCGCCTCCCCGGCGGCGCTCGGCGGCCTCACGGCGGGCCCGCTGAGCCCGTGCCCGGGCCGGTCGAAGCGGACGACGGTACGGCCCGCGGCGACGAGCAGCTCCGCCACGGAGTCCCAGTCGAACCAGGCCATGGCGAGCCCGGCGCTGAGGACGACCGGCGGTCCGCAGCCCTCCACGAGGACGTGCAGCGGCGCCCCGTCGGCGCGGAGGCGTACGAACCTCCCGGGGGCGGGCGAGGCCTGGCGTCCGCTCACGTACGGCGTTCGCGGTGGACGGAGTGGGCGAGCAGGCCCAGCCAGACGGCCACGAACAGCACCTGGAGCCGCTGCCCGGCGCCGAGCGCCCAGGTGCCGTGCCCGGCGGTGAACAGGGCGATGGAGACCAGGGTCCAGACGGTGGCGAGCAGTTCGAGTACGACGAGTACGGGCCCGAAGCGCGCGAGCGGGGCGAGGATGCCGTAGCGGCGGGCCGCGAGCGTCAGGGCCACGATGCCGACGAGCGCACCCGTCATGGCGAGGCTGCTGCTGACGGCGTGCGCCTGATGCGTGGCGGGGACCAGCCCGGCGGTCTCCCGCGCCGCGCATTCGGGGTCCACGGTGGGCGTGCAGCTCAGCGGCAGCCAGGCGTCGGCCGCGGTGGCGGCGCCGAAGAGGGTGATCCCGGACCAGCCGGCGACGGACCACAGGCGGCGGGGTTCCACGCGCCGGGCGAGGCGAAGCAGGGCCAGGAGGCCGCCGAGGAGGACGAGGAGGCCGGCGGTGAAGTCGGTGGCCCGGAACAGGCCGCCGAGCGGCTGGCCCTGGGCCGCGAGCTCGCTGACGTAGGTCTCGATGGGGTTGAGGCCCGTGGAGAGGACGACTTCGAGGACCCACGCGGTGTAGGCGGCGGCGCCGAGCCCGATGAGGAGGGCCACGGCGCGGGCGCCGGTCCGGGGCGTGAAGGAGGGACCCGGCGCGGCGGAGGAGCTGTTCACGGACCTCCGGGACTTCACGGGCTTCAGGTGCTTGAGCGGATTCAGCGACTTCAGCGGACTCACCGGCGGGTCTTTTGTGGACATAGTGTGACTAATCCTAAACGCGGCCGGTCCCGGTCCGACGATCGGATACCCACCCCGGGTAGGGTTCCGCCCATGACCCGCCCAGCTCCGCGCACTCGGCGAGCAGCAGTCCGGTGGCCCCGGCTGCTGCTCTTCGCCGCGCTGCTGCTGGGCATCGCGGGCATGCACACGCTGGGCCATCCGACACCGGCCCACGCCATGGATGACGTGCCGTCGCTCCGTTTCGTTCCCCCGGCCGGCCATACGCCGTCCGGGTCGGCGCACGGCGGCCGACCGGACACCGCCCCAGACCTGACGGCCTCGATGGCCTCGATGGCCTCGATGGCCTCGATGGCCTCGGCAGAGTCGCCGGCCCGGTCCCACTCGGCAGCCCCTGCCGCCACCACCCCGGCCTCCGCCGCCGTCACCACCTTCGGGGCCCCGAGCCCGCGGCACACCGGCATGGACCCCATGTCCGTGTGTCTCGCCGTGCTCGGCGCCCTCACCCTGCTGGTCCTCGGAGCCGGACTGGCCGGCCCGCGCCGTGCCGCGCCGCTCGGGGGTGCGGCACGCGCGCCGGGCCGGTCCGGCGGTCCCGACCCGCCACCACCCCGCGAACTCCTCGACCTGCTGACGGTGCTGCGCGTATAGGCCGGGCTCCGTCGTCGCCCCCGCATGCCTCCGGGGCGGCGGCAGACGGTGCCCACCTGCCCGCCTCACACCATCACGAGGTGTTCCGCCATGCGCTCCTCTTCCCCGCGCACGTCACTTTCCGCTTCCTCCCCCTCCCGCCGCGCCGTCCTCGGCGCCGGCGCCGCCCTCGCCGGCTCCGGGCTGCTCGCCGCCTGTTCGGGCTCCGGCATGGCCGACAGGGACCACGGCTCCGGTTCCACGGGCGAGGGGTCCTCGCCCGCCCCCGGCGGCTACGTGGACCCGGCCGGCGCCGAGGTGCGGGCCGCCGAGACCGCCCGCAAGGCCACCGGCCCGCGCACCGAGGTCCGGCTGACGGCCACCGCCACCCCGCTCGACCTCGGCGCCGGCCGCACCGTCCGCTCCTGGGCGTACGGGGACCAGCTCCCGGGCCGGGAGGTACGGGTCACCGCGGGCGGCACCCTCGCCCTGACCCTGGCCAACCACCTCCCCGAAGCCACCTCCCTGCACTGGCACGGCCTGGCCCTGCGCAACGACATGGACGGGGTACCGGGGCTGACCCAGCGGGACATCGCGCCGGGCGGCTCCTTCGCGTACGAGTTCGCCGTCCCGCACCCCGGGACGTACTGGTTCCACCCGCACTCCGGGGTCCAGCAGGACCGCGGCCTGTACGCGCCACTGATCGTCGAGGACCCCAAGGAGCCCCTCTCCTACGACAAGGAGTGGGTGGTCGTGCTCGACGACTGGCTCGACGGGGTCGACGGCTCCACCCCCGACGCCGTGCTCGGCGAGCTCCGCAAGGGCATGGACCCGAGCTCGGGCGGCGGCGGCCACTCGGGCCACGGCTCCGGCTCCGGCTCCATGGGCACGCCCGCGCCCGCCGCGAGCGGCGGCCCGTCCCGGGTCCTCATGGGCGGGGTCAGCGAGGTCCTCGGCAAGGACCCGGGCGACGTCGCGTACCCCCACTACCTGGTCAACGGCCGCACCCCCGAGGACCCCTCGGTCTTCACCGCCCGCCCCGGCGACCGGATCCGGCTCCGGATCGTCAACGCGGGCGGGGACACCGCCTTCCGGATCGCCCTGGGCGGCCACGAGTTCACGGTCACCCACACCGACGGCTTCCCCGTCGAGCACGCGGCCGCGCGCTCGCTGCTGCTGGGCATGGGCGAGCGCTACGACGTCCTGGTGACGGCGGGCGACGGGGTGTTCCCGCTGACCGCGCTCGCCGAGGGCAAGGGTGACGCGGCGTCGGCGCTCGCGGTGCTGCGCACCGGTTCGGGGGCGGCGCCGACCGCCGCGACCCGGCCCGCCGAGCTGTCCGGGCGGCCGCTGACGGCGGACACCCTGAAGGCCGCCGAGCCGGTGGCCCTGGCCGCGCGCGCACCGGACCGTACGGTGCGGATCAAGCTGACCGGCGGGATGGCGAAGTACGACTGGGCCTTCGACGGCAAGCCGTACGCTCCCGACCAGCGGCACCCGGTGAAGGCGGGGGAACGCGTCCGGCTGGAGTTCGACAATTCCACAACGATGTGGCATCCGCTCCACCTGCACGGGCACACCTTCGCCCTCGGCGGCCGGCCCGGCGGGGCCCGCAAGGACACGGCGGTGGTCCTGCCCAACGGGAGGCTGACGGTGGACTTCGACGCCGACAACCCCGGGTTGTGGATGGTGCATTGCCACAACGTCTACCACTCGGAGGCCGGGATGATGACAGTGATCGGCTACCAGCGCTAGGCCGTCCTCTCCGGATCCCGTACCGCAGCCGGGCCGCCGGCGCGCCGTCGCGCGCGCCGGCGGCCCGGCCGGGAGGGGTCCCAGGGGGCCGAAATGCCCGGCAGGGAGCTCGGATTCCATGACAGGCTGGTGATCGTCACGCGCCGAATTTGCGATCCGAAGGACTTCCCACCGGTATGAGCACCCCGCCGAACCCGCCCAGCACCCCGTCCGGTCCGCCGACGGAGCCCGCGGGCACGCCCGTACCCGAGACGGCTCGCATACCGGCGCCCGCGCAGCCCTTGTCCCTCGAGAAGCCCCCGGCCGAACCTGCGGACGCCGTCCCCGCCGAACCGGCAGACGCCGTCCCGGGCCCGGCCCCGGTGGCCGTAGCGGCTGAACCCACGAACGCCGTCCCCGCCGAGCCCGCGGACGCCGTCCCGGCCCCGGCCCCGGCCGCCATCCCGGCTGAACCCACGAACGCCGTCCCCGCCGCCCCCGCCCCTGCCCCCGGTTCCTTCGCCCCGGTCACCCCCGCCCCGGCGGCCGCGACCACTCCCCCGGCGCCCGTGTGGGGAGCTCCGTACGGCGCCCCGGGCGCCCCCGGAGGCCCCGCGCCCGCCTCCGGGAACCCCTGGGCCGCGCCCGGCTACGGCGCCGGTTACCCCGGCGGCCCGCACGCGCCCGGCTTCCCGCCTCCCCCGCCCGCCACGAACGGCCCGGCCGTCGCCGCCCTGCTCCTCGGGCTGTTCGGCATCTTCGTCGGCCTCGTCCCCTTCTTCTTCTGGGCCGGCGCCCTCCTCGCGCTGACCGGCGTCGGCCTGGGCATCGCGGCCGTCGTCAAGTCCCGCCGGGGAGCTCCCCGCGCCACGATGGCCGCGGTCGGCACCGCGCTGGCCGTCCTCGGCCTCGGCGCTTCCGTCGGCGGCTGGTTCATCACCGCGCACGTCATCCACAAGATCGACGAGACCGTCGCCGACAACCGCGCGCGCTACGACTACGACGACGACTACGACTACGACTACGACTACGCCGAGCCCTCGGCCCCCGCCCCCAAGCCCTCGCCCTCGCCGACCGACACCCCGGGCATCACCTCGGCCCTGGCCTGGGGCACGCCCTACACCTACAAGAACGGGGTCCAGGTCACCGTGCAGAGCGCGGTCCCGTACACGCCGTCCTCGACGGCCGCCCCGAAAGAGGCCCGCAACGGCAACGCGGTCAAGGTCAAGGTGAAGATCGTCAACAACTCGGGCACCGCGCTCGACGTCAGCCTCTCCCTGCCGCACGCCCGCGACGACCAGGGCACGGAGGCCGAGATGGTCTTCGACGGATCCGTGCCGAAGCTGTTCGACGGCTCGGTCCTGGCCGGCGAGTCCATGACCGGCACCTTCGCCTTCCTCGTCCCCGAGGGCACCAAGAGCCTGCACTTCGAGATCGCGCCCGGCATCGACTACGACGACGCGATCTGGTCCGGCCCGATCGGCCGCTGAACCGGCGCGGCTCCGGCGACTGCGGCGACCGCGGCGACTCACAGGACATCGCGTCAGAAAGACGATTAGACTGGGCCGCGTGCCTCAACTACGCCTCGCTCTGAATCAGATCGACTCGCAGGTCGGCAACATCGCCGCCAACGCCGACTCGGTCGTCCACTGGACCCGGCACTCCGCCGAACAGGGCGCCCACCTGGTGGCGTTTCCGGAAATGGTGCTGACCGGGTACCCCGTCGAGGACCTCGCCCTGCGCGGCTCCTTCGTCGAGGCCTCCCGCCAGGCGCTGCTCGAACTCGCGCGGCGCCTGGCGGCCGAGGGGTTCGGGGACCTCCCGGTCGTCGTCGGCTACCTCGACCGTACGGAGAAGGCCGCGCCCCGGCTCGGCCGCCCGGCGGGGTCCCCGGAGAACGCGGCCGCCGTGCTGTACGGCGGGCAGGTCGTCCTGCGCTTCGCCAAGCACCACCTCCCCAACTACGGCGTCTTCGACGAGTTCCGGTACTTCGTGCCGGGCGACACCCAGCCGGTGATCCGGGTGCGGGGCGTGGACGTGGCCCTGGCCATCTGCGAGGACCTCTGGCAGGAGGGCGGGCGCGTCCCCGCCACCCGCTCCGCCGGGGCCGGGCTGCTGATCTCGGTCAACGCGTCCCCGTACGAGCGCAACAAGGACGACCTGCGCCTGGAACTGGTGCAGAAGCGCGCCCAGGAGGCCGGCTGCACGCTCGCCTACCTGGCGATGATCGGCGGTCAGGACGAGCTGGTCTTCGACGGGGACTCGATCGTCGTCGACTCCGCGGGCGAGGTCATCGCGCGCGCCCCGCAGTTCTCCGAGGGCTGCGTCCTGGTCGACCTGGACCTGCCGGCCGCCTCGACCACCCCCGTCGAGGGCGTCGTGGACGACGGCCTGCGCATCGACCGCGTGATCCTCACCGAGGAGCCGGTGGAGCCGTACGAGCCGGTCGTGACGGGCGGTTACGCCGACCGGCTGGAGGACGACGAGGAAATCTACGACGCGCTGGTCGTGGGTCTGCGCGCGTACGTACGGAAGAACGGGTTCCGTTCGGTCCTGATCGGCCTCTCCGGCGGCATCGACTCCGCGCTCGTCGCCGCGATCGCCTGCGACGCGATCGGCGCGCAGAACGTGTACGGCGTCTCGATGCCGTCCAAGTACTCCTCGGAGCACTCCCGGGGCGACGCGGCCGAGCTGGCCTCGCGGACCGGCCTGAACTTCCGGACCGTGTCGATCGAGCCGATGTTCGACGCGTACATGGGCGCGCTGGGCCTGACCGGCCTCGCCGAGGAGAACCTCCAGTCCCGGCTGCGCGGCACCCTGCTGATGGCGCTCTCCAACCAGGAGGGCCACATCGTGCTGGCCCCGGGCAACAAGTCGGAGCTGGCCGTCGGCTACTCCACCCTGTATGGGGACTCGGTGGGCGCGTACGGCCCCATCAAGGACGTGTACAAGACGGACGTCTTCCGCCTCGCCGAGTACCGCAACCGGGCGGCGGCCGAGCGCGGCGAGACTCCGCCGATCCCGGAGAACTCCATCGTCAAGCCGCCGAGCGCCGAACTGCGCCCGGGGCAGGTGGACACGGACTCGCTGCCGGACTACCCCGTGCTGGACGGGATCCTGGCGCTGTACGTGGACCGCGACCAGGGCCTGGAGGCGATCGTCGCGGCGGGCTACGACCCGGAGCTGGTCGCGAAGACCCTGCGGATGGTGGACACCGCCGAGTACAAGCGCCGGCAGTACCCGCCGGGCACGAAGATCTCTGCGAAGGGCTTCGGCAAAGACCGCCGGCTGCCCATCACGAACGGCTGGCGCGAGCGGGCCTGACCCCCGCGACGCGGTGCCCTACGGCCCTACGGCGACCCGGGCGGCGATCGGCAGGTGGTCGCTGCCCGTGCGGGGCAGGGTCCAGGAGGCCTTCGGGGTGACCCCGCGGACCAGGATCTGGTCGATGCGGGCCATCGGGAACTGCGCGGGCCAGCTGAAGCCGAAGCCGTCGCCGGACGCGCCCTGGGTGGAACGCAGCTGCGAGGTGACCTCGGACAGGGCCCGGTCGTTGACCGTTCCGTTGAGGTCGCCGAGCAGGATGACCCGCTGCAGCGGTTCGGCGGCGAGCGCGGCGCCGAGGGCGTCGGCGCTGTTGTCGCGCTGGTTGGCGGTGAAGCCCGCCTTGAGCTTGACGCGGACCGAGGGGAGGTGCGCCACGAAGGCCGCCACGTCTCCGTAGGGGGTCTTGACGGTGGCGCGCATGGCCCGGGTCCAGCCCATCTTGATGTCCACGGGCTGACTGGAGACCAGCGGGTACTTGCTCCACAGCCCGACGGTGCCTTCGACCGAGTGGTACTTGTACGCACTCGCGAGGGCCTTCTCGTAGACGGGGACGGCGCTGCCCTTGAGCTCGGTCAGGGCCAGGACGTCGGCTCCGGCCCCGGCGACCGAGGCGGCCGTGCCGGCCGGGTCGGCGTTGTCGGCGTCGACGTTGTGGGTGGCGACCGTGAGGTTGCCGCCGGTCTGCGCCTTGTCGGTGACCAGGCCGCCGAAGAGGTTCACCCAGACCGCGGCGGTCAGCAGTATCGCGATCAGCGCGGTCGCGGACTTGCGGAAGAGCGCGGCGGCGAACAGCAGCGGGACGGCCAGGCCCAGCCAGGGAAGGAAGGTCTCGGTGAGGCTGCCGAGGTTCCCGATGTCGTTGGGCAGCTCGGCGTGGAAGATCATGACGAGCGAGATCAGCGCGGCCAGCGCGGCGAGCACGATCCCGCGGCGCCAGATGCCCGGATCCCGCCGCAGTTCGGCCAGCCGGCGCCGGAGACCCGTTCGGGAGGGCTCGGGCTCCGAGCCGTCGCTCCCCGTCTCCGTCATGTACGCCTGTGCCATGCCACTGCCCTCGCTGCCGTGCTCGCGCTCCGTCCCCGCCTCTTGACCCTAGGCGATGGACGGACGGTTCCGCGCCGATTGTCTCGGCCGTACGTCCGGGAGGACGAACGGCCGAGCGGCACGGGTTCCGCTTGTCACCAAACGCGCACATTGCCCCGCGGCGCGGCCGCCCCCGGCGGACCGCTCCTCGTGCCCGCCTCGTGCCACTTCCCGCCCGGGCCCCGAGAGTGCCACCATGGTGGTGAGTCCGGGGACGCCGTAAGGGTGCCTCGAGATGAACATCAAGGAGCAGTTGCAATGACGCATGCCGTTTCGCCTGCCCGCGAAGCCTCCTCCCCCACCCTGTACGGAGGCTCGGGCACCCGGCGCATCACCGTCCGCGACCTCACCCTCGCCAAGGAACGCGGCGAGAAGTGGCCCATGCTCACCGCCTACGACGCCATGACGGCATCCGTGTTCGACGAGGCCGGCATCCCGGTCATGCTCGTCGGCGACTCGATGGGCAACTGTCACCTTGGCTACGAGACCACCGTCCCGGTGACGATGGACGAGATGACCATGCTGTCGGCGGCCGTCGTACGCGGCACCAGCCGGGCCCTGATCGTCGGAGACCTCCCCTTCGGTTCCTACCAGGAGGGCCCGGTACAGGCGCTGCGCAGCGCCACCCGGCTCGTCAAGGACGCCGGGGTCGGAGCGGTGAAGCTGGAGGGCGGGGAGCGCTCCCTGGCCCAGACCGAGCTGATCGTGCAGGCCGGCATCCCGGTCATGTCCCACCTGGGCCTGACCCCGCAGTCCGTGAACGCCATGGGCTACCGGGTGCAGGGCCGCGGAGACGAGGCCGCGCACCGGCTGCTGCGCGACGCGAAGGCGGCGCAGGACGCGGGCGCCTTCGCGGTGGTCCTGGAGCTGGTCCCGGCCGAGCTGGCCGCCGAGGTCACCCGGTCCCTGCACATTCCGACGGTCGGCATCGGCGCGGGCTCGGAGTGCGACGCGCAGGTGCTGGTGTGGACGGACATGATGGGGCTGACCGGCGGGAAGATGCCGAAGTTCGTCAAGCAGTACGCGAACCTGCGGGCGACCATGGGCGACGCGGCGAAGGCCTTCGCGGAGGACGTGGTCGGCGGAACGTTCCCGCAGGAGCAGCACGCCTTCCACTGATCGGATTCCGACAGCCCGCCCACGGGACCCGCGGGCGGGCTGTCGGCGGTCTGTAGGTGGCCTGTAGGTGCTTTGTCAGTGGCGTCTGCTCCCATGGTGGGCATGACGCGAAACGACACGACTCCCCTGAACGGCTCGCACGCCGTAGAGGTCCGGGGGCTGGTCAAGCACTACGGCGAGACCAAGGCCCTCGACGGTGTGGACCTCGATGTCCGCGAGGGAACCGTCCTCGGGGTCCTCGGCCCCAACGGCGCGGGCAAGACCACCCTGGTCCGCATCCTCTCCACCCTGATCACCCCCGACGCCGGCACCGCCCGGGTCGCGGGCTTCGACGTGGTCCGCCAGCCGCGGCAGCTGCGCCGGACCATAGGCCTGACCGGCCAGTACGCCTCGGTCGACGAGAAGCTCTCCGGCTGGGAGAACCTCTACATGATCGGCCGGCTGCTGGACCTGTCCCGCAAGGACTCCCGCGGCCGCGCCGACGAGCTGCTGGAGCGCTTCTCCCTCACGGACGCCGCCAAGAAGGCCGTGATGACCTACTCCGGCGGCATGCGGCGCCGGCTCGACCTGGCCGCCTCGATGATCGGCAGCCCGGCCGTGCTGTACCTGGACGAGCCGACCACCGGTCTGGACCCGCGTACCCGCAACGAGGTCTGGGACGAGGTGCAGCGGATGGTCGCCGAGGGGGCCACCGTCCTGCTCACCACCCAGTACATGGAGGAGGCCGAGCAGCTCGCCAGCGAGCTGACGGTCATCGACAAGGGCAAGGTCATCGCCAACGGCAAGGTCGACGAGCTGAAGGCCCGCGTCGGCGGCCGCACCCTGCGGATCCGCCCGACCGACCCGGCCGACCTGCCGGGCATGGCCCGCTCCCTGGCCGAAGCCGGTCTGGACGGGGTCGCCGGTTCCCAGGCCGTCCCGGACGAGGGCGCCCTGCTGGTCCCGATCCTGGCCGACGAGCAGCTGACCGCCGTGGTGGGCCTGCTGGCCGCCCGCGGGTACGGGATATCCGACATCAGCACCTACCTGCCCAGCCTGGACGAGGTGTTCCTGTCCATCACCGGACAGAAGCCCACCGTCCAGGACTCCGTCCCCCACCAGCAGACCGAGGAGGTCGCGGCATGAGCACCGTAACCACGACGAAGCCCAGCCCCACCGCGGCCGCCCCGGCCGGCGGGCCCGTCCTCGCGGACGAGGGCCGGATCGGCCTGCGGGGCAACCTGCGCCACATCGGCGCCCTGGCCCGGCGCAACGTCCTGCAGATCAAGCAGGACCCGGAGTCGATGTTCGACGTCCTGTTCATGCCGATCATCTTCACGCTGCTGTTCGTCTTCGTCTTCGGCGGCGCGATCTCCGGCAAGGGCAACCAGGGCGAGTACGTCAACTACGTGGTCCCGGGCCTGATGGCGATGATGGGCATGAACATCGCCATGGGTGTGGGCACCGGGGTCAACGACGACTTCAAGAAGGGCGTCATGGACCGCTTCCGGTCCATGCCCATCGCCCGCTCCTCGGTGCTCATCGCCAAGATCGTGGTCGAGCTCGGCCGCATGATGGTCGCCATCGCGATCCTGCTCGGCATGGGCTTCCTGCTCGGCCTGTCCATCAAGGGCTCGATCCTGGACCTGTTCCTGTCCATCGGGCTGTCGGCCGTCTTCGGCGCCTCGCTGATGTGGATCTTCATCCTGCTGGGTCTCACCATGAAGACCCCCCAGGCGGTCCAGGGCGTGGCCATGCTGGTCCTGATGCCGCTGCAGTTCGGCAGCTCGATCTTCGCCCCGCCGACGACGATGCCCGGCTGGCTGCAGAGCTTCACCGACGTCAATCCGCTGTCCAACCTGGCCGACGCGGCCCGCGCCCTCATCAACGGGACCCCGCTCGGCAACTCCGTCTGGATCACGCTGGCCTGGTCGGTCGGCATCACGCTGGTGACGATGCCGCTCGCCGTGCGGAAGTTCCGCCAGAAGACCTGATCCGCGGGCGGGTCCGTTCCGGATCGCGTCCCGGGCGGACCCCACGGGGAGAACCGGATCAGATGAGGGCGGTGGCCTCCTCCAGGGTGAGGCCGCCGCCTTCGGCGTACGCCGCCTCGTACGCGGCGGTGCCGAGCTCGGCCCGGCACCGGTGCTCGACGAACTCGGCGTCCGCACGCTCGATGACGACCGGGTGGTGACCCGGCGGCACCAGCGCGCGGTAGGCACCGAGCAGCCGGGCGGCATCGCGCTCCCGCCTCGGACCGCCCAGGCCGGTGAGCGCTCGGGCGGCCGTCACCAAATAGGTGATCCGCATGTGCGGGGCGATCATCAAGGCCAGCGGGTCCTGGACGTTCTCCATGGCCGCCCGGGTCATGCCGAGTGCGTCCTCGTACTTGCCCTCCTCGTTGTCCAGCCAGGCCAGAATGCCCAGGAGGAAGCCGTCGAATATGGCGAAGGCGCCGGAGGCGAAGTCATCGCGCAGCGACTGGAGCTGGGCGCGCGCCTCGGCGACCCGACCGGTACGGCCGTAGACGGTGGCGAGGAACATCCGCCCGGCCGGCACGGCCTCGTCGCCGAACTGGGCGAGGCTGCCGCCGAGGAGGGAGGTGAGGATCTCCTCCGCCTCCTCCAGGTGGCCGTCCTCGGCCAGGGCGCCGGCCATCCGCACGCGCAGCACCGAGACCTGGGCCTTGGCCCCGAGCCGCCCGGCGTGCTCGATCGCGGCCCGGTAGTCCGCGGCGGCCAGGGCGTATTCGCCGTAGCGCTCGCGGGCCTCGGCGCGGGCGGAGAGCGCCTCGGCGCAGCCCCAGTCGTCGCCCAGGGCCGCGTAGAGGGCGAGGCTCTCCTCGGCGTCGCGGGCGGCGTCGTCGGCCCAGTCCGCGCGGTTGGCGAGGATGTTGGCCCTCAGCTGGAGAGCGGCGGCCAGCTCCCAGCGGTAGCCGAGGGCCCGGGCCGTCTTCACGGTCTCCACGGCGACGGTGAGCAGCAGGTCGGGCTCCCCGGAGATCATGACGGCGAAGATCCACAGCGAGGCGGGGGTCCGACAGGTCTGCGGCAGGCCGGGCCGGTAGACGGCGTTCATCCGCGCGACCTGGGCCCGGATCCCGGGGTCGGCCCAGTTCTCGTGGTGGTGGTCGCGCGAGGACAGGAGCAGCAGTTGGACGCCGCGCCACGCTTCGGTGAGCAGTTCGCCCTCGTACGGCGGAGGCGTGTCGACGATCCGCTCGTGGACGGGCTCGGCCGGGACGACCGGCTCCGCGAAGGGGTCCGGCCCGAGCGCGGCGGCGGCCTCGGCCCAGTGCCGGATCTCGGCCCGCAGGTCGTGCATCTGCCAGTACCAGGCCAGAGAGTGCAGCAGGCACAGGACCTCGCCCGCGTCCCGGGTGGCGACGGCCCGGCGCAGCGCGGTGCGGAGGTTCTCGTACTCGGTGGCGATCCGGTCGGCCGCGGCCCGCTGGCCGTGACCGCGCAGCAGCGGCTCGGTGGTGCGGGCCAGTTCCCGGTAGTGGGCGAGGTGACGCCGCTCGGTGCGGTCCCGGTCCCCGCCTGCTTCCGTGAGGCGGTCGGAGGCGTACTCGGCGACGGTTTCCAGCAGCCGGTAGCGCATCCCGGCGGGGCCGTCGGGGGCGGCGACGACGAGGGACTTGTCGACGAGGGAGCCGAGGAGGTCGGCCGCGTCGAGGCCCTCGGCGGCGTCGGTGCAGACGGCCTCGGCGGCGTCGAGGTCGCAGCCGCCCGCGAAGACGGACAGCCGGCGCAGGACGGCCCGTTCGGGCTCGTCGAGGAGGTCCCAGGACCAGTCGACCACCGCGCGCAGGGTCTGCTGGCGGGGCAGGTGCGTGCGCGAGCCGCCGGTCAGCAGCCTGAACCGGTCGTCCAGCCGGTCGGCGATCTGGCGCGGGGTGAGCAGCCGCAGCCGGGCGGCGGCCAGCTCGATGGCGAGCGGCATCCCGTCGAGCCGGCGGCAGATCTCCACGGCCGCGGCCGGGTCCTCGTCCACGGTGAACCCCGCCCGGGCGGCTGCCCCGCGGTCGTCGAGGAGCCGCAGTGCGACGGGGTCGGGCAGCGGCTCCACCGGGCGCAGGGTCTCCCCGGGCACGCCGAGCGGCTCGCGGCTGGTGGCCAGGATCTGTACGCCGGGGCAGCGCGCGAGCACTTCCTCGGCGAGGCGGGCGGCGGCGTCGACGACGTGCTCGCAGTTGTCGAGGATCAGCAGCATCCGGCGCCGCGCGCAGTGCTCCGCGAGGCGGTCGAGGGGGCTGTCCGCGCGCTCGGTCAGCGCCCGCATCTCCTCGGCGGATCCGCCGCGCAGCTTGGTCTCCCGGGCACCGAGCGCGGCGAGCACGGCCTCGGGAACGTCCTCCGGATCATCCACGGGAGCCAGCTCCACGAACCACACCCCGTCACCCCACGCGGACCCCCCGCCGGGGGCGGAGGCGGGGCCACCGGGGGCGGAGGCAGGGCCGCTGGGGGCGGAGGTGGAGCCGCCCGGGGCCGTGTCGGGGCGCCCGAGGGCGGAGGTGGAACCTCCGGGGGCCGCCCCTGGGCCGCCGAAGGCGGACGCGGAACCGCCCGGGGCCGCCCCCGGCCCGCCGAAGGCGGAGGCGGAGCCACCGGGGCCGCCGGGTGTGCAGGCCCCGGCGCCGGGGCCTCGGCCCGTGGTGGCGGGGCCGGGGCCGCCCGGGGCCGTGTCGGGGCGCCCGAGGGCGGAAGTAGAGCCGCCGGGGGCCGCCGCCGGTCCGCTGAAGGCGGAGGTGGAGCCGCCCGGGGCCGCCCCCGGGCCACCGAAGGCGGAGGCAGCGACGCCCGGGGCCGCCCCCGGCCCGCCGAAGGCGTAGGCAGAGCCACCCGGGGCCGTGTCGGGGCCACCGAAGGCGGAGGTGGAGCCGCCAGGGGCTGCGGGCACGGAGGCCCCGGCGGCTGGGCCTGGGCCCGTGGCGGCTGGGCCGGAGCCGGCCGGGGCGGGGCCGCCGGACAGGTGCTCCGGGGTGGCTGGGCCGGAGCTGGCCTGGGCGGGGTCGCCCGACAGGTGATCCGGGGTGGCGGGGCGTGTGTCCGGCGTGCCGCGGCCGGCCCGTGCGTGTGCCTCGGCGGCCTCCTGCGACAGCCGGGTCTTGCCGGCGCCGCCGGGTCCGAGCAGGGTGACGAGCCGGGACCGGGCGAGGTCGTCGCCGATGACCCGGATGTCCTCTTCCCGCCCGACGAAGGTGGTCAGCCGCATCCGCAGGTTTCCCGCGCCCGCACCGGGCGGCACGTGCCCGGCCCCGGCCCCGTAGGGGTACCCATTCCCCGGCCCGGCTCCGTACGGGTCTACGCTCCCCGGCCAGGCCGGACCGGAGCCCCCGCTCGGTCCGGTGGTACGGCGGGAGCCCGAACCGTCAGGTCCGGACGCGTAGCCGGAGCCCGTACCGGCAGGCCCGGGCGCGTAGCCAGAACCCGAACCGGCAGGCCCCGCCGCATAGCCAGAACCCGAACCGGCAGGCCCCGCCGGGTGGCCGGAGCTCGAACCATCAGGTCCGTCCCCGATGCCGGAGCCCGATGCACCAGTTCCCGCCGCGTAGCCCGAGCTCGAACCGTCAGGTCCCGCCGCGTGGTCGGCGGCCCGGTCCGGACGGGCCGAGTCGTCGGAGTTCGCCCGGTCGGGGCCGGACGGGAGCGCAGTGGTGGTCCCGGGCTGCGCAGCACGGGGCGTCCCGTCCCCGGACGGTGCCGGGCGGGACCGGTCCGGCTCGGCCGGGGCGGTGGGCCCGCCGTGCCGGCCGAGGCCCGGTCCGGGGGTGGCGGAGGCGGGGCCGGCGGAGGCGGAGTCAGCAGAGGTAGCGGCAGAGGCGCCGGGCGTGTTCCCCGCGAAGGCGTCGGCCCCGCCCGGCTTCACCCGGCCGGTCAAGGGCGCGGCGGCTTCGCCGGGGCCCCCGTCAGGACCGGATCCGGCCTGCCCGGTCCCGGCCGGCCGTCCGGACCGCTCCGGCCCGGGGACCGACTCGGAGCGCTCGGAACCAGCCGCCGATTCGGTGTAGCCAGGGCCCGCCGTCGCGGCGGCGTACCCAGAGCCCACCATCGTGTCGGCGTACCCGGGGCCCACTGCCGTGTCGGCGCGCTCGGGGCCCGCCGTCACATCGGTGTACCCGGGGCCCGTCGTCGGACGTGCCCGGCCGGGGCCGGGTGTCGGGGGTGTCGGCGACAGCAGGGCCGCGTGGAGCATGCGCAGGGCGGGGCCCGGGGTGGTGCCCAGGCGGGTGGCCAGGTCCCGGCGGACCTCGTCATAAGCGGCCAGCGCCTCCGCCGGGCGCCCCGCGTCGCCCAGCGCGCGGATCCGGAGGGCCTGCAGGGGTTCGTCCAGCGGCAGCTCCGCGCACAGCGCGGTCAGCTCTGGCAGGGCCCGCCCGGCCTCCCCCAGCGCCAGCGCCGCGTGCAGGCGGCCCCGGCGCGCGTCCAGCCGTAGCGCCTGCCAGCGGGCGGCCTCCGGCCCGGAACCCGGCAGGGAGCTCAACGGTTCGCCCCGCCACAGGGCGAGCGCCTCGTCGTACAGGGCGGCCGCCTCCGCCGGGGCGGCCTGCGCCGCGGACCGCGCGAGCCGCTCGAAGCGGTACAGGTCGATGTCGTCCCGATCGGCGACGAGCCGGTAGCCGCCCTCCCCGGACCCCACCGCCTCGCGCCCCAGCGCCCTCCGCAGCCGCCCCACCAGCGCCTGGAGCGCCGCGGGGCCGTCCGCGGGCGGGTCGCCGTCCCACACCTCGTCGATGAGCGAGGCCACCGGCACCGGCCGCCCCGGCCGCAGTGCGAGCGCGGTCAGGAGCGCGCGCAGCCGCGCTCCGCCGACCGGGACCGTACTCCCGTCGTCGCGGATGGCCTGGGTGGTGCCGAGCATCGCGTAACGCACCGGCCCATTGTCTCCGGCCCGGGGGCCCACCGGGCGCCGCCTCCGGGATAGGTTCGCCGCATGGGTTTCCAGGGCAGTCGCAACCGTAGCCACGACCGCACTCACGACCGCGGCGACCGGCGGATCAGTCCCGTCTTCCTCGGCATCTTCGCCGTCATGGCGGTGACGGGATGGGCCGTGTGGACGGAGTACGCGACCAGCACCGGTCTGGCCGTCTTCCTCTTCGTCACGTCGGCCTGGATCGTCTCCCTGTGCCTGCACGAGTACGCGCACGCCCGCACCGCCCTGCACAGCGGCGATCTCAGCGTCGGCGCGAAGGGCTACCTGACGCTGAATCCCCTCAAGTACACGCACGCGCTGCTCAGCATCGTCCTGCCGGTCCTCTTCGTGATCATGGGCGGGCTGGGTCTCCCCGGCGGCGCGGTGTACATCGAGCGCGACCGCATCGAGGGCCGGTGGCGGCACAGCCTCATCTCGGCGGCCGGCCCGCTGACGAACGTCGCCTTCGCGGCCGTCTGCACGGCCCCGTTCTGGCTGAACGCCCTGGACGGGGTCCCGATCCCGTTCCGCTTCGCGCTCGGCTTCCTGGCGCTGCTCCAGGTCTCGGCGGCGATCCTGAACTTCCTGCCGGTCCCTGGCCTGGACGGCTACGGCATCATCGAGCCCTGGCTCTCCCACCGGTTCCGCCGCCAGGTGGCGCCGCTGGCGCCGTTCGGCCTGCTGGCCGTCTTCGCGCTGCTGTGGATCCCGGAGATCAACGCGTACTTCTTCGACGCGGTGTACGCCGTGCTGTCGGCGCTGGGCGTGAGCGACCTGGAGGCCTACTGCGGCCGCGACCTCTACCAGTTCTGGCGGGACACCAACGGCCTCTGCCAGACCTCGTAACCGGCGGCTCGGAGGCCCGGAGGCCCGACCCCCGGCCCCGGCCCCGGCGTCCTAGGCCGCGGCGCGGGCCGCCGCCGCGGCCTTCTCGATCTTGGCCTTGCGCACGTAGAACCACGCCATGTTGGACGTGATGCCCGCCATGAACACCCACACGATCCCGAGCAGGCTGCCCTCGACGAAGGACACCACGGCGGCGGCCACGGCGAGGACGCAGAGGACGACGGCGAACACGGCAAGGCGGGGCATGGCGAAGGCTCCTCGAAGACACTGAAGCGGTTCAAGCCCCTCCAGTGTCCCCCATGCCCCGCCGTGCTCCCGTCCGGCCCATTTCCGCCATCCCGTGATCTTTTCCTCCTCCCGCCGCTACGGTTCGCCGAGACGCACCGCTCAGAGGGGTGCGGAAGGACCGGGGGTAGGACATGCAAGAGATCCCGAAGGGCGCGAACGTCAGCCTGACCGCCCTCAGCGAGGACGCCGGGGCGGTCGTCGTGAGCCTGGGCTGGAGCAGCGCTTCGGGAGCCGGCGACGCCGACGTCTCGGTGCTGTTGCTGGACGAGAACGGCAAGATCCGTGACGAGAACGACTTCTACTTCTACAACAACCCCGCTGCCGCCGACGGGAGCGTGCAGCTGCTGGGCAAGGTCCCGACCGACAACGGCGACGAGGACCGCATCAGCGTGGACCTGACGGCGGTCCCGGAGGGGGTCGCGCGGATCGTCGTGGCGGCCAGCCGATACGCCGGCGCGCGCTTCGGAGACCTCGACGACCTGCGGATGACGGTCGCGGACCGGTCCGGGGAACCGCTGGTCGGCTACTCCATCGAGGACGCGGGCGTGGAGACCGCCTTCATCTTCGGCGAGCTGTACCGGCGGGGCGAGGAGTGGAAGTTCCGCGCGGTCGGCCAGGGGTACGAGACCGGCCTCGCGGGACTGGCCACGGACTTCGGCATCCCGGTGCTGGAGGACTCCGAGGAAGCGGAGGAGGCCGGCGAGACGGGGCCGGCGGGGGAAGGGGATCCGGCGGCGGCCGGTGAACCGGCGCAGGCCCCGGCCGCCGTGCCCGTCACCGGACCCGGCGCCGAACCCTTCGCGGAGCCCACGCCCACGCCCACGCCCACGCCCACGGCCGCGTCCGCGTCCGTCGAGACCGCCGAGGCCGCCGCCCCCGTCGCCGTACCGGCGCAGACCCGCGGCCGGGGCCCCCGTACGACCAGGAAGAAGGTCACCCTGCCCAAGGTGGCCAAGAAGTCCCTCGCCGAGAACGAGTCCTGGAGCCAGGCCCGTCTCTTCCCCGTCCCCTCCCTCAAGAGCGACCGGGAACGGGAGGTGCGCGCCACCTCGGTCCTGCTGTCGGTCATGGCCCAGGTACCGGAGTTCGGCCGCCGCCTCACCGCCGGGTTCGGCGCGCCCGCCGGACGGATGCAGACCTTCACGGAGGTCTCCCTCCCCCACGGGGACACCCCGCGACGGCCGGACGGGGTGATCCGGGTGGAGCGCGCGGGCAAGCTGTGGACGGCGCTCGTGGAGACGAAGACGAACGGCAACCCGCTCAAGGCGGAGCAGGTCCAGGCGTACATGGACATCGCCGCGCGCCGCGGCTACGAGGCCGTGATCACCCTCTCCAACGACGTGGCCCTGGAGGGCCGCCCCATGGTGGAGGTGAAGATCGACGGCCGGCGCAAGCACAAGGTCAGCCTCTGGCACCTGTCCTGGGCCGAGGTCGCCCATCAGGCGCAGCTGCTGATCCGGCACGAGGGCGTGGGCAACGCCGCGCACGCCTGGCTCCTCCAGGAACTCCTGGAGTACCTGCGGCACGAGCAGTCCGGCTGCCACGGGTTCCAGAACATGGGCGCCGCGTGGGTGCCCGTACGCAAGGGCATCGAGGACGAGACCCTCGGCCTCGGGGACGCCCGGACCGTGGAGGTCGTGGAGAGCTGGGAGCGGCTGATCCGGCAGGTCTGTCTGCGGCTCGGCGGGGAGCTCGGGCAGAAGGCGCTGCCGGTGCAGCGGGCCCGGCGGGGCAGTGATCCGCAGGCACGGCGGGTCGCCGCGGCGGACCGGCTGTGCGCGGACGGGAAGCTCTCCGCGGAGCTGCGCGTCGACGGCACCAGCAGTGTCATCGCGGTGAGCGCCGACCTCAGGACCTCCAAGGTCCGGACGTCCGTCGACGTGCCGGCGCCGGAGGGCGCGTACCCGCTGGTCATGGTGAAGCGGCTGCTCAGGCTGCTCGACGGGGCTCCGGCGGACCTGCACGTGGAGAGCCTCGTCGAACTGGGGCCGGGCGCCGGGCCGGGGAGCGGGCCGCGCGGGACGCTGGAGCGGTTGCGGCCCGAGCCGGGCGACCTGCTGCCCGTGGACGGCTCGGCCGTCGTCGGCTTCCGGCTGTCGCTGCTCAAGGGCATGGGGAGCACGCGGGGGAACACGGAGTCCGGGTTCATCCGCAGCGTGGACGATGCCGTGGAGCGCTTCTACCACGGTGTGGTGGCGCAGCTGGGCCCGATCGAGGGCCGCGGCGGGCGGCGCGGCTGAGGGGACGGGACGGACGCGGTGCCACCCGTCCGCCGACCCGTCGGACGGGTGGCGGGGCGGGTGGCCCGGGGCGGGTGGCCCGGGGGGTCAGACGTCCGTGATGCGCAGGCCTGCGTGGGCCTTGTAGCGGCGGTTGGTGGAGATCAGGTTGGCCACCAGGGACTCGACCTGGTGGGCGTTGCGCAGGCGGCCCGCGAAGACGCCGCGCATGCCCGGGATCCGGCCGGCGAGGGCCTGGACGATGTCGGTGTCGGCGCGGACCTCGCCGAGGACCATCACGTCGGTGTCGATCTCGTCGATCGACTCGTCCTGGAGGAGCACCGCCGAGAGGTGGTGGAAGGCGGCCGTGACGCGGGAGTCCGGCAGGAGGGCGGCGGCCTGCTGGGCGGCGCTGCCCTCCTCGACCTGGAGGGCGTACGCGCCCTGCTTGTCGAAGCCGAGCGGGTTGACGCAGTCGACCACGAGCTTGCCGGCGAGGTCCTCGCGCAGCGATTCCAGGGTCTTGGCGTGGCCCTCCCACGGCACCGCGATGATCACGACGTCGCTGCGGCGCGCGCACTCGGCGTTGTCCGCGCCCTCCACCCCGAGGCCGAGCTCGTCGGCGGCGGTCCGCGCGCGGTCGGCGGCGCGGGAGCCGATGATCACCTTCTGGCCGGCCCGGGCGAGCCGGTAGGCGAGGCCCCGGCCCTGGTCGCCGGTACCGCCGAGGACGCCTACGACGAGGCCGGACACGTCGGGGAGGTCCCACGGGTCCTTCGCGGGGGCCTTGGCGGGGGCCTGCGCGGGCTGCTGCGTGCTGTCTGTGGAGGTCATGGGGGCGAGGGTAACCGCGAGATCGTCAGACGCGAATGCGCGGACACTGTGAGATGCGCGAGGAGGCGGACCCGCCGAAGTGGGCGGGACCGGGGAGGGAGATGGGGGGAAGGGCTCCCGTATGTCCCTTCCATGGGGCAGGATGCCGATATGGACGCCGTGAGAGTCGCGCTGCTGCGCGAGGTGCTCGCCGGTACGGAGTGGCCCGGCGCCGCGCGCCGGTTCGCCGGGACGCTGCGGCGGTCGGTCGTTCCGGCCGGCGGGAACCTGCTGCTGGTCGGGACCGAGCAGTACGAGCCCTGGCACCTGGCGGCGCACCTGGTCGACGAGGCCGCCTGGTCGGGGCTGCCGGAGCTGGCACCCACGCTCGTACGCCACCACGTGCTGCCCGGTGACGCCCCGCACCTGTCGGTCGGCCTGAGCCGGCTGGAGGCGGCCCGGCGCGGTCACACCCTGCTGGTGGTGGCTCCTGAGCAGCCCGGGGACGGGCTGCTCGAGCGGGTGCACGACGCCCGGCGCGCGGGGGCGACCGTACTGTCCCTGGACGGCGGGGACCCGGATCTCGGGACGCTGGCGCACGAGGTGCTGTCCGTACCGGCGCAGGCCGCCGAGCTGGACCTGGACACGGTGCAGCACCTGGTCAGCGCCGCGGCCGGGGAGAACAGCCTGCCGGTGCAGCGCGGGCCGCGGCGGTTCCGTGACCGGCTGGCGCGGCTGGCCGACCAGCTCGCCGCGCCGCCGCCCAGCCGCTGGTAGCCGCGGACATGCGCGGCCGTGGCTACGGCGCGCCCGTGCCTTCCTCGGACTCGCGCGTCTTGTCGTTCCATTTGGGGTCGTTCTGCCATTCGAGATTGCGCTCCTGCGCCGTCTCCATGGCGTGGTTCGCCTCTTCGGGTGTCGCGTAGGGCCCGAAACGGTCCTTCGCCGGGCACTCGGGGCCTTCCTCGACCTTCTTGTGGACCAGGCAGTAGTACCACTCGCCGGGTTTGCCCACCTGGCGCTTCTTGAACAGGGCCATCGTCAGGCTCCTCTCTCTGTCGCCATGCTGCCCCATACCCGCTCGATACACTCGCTCGTATGTCTGGCCAGTCGCTGCTCGTACCAGGCGAGCTCACTCCCGTCCGTTCCGTTCCCGGAAACATCCGCCGGCCCGAGTACGTGGGCAAGCCCGCGCCCACTCCGTACACCGGACCGGAGGTGCAGACGCCCGAGACCATCGAGGCGATGCGCATCGCCGGCCGGATCGCCGCCCAGGCGATGGAAGAGGCCGCCAAGCACATCGCTCCGGGGGTGACCACCGACGAGCTGGACCGGGTCGCCCACGCATACATGTGCGACCACGGCGCCTACCCCTCGACGCTGGGTTACCGCGGCTTCCCGAAGTCCCTGTGTTCCTCGCTCAACGAGGTGATCTGTCACGGGATCCCCGACTCGACCGTCCTGCGGGACGGCGACATCGTCAACCTCGACGTGACCGCGTACATCGGCGGGGTGCACGGCGACAACAACGCCACGTACCTGTGCGGCGACGTGGACGAGGAGTCGCGGCTGCTCGTGGAGCGCACCCGCGAGGCCCTGAACCGGGCCATCAAGGCCGTCAGGCCGGGCCGCCAGATCAACATCATCGGCCGGGTCATCGAGTCGTACGCGAAGCGCTTCGGCTACGGCGTCGTCCGGGACTTCACCGGTCACGGGATCAACTCGTCCTTCCACTCCGGCCTGATCGTCCCGCACTACGACAGCCCGCACGCCACCACCGTCATCGAGCCCGGGATGACCTTCACCATCGAGCCGATGCTGACCCTGGGCACCCACGAGTACGACATGTGGGAGGACGGCTGGACGGTGGTCACGAAGGACCGCAAGCGGACCGCGCAGTTCGAGCACACACTGGTGGTCACGGACACCGGAGCGGACATCCTGACGCTCCCCTGAGCATCCCTGGGCATCCCCTGGGCAGAAGAACCGACCTCGCGGAGGCTTTTGCCGACAAGGCGTCGGGAACACATTGACTTAGGCAAGCCTAAGTAGGAGGATCGGGCGTGGCGGCACTCGCTGTCGCCACGTCCGGCTCCCCCTTTTTCTTCCGATTCCTCGGAGGTCCGTCTTGGACGCCTTCTCCACCGTCATCCGTGTCGCCTCGCACGAGCAGCACACTGAGGCCGAGACCTCGTCCTTCATGAGCGACCTGCTCGGCGGCCGGCTCGGGGTGGACGCCTACACGCGCTACACCGAGCAGCTGTGGTTCGTGTACCGGGCCCTGGAGGACGCGGCCGAATCCCTCCGGGACGACGCGGTGGCCGGGCCGTTCATACAGCCCGAGCTGATGCGCCTCTCCGAGATCGAGCGGGACCTGGCCCACCTGCGGGGTCCCGCGTGGCGCGAGACCCTGGTCGCGCTGCCCGCCACCGAGGCCTACACGGCCCGCGTGAGCGAGTGCGCCGCCTCCTGGCCGGGCGGGTACGTGGCCCACCACTACACCCGCTACCTGGGCGACCTCTCCGGCGGCCAGATCATCCGCGACAAGGCGGAGCGGACCTGGGGCTTCGAGCGCAAGGGCGACGGCGTCCGCTTCTACGTCTTCGCGGACATCTCCAACCCGGCCGCCTTCAAGCGGACCTACCGCGAGCTGCTGGACGCGATCGCCGCGGACGACCTGGAGAAGCAGCGCATCATCGACGAGTGCAAGCGCGCCTTCGACTTCAACGGCGCGGTCTTCCGCGAGCTGGGCGAGCAGTTCCCGCTGAGCGCGTAGCGCGTGCCGCCTGCGGCGGGCTGAACGGGGAAGGGGGTGGGCCCATCGGGCCCACCCCCTTCCGGGCTTCGCCCCCCAGGGCACGGCGGCCTGCGGCTCGGCGGCACCCCCGGGGCTCCACCCCGGACCCCGGTCGTCAAACGCCGGACGGCTGAGAAGCCCCCGCCCCCGCGCCTCAGAGGCCGGCGGGGCCGACTGCGGCGAAGCGGACGCGGCCGCCGATCTCCACCGTGCCGTCCGGGCCCGGGGCCGTGAGGATCTGGGAGCCCCTGCCCTGGGTGATGTTCAGGGCCCGGTTCAGCTCGGCCGTCAGCAGGATCGCCGCCGAGCCGGTGGCCTCGTCCTCGACGATCGCCCCACCGGGGCGGCGCGGGAAACCGCGGGCCCGGATCCGGCCCGCGGCCTCGTCCTCCCAGGCCCAGGCGTACAACCAGCCCTCGCCCGGCGGCGGTCCGGGCAGCGCCTCGACCGCGGCGGCGTCGGCGTACCGCTCGGTGCGCTTGCCCTCGACCCACTCGGGCCGGGCCGTGATCCAGGTGAACTCCCCGTCGTCGCGCGCCCATACGGCGCCCGCCGGGGGCTGGAGCTCCTCGATGTCGAGCAGCCACGCGACGCCGACCAACGGGTGCCCGGCGAAGGACATCCGGGTGCCGGGGGTGCGGATGTCGACGACCCCGCGTTCGGGATCGTCGACGAACACCGTCTCGCTGTAGCCGAGTTCGGCGGCCAGCGCCTGCCGTGACGCGTCGTCGGGGCAGGACCGGCCGTCGCGTACGACGCCGAGCGTGTTGCCGTGGCTGCCGTCACCCGCGCAGAAGACCCTCAGGACGTCGAGATCGTTCACGCGGGAATTGAAGCACGGGTCAGTTCTGGGCGGTGCGGCGCCTGCGCGCGACGAACACCGCGCCCGCGCCCGCTGCCACGATGGCGGCGGAGGAGCCGAGCAGGGCGCCCGCCGGGATCTCGGATCCGGTGGCGGCGAGGCCGCCTCCGACCGTGCCGCCGCCTCCGGTGCTGCCGGCGCCGCCGGTGCCGGCCGGGGTCGTGGGCAGGACGGCGTCCTTGTCCACGGAGACGGTCAGGTTGACGTCGTCCGCCCGGGTCCCCACCGGGTACATCGAGCCGGTGGTGTCGTTGGCGAAGGCCGCGGAGCCCTCGGCCGTGAGCGCGGTGCGGACCGCGTTGAGGGCGAGTACGCCGTCCTTGGTCTTGTAGTCGGCCTTCGCGAGGTCGAGCGTGGCGAACGGGATGTCCGCCTTGACCCCGGCGGGCGTCTTCACGTCCAGGACCAGGGTTCCCTTGTCGCCCTCGGCGTTGATGCGGACGTTGCCGAAGGTCATGTCGATGCCGTGGGCCGCGTACTGGAAGCGCAGGTTGCCGGCGAAGGTGGCGTTCAGCTTGCGCGCCTTGGTGTCGAGGGTGCCCTTGCCGCCGCCGAAGGCGAAGCTGTCGCCGTTCGCGACCGCGCCGTCCGCCGGGGTGACGGTGCCGCCCGCGGTCTGGACGTACTTGCGGAAGGACTCCTTGATGCCCCAGGCCAGCCTGCCGCTGAGGATCTGCTGCGGGCCGCCGGTCGCCGGGGAGCTGGTGGAGGCGGAGGGCGAGCCCGGCTTCGACGGGGACGGGGACGCGCTCTGGGAGGGGGACGCCGAAGCCGATGCCGACGGGGACGCGCTCTGGGAGGGGGAGGGGGACGTGGGGGCCGAGGCGGACGGGGAGGGACTGGGGGACGGCGGCGGCGGGAACTCCAGTACGGCCGTCAGCGGGTCGCCCGCCTTGTCCTTGTAGCTGTCCGAGCCGAGGAGCGCCGCGGCGTCGGCCGTCAGCGTGGTGCCCAGGTCTGCCATCGACTGCCCGCCGAAGGCGACCTTCGCGAAGCCGACGTCCTTCGTGAGCACGCCGTCCCGGGTGACGTCGACGATCAGCAGCTTCTTGCCGGTGTCGATGCGCAGGTTCGCGAGCTTCACCTCGAAGCGGTGCGCGGCCGACTTGAAGGTGACGCTGCCCTTGAAGGCGGCGGTCACGAGGTGGGTGGCCGGGTCGTACTGGCCGGTGGCCGAGCCGAAGGTGAAGCCCTTGGCGGTCTTCTTCGCGCCGTCGGCGACGGTGATCTCACCCTGGGCGATGGTCGTCACGTAGGTGCGGTAGCTCTCCAGGACGCCCCAGTCGAGGGTGCCGCCGACGACCGGGATCGCCGCGCGGGCGGCCTGGGCGTTGGCGCCCGCGGGGCCGGCGGCGGAGCCGGCCGCGGTGGCGGGCAGCACGAACGCGGTGGCGGCGATCGCGGCGGAGGTGGCCACGGCGGCCGCGAGGGCGATGGGACGGCGGATCGATGACATGGCGGAGTCTCCTGAAACGGGGGTGAAGGAGGGGGTGGTGCGGGGCGGGGCGGGGCTCGGGAAGGCACGGCGAAGCCGAGCCCTGGCGGTACGGGGCCCTGCGGGGCTTGTGCGGGGGTGCGGGGGTTGCGGGTGAGTGCGGTACGGGGCTTGCGGGCCGGGCCCTTCGGTCGGGCCCGGCCCGCACAGCGGGGCGGTGCGATGCCCGACGGGTGCGGGCCGTACGGGCGCTACGGGTCAGCCGCGCGGAGCGGCCCCGTCGGCCCCGGCGCCACCGGTGGAGCCCGGGGAGTCGGGCTTCCCGGGGGCCGGGACGGCCGGGGTTCCGGCGCCCGGAGCCGGGGCGTCCGTGCCCGGGGCCTGGGCCTGGGTCGGGGCGTCCGTGCCCGGAGCCGGGGCGGGGGCCTGGGCCGGGGCCGGGGTCGGTGCCGGAGCCTGGGCGCTCGGGGTCCGAGTCGGAGCCGGGGTCGCGGTGCCGGTGCCCGGCGGGGGCGTCGGCGGCTGGTTCTTCGTCCGGTTGCGCAGGGTCAGGAAGGCCGCTCCGCCCGCCAGGACGAGGGCGGCCACCGCGAGGGCCGCGTGCAGGCCGGTGTTGGAGGGCTCGTCCGGCTTCGCGGCGGTCGCCGGGGCCGGGGCCGGCGGGGCGGCCGGGGTGGCCGTGGAGCCGAGGTTCGGGAGGGCCGGGAGCTTCGCGGCTCCGTCGAGGGCTACCGCGAGGGAGACGGGGTCCATCTCGGTGCCGGATTTGTACATGGAGTTGAAGGCGGCGGCTCCGCCTTCCGTCAGCGTGGCCGGGGCTTCCGCGAGGGTGGCGAGGCCGCCCTCGGTCTTGAGGGCCTTGGCGTCGAACTCCACGAGCGGGACGGCGGGCTTGGTGTCCGTGCCGGTGGTGACGTCGGCGGAGAGCACGCCCTTGCCGTTCTCCACCTTGGCCGTGAACTTCGCGAGCTTCAGGTCGAGGTGCGCTCCGGTGAAGTGCACGGAGCCGGCGAAGGCGGCGTCAAGGGTGCCCTTCGCGCCGTCGTACGCGCCCTTGCCCTGCGGGAAGCGGAACAGCGCGCCGCCGTCCTGGGCGCCCTCGGCCAGCTCCCACTTGCCCTGGCCGATGGAGCCGGAGACGTACTCGCGGAAGGTGCGCCGCACGCCCCAGTCGACGGCGGCGTCGGTGAACTGCCCGGCGGCGGCCTGCGGGGAAGGGGAGGCGGACGGGGCACTCGGCGAGGGCGGGGCGGGCTGCTCGGCCGCCGCGGCCTTGACGTCCACGGACAGCGAGACCGGGTCGAGCTGCGCGCCCGCGGCGTAGTAGCCGGCGAAGGCCTTGGCGCCCTGGTCGGTGAGGGTGGCCGGGATGTTGGTGAGGGCGATCGGGCTGCCGCCGCCCTTCATGTTCACCCCGCCCACTCTCAGCTTGGCGAAGGGGACCTGGGAGGCGGTGGTGACCGCTCCGCCCTCCTTGGCCTTGCTGGAGACGTCCACGTAGAGGGTGCCGCTACCGCCGCTGATCTTGACGGTGGGCCGGCTGACGCTCATGTCCAGTTCGTACGTGCCGTCCGGCTTCTGGTGGCCCTGGAAGGTGACGCCGCCGCTGAAGGAGGCCTCCAGGGCGCCGCTGTCCGGGTCGTAGGAGCCGTTCGCGGAGTGGAAGCGGAACAGGCTGCCGCCCGCGGTGGCGGCTCCGCTCTTCAGCTTGAACCCACCTTTCGCCACCGGCCCGGTGACGTAACTCTGGAAGGAGGATTTAATGCCCCAGTCGAGCCGGCCGCCCTCCACGGTGCGGCCCGCGGCCTGGGCGGCGGTCGCCGGGAGCAGGGCTCCCAGCAGGGCCGCCAGGGTCGCCAGCAGGGCGACGGCGGAAGCACGGGCGGGTCCAGCGGACATGAATGTCCCCTCCAGGGTCTAGCGAGCGAGGTTAGGCTAACCTAAGCTACGTTCGGCCGGGTGTGAAACCCCCTGGCCCACGGAACCTTCGGAACCCTCGGAACCTCGGATCCGGGCCCAACTCCCAGTCGGACGATCAGGACGGTGCCTTCGTGCCTACGCCCGCCGCGTCAACCCGCGTGTCCCGCTTCGCCGTCGCCCTGACCTCCGTGGCCCTGGCACTCGCCGTGAGCGCCTGCGGAGGTACGGCCGCCCCCTCCCCCACCGCCGGAGCCGGCGCCCCCGCCCTCCCGGACCGGGTGGAACCGCTCGCCCAGGCACCCGCGCCCGTGCTTCCGGCGACCGTGGCCTCGGCGGACGGCGCGCAGGTCACCGTCACCTCGGCGGAGCGGGTGGTCCCGCTGACGGGCGGCCTCAACGAGATCGTGTTCACCCTCGGGCTCGGCCCCAAGGTCGTCGCCAAGGACATCACCGCCACCTTCGAACAGGCCGCGGACCTCCCGGTGGTGACGCGGGGCCACGACGTCTCCGCCGAGAGCGTGCTGTCGCTGCGTCCGACCCTGGTGCTGGCCGAGACCACCTCCGGCCCCGCCGAGGCGATCCAGCAGATCCGCGACGCGGGCGTCCCGCTGCTCGTGGTGGCCCCGGCCAAGTCCCTGGAGGACGTGGCGAAGCGGACCGGTACCGTCGCCGCCGCGCTGGGCGTCAAGGAGGCCGGTGCGCAGCTGAACCAGCGCACCGCCGACCGCATCGCCGCCGCCCGCAAGGCCCTGCCCGCCTCGGGCGAGAAGCCGCGCGTGGCCTTCCTCTACCTGCGCGGCACCGCCTCCGTGTACCTGATGGGCGGCTCCGACTCCGGCGCCGGCTCCCTGCTCGAGGCGGCCGGCGCGGTGGACACGGGCCCGGAGTCGGGGCTCGGCAAGGACTTCACCCCGATCACGAGCGAGGCCCTGGCGGCCGCCGCGCCCGACGCCATCCTCGTCATGTCCAAGGGCCTGGAGTCCGTCGGCGGCGTGGACGGGCTGGTCAAGATCCCGGGCGTGGCCCAGACCCCGGCGGGCATGGACCGGCGGGTGGTCACCGTCGACGACGGGGTCCTGCTCAACTACGGTCCGCGCACCGACCAGGTCCTGACCTCCCTCATCACCCAGCTCTACGGCAAGGCCTCCTGACGTGTCCCTCTCCTCCGAAGCCCCCGAGACGCCGCCCGCGCCGCCCGGAGCGGATCCCCTTCCCGCTCCCGGGCGGGCGACGTCCCGGGCCCTGCCCACCGCCGCCGGCGCACCGCCCCGGCGGCGGTGGGGTTCCGCCTGGCTCACCGGCGCGCTGGCCGCCGTGCTCGTCCTGCTCGCGCTGGTCTCCGCCGGAGTGGGGGCGTACGAGATCCCGCTCGGGGAGGTGATCGGGTCGGTGCAGCACCGCCTCGGCCTCGGGGGCGCCGCCCTCGACCGGGTCGGGGAGAGCGTGCTGTGGAACGTACGACTGCCCCGCGTGGTCCTCGCCCTGCTCGTCGGGGCCAGCCTCGGCTGCGCCGGGGCGTTGATGCAGGGGGTGTTCGGCAATCCCCTCGCCGAGCCCGGGGTCATCGGGATCTCGGCGGGTGCGGCCGTCGGCGCGGTCGCCGCGATCGGGCTGGGCCTGAGCTTCTTCGGCAACTGGACCATCACCGCCTGCGCGTTCGTCGCGGGGCTGGTCACCGTCGCCGCCGTGTACCTGCTGTCCCGCAACGGCGGCCGGACGGAGGTCGTCACCCTCATCCTGACCGGCATCGCCGTCAACGCCTTCGCGGGCGCCCTGATCGGCCTGTTCGTCTTCTTCGCGGACAGCGGCCAGGTCAACCAGATCACCTTCTGGCAGCTCGGCTCCCTCGCCCAGGCCACCTGGCCCAAGGTGCTGGCGGTCCTGCCCTGCGCCCTCGCCGGTCTGCTGGTCGCCCCCTTCTACGCGCGCAAGCTGGATCTGCTGTCCCTGGGCGAGCGCCCCGCCCGTCACCTCGGCGTCGACGTGGAGCGGCTGCGCCTCGCGCTGATCCTGGTCGTCGCGCTGCTCACGGCGGCGGCCGTCGCCGTGGCCGGGATCATCACCTTCGTCGGGCTGCTCGTACCGCACCTGCTGCGCATGGCCAACGGTCCGGGCCACCGCTTCCTGGTGCCCGGCAGCGCGCTGGCCGGAGCCGTGGTGCTGGCCGCCGGGGACCTGGCCGCCCGAACCCTCGCCCAGCCCGCCGAGCTGCCGCTCGGCGTCCTGACCGCCCTGCTCGGCAGCCCGTTCTTCTTCTGGCTGCTGCGCCGCACCTGCCGCAAGCAAGGAGGCTGGGCATGAGCGTCCGGCTGCGTTCCGGCCTCGCCGCACTGCGCCTGCGCGGGAGCAGGCGCACCGTTCCCGTCCGTCCGGCGCCCGGAGCGCCGCTCGCCGAGGTCACGGACCTGCGCGTACGGCTGGGCGGGCGCGAGGTGCTCGCCGGGATCGGGCTGACCGTGCGCGCCGGGGAGGTGCTGGCCCTGGTCGGGCCGAACGGCGCGGGCAAGTCCACCCTGCTGGCGGCCCTGTCCGGGGACCTGCCGGCCGCCTCCGGGGAGGTACGGATCCACGGTCGCCCGATGGCCGACTGGCCGGCCCCCGAGCTGGCCCTGCGCCGGGCGGTGCTCCCCCAGTCGGCGGAACTGGCCTTCCCCTTTCCCGTGGAGGACGTCGTACGGATGGGCCGCGCCCCCTGGGCGGGCACCGAGGCCGCCGGTTCCGACGAGGAGGCGGTGGCCGCCGCCATGGCGGCCACCGAGGTGACGGGCTTCGCGGCCCGCCCGTTCTCGGGGCTCTCGGGCGGCGAGCGGGCCCGGGTCGCGCTGGCCCGCGTACTGGCCCAGGCGGCCCCGCTCCTGATGCTCGACGAGCCGACGGCTGCGATGGACCTGCGCCACCAGGAGCTGGTGCTGCGGATCTGCCGGGAGCGGGCGGCGGCCGGGGACGGGGTCGTGGTGGTCCTGCACGACCTGGGCCTGGCGGCGGCGTACGCGGACCGGGTCGCCGTCCTGCACGACGGCCGGATCGCGGTGGACGGCCCGCCGGCGGAGGTGTTCGAGGAGGGGCTGCTGAGCCGGGTCTACCGCCAGCCCGTGGAGGTGCTCCCGCACCCGCGCACCGGGGCGCCGCTGGTGGTCCCCGTACGGGACGGGGAGCCGGGGAAGCCCGGAGGGGAGCATTCCGGCGTACGGAACGGTCACCTGGGCTTGACCTCCGCTTGACCTCGGCATGGGGGCGGCGTGGGGCACCCGTAACGGCCCCGTGTCCGACCCTCGAATGTGTGGGCTGAATCACTGGACGCACGGGTATGGGTCAGGTAAGCCTCGGTTAAGTTAGGTCCGCCTCACCGGCCGCCCCCACTAGATCGGGGCGGTCGTCTGCCGAACGCCAGACTGCCAGGAGCCCCCTATGCGCCCCGTCCGCCTCTCCGTCGTCACCGCGGCAGCCGTCGTGGCCGCCCTCACCGCGGTCACCGGCTGCTCCGAGAAGAGCGACGCGTCCGGCGACGGCACCATCAAGGTGGCGGCGTCCGACTCCGCGTGCGAGGTCTCCACCAAGGAGTTCCCCGCGGGCAAGGTCGCCTTCGAGGTCGAGAACAAGGGCTCCAAGGTCACCGAGCTCTACGTGCTCTTCCCCGACGACCGCATCGTCGCCGAGCGCGAGAACATCGGCCCCGGCACCAAGGCCACCATCACCGCCGAGCTCAAGGCGGGCGACTACGAGATCGCCTGCAAGCCCGGCATGAAGGGCGACGGCATCCGCCAGCAGGTCAAGGCCACCGGCACGGGCGGCACCGAGAAGCGCAGCCCCGAGGCCGACGCCGCGGTCGCCGCGTACCGCAAGTACGTGCAGGAGCAGGCCGACGAGACCATCCCGAAGGCGCAGGCCTTCGCGGACGCGGTCAAGGCCGGCGACGTCGAGGCCGCGAAGAAGGCGTACGCCCCCTCGCGCATCGGCTGGGAGCGCACCGAGCCGGTCGCCGAGTCCTTCGGTGACATCGACCCGAAGGTCGACGTCCGCGAGGACGGCCTGGAGGCGGGCCAGGACCCGGAGAAGGACTGGACCGGCTGGCACAAGCTGGAGAAGTCCCTCTTCGAGGGCAACAAGATCGACGACAACGACAAGAAGCTCGCCGACACCCTGATGGCCGACCTGGCCGTGTGGCAGAAGAAGGTCGGCCAGGCGGAGATCACCCCCACCTCGATGGCGAACGGCGCCAAGGAGCTCCTCGACGAGGTCGCCACCGGCAAGGTGACGGGTGAGGAAGAGCGCTACAGCCACACCGACCTGGTCGACTTCAAGGCCAACGTCGAGGGTGCGGAGAAGGCGTTCGAGCTGCTCAAGCCGATCACCTCGAAGACGGACCCCGCGCTCACCACCGAGCTGGAGAAGCAGTTCGCGGCGCTGAACAACCTGCTGGAGAAGTACCGCCCGAACAAGGCCGCCTACGAGTTCACCTCGTACGACAAGGTCGGCGAGGCCGAGCGCAAGGAGCTCTCCGACGGCGTCAACGCCCTGGCGGAGCCGCTCTCGAAGCTCGCCGCCGCGGCCGCGAAGTAACTCCGGAACAGCAGAGCAGGCGGGAGAACCTCACATGAGCGAGTCGGTGTCCGGGCAGCAGCCCGCGCAGGACGAGCCGCACGGCGCGCCCGAAGCCGCACCGGAGCAGACGGGCCCGGTCACCGGCGCGCCCTCGCGCCGGGCCGTCCTCGGCTGGGGCGGCGCGGGCCTCGCGCTCGGCGCGGCGGCGGCCGGCGGTACGGCCATCGCCCTGAACTCCAGCCCCGACATGGTCTCGGCGGCCTCGGCCGGCGCGGCCGTGCCGTTCCACGGTGAGCACCAGGCCGGCATCGCCAGCGCCGTCCAGGACCGCCTGCACTTCGCCGCCTTCGACGTGAAGACGAAGGACCGCGCCGAGCTGGTCCAGCTCCTCAAGGACTGGACCGAGGCGGCCCGGCTGATGACGGCCGGGCAGCCCGTCGGCGAGGGCGGCTACGGCGGCCTCCCGGAGGCCCCGCCGGACGACACGGGCGAGGCGCTGGGCCTGAAGGCCTCCCGCCTCACCCTGACGATCGGTTTCGGGCCGGGCCTGTTCGCCAAGGGCCGCTTCGGCCTGGAGGGCAAGCGCCCCGGCGCCCTGATCGACCTGGAGCTCTTCCCCGGCGACAACCTCGACGCGGCCCGCTCGGGCGGCGACCTGTGCGTGCAGGCCTGCGCCGACGACCCGCAGGTCGCGGTGCACGCCATCCGCCAGCTCGCCCGCATCGGCTTCGGCAAGACGGCGGTGCGCTGGTCGCAGCTCGGCTTCGGCAAGACCTCCTCGACCACCCCGGACGAGCAGACCCCGCGCAACATGATGGGCTTCAAGGACGGCACCCGGAACATCTCGGGCACCGACAAGGCGGCCCTGGACAAGCACGTGTGGGTCGGCGCCGGCGACGGCAGCGACTGGCTGGCCGGTGGCTCGTACCTCGTGGCGCGCCGGATCCGGATGAACATCGAGACGTGGGACCGCACGCCCCTGGGCGAGCAGGAGGACATCTTCGGCCGCGACAAGGGCGAGGGCGCCCCCGTCGGCAAGTCCAAGGAGCGCGACGAGCCGTTCCTGAAGGCGATGAAGCCCGAGGCGCACGTCCGCCTCGCGCACCCGGACTCCAACGACGGTGCGACGATCCTGCGCCGCGGCTACTCCTTCACCGACGGCACGGACGGACTGGGCCGCCTCGACGCGGGCCTGTTCTTCCTCGCCTACCAGCGCGACGTGCGCACCGGCTTCGTACCGATCCAGCGCAAGCTGGCGAAGTCCGACGTCCTCAACGAATACATCCAGCACGTGGGTTCGGCCGTCTTCGCTGTCCCGCCGGGCGTCCGCGACAAGGACGACTGGTGGGGCCGGACGCTGTTCGCGTAAGGGACCGGGAGAACCGAAGTGTTCAGCAACTATCTGATCGGGCTGCGCGAGGGGCTGGAAGCCAGCCTCGTCGTCTGCATCCTCATCGCCTACCTGGTCAAGACCGGGAACAAGGACAAGCTGGGGCCGCTGTGGCTGGGCGTCGGCCTGGCCGCCGCCCTGTCCCTGGCCTTCGGCGCCGGTCTCGAATTCGGCACGCAGGAACTGACCTTCAAGGCCCAGGAGGCGATCGGCGGCACCCTGTCGATCGTCGCGGTCGGCCTCGTCACCTGGATGGTCTTCTGGATGAAGCGCACCGCACGGCACCTGAAGGCCGAGCTCCAGGGCAAGCTCGACGCGGCGCTCGCGATGGGCACCGGCGCCCTGGTGGCGACGGCGTTCCTGGCCGTCGGCCGGGAGGGCCTGGAGACCTCGCTGTTCGTGTGGCGCTCGGTCCACGCGGCCGGTGACGGAGCGGCCCCGCTGATCGGCGTGCTGCTCGGCATCGGCTCGTCGATCCTCCTGGGCTGGCTGTTCTACCGGGGCGCGCTGAAGATCAACCTGTCGAAGTTCTTCATGTGGACCGGCGGCATGCTGGTGGTGGTCGCCGCAGGCGTGCTCGCGTACGGCGTCCACGACCTCCAGGAGGCCGACTTCCTGCCGGGGCTGACCGACAAGGCCTTCGACATCAGCTCCACGATCCCGCCGGACAGCTGGTACGGGACCCTGCTGAAGGGCACCCTCAACTTCCAGCCGGACCCGACCGTGCTCCAGGTCGTCGTGTGGGCCCTGTACCTGGTCCCGGTGCTCGCCCTGTTCCTGGCGCCGTCCCTGGTCAAGCGCGCCAAGTCGGAGCCGAAGCCGGAGTCGGCGGCGAGCGGCTCCTGAGTCACCAGAGCCTGTCGAGGGTCCCCGGGTAGACGGGGACCCGGATGCCGGTGAAGGCCGCGCGGACCTGGTCCGCGCGGCCTTCGTCGTCGCCGGTGAAGAACGCCCGGCTACGGGATCAGCGCCCCCGTGCCGCTCACCCGGACCCGGGTGTCGCCGGAGCGCAGCTCGACGGTGAGCACGCCGGGGCGGCCCATGTCGGCGCCCTGGTGGAGGGTCAGCACGGCTTCGTCGGGGACGAGGCCGAGCTCGCGGGCGTACGCCCCGAAGGCGGCCGCGGCCGCGCCGGTCGCCGGGTCCTCGACGACGCCGCCGACCGGGAAGGGGTCGCGTACGTGGAACTCCGCCGGGCCGGCCCGGTAGACGAGCTGGACGGTGGTGAGGTCGAGGCGCAGCATCAGCGCCTCCAGCCGGTCGAAGTCGTACGCGAGGTCGGCGAGCCGGGCCCGGGTGGCGGCGCCGAGCACCAGGTGGCGGGCGCCCGCGTAGGCGATCCGAGGCGGGAACGCCGGGTCCAGGTCGGCGGCGGGCCAGTCCAGTGCGGCCAGGGCCTCGGCGAGGTCGGCCGGGTCCAGGTCCTCGGTGTGCGGTTCGACGCTGGTCAGGGTGGCGCGCAGGCCGCCGGCCCCGTCCTCCCGGGTCACCGACACCGGCACCGTGCCCGCGCGGGTGGCGAAGACCAGCTCGCCCGGGCCGATCCGCTCGCCCAGGGCCACGGCGGCGGCCACGGTGGCGTGCCCGCAGAAGGGGACCTCGGCCTTGGGGCTGAAGTAGCGCACGGTGAAGGCCCTGCCCGGCTCCCCGCCCAGGCCCTCGGGCGGGGCGGTGAGGAAGGCCGACTCGCTGTAGTCCAGTTCGGCGGCGATCTTCAGCATGGCGGCCTCGTCGAGGCCCGCGGCGTCGAGGACGACGCCGGCGGGGTTGCCGCCGGCCGGGTCGTCGGAGAAGGAGGTGTAACGCAGTACGCCGGTCATGATGGCCTCAACGGTGCACCCCGGGCCCGCATTCCCGAATCCGGAGCGTATGCGCAGGTCGGGACGGGGGCGGGCACGGGGCGGGGCACGGGAGCCGGACCGGGTGCGGGGCCGAACCGGGTCAGCCGCGCCCGATGTAGGGCATCGCGGTCGCCATCACGGTCGCGAACTGCACGTTCGCCCCGAGCGGGAGCTCCGCCATGTGCAGCACCGTGCGCGCCACGTCGGCCGCGTCCATGACGGGCTCCACCGCGAGCTGTCCGTTGGCCTGCATGATCCCGGTCTGCATCCGCTCGGTCATCTCGGTGGCCGCGTTGCCGATGTCGATCTGCCCGCACGCGATCCCGTACGGACGCCCGTCCAGGGACAGGGACTTCGTCAGGCCGGTCATGGCGTGCTTGGTCGCGGTGTACGCGATCGAGTTCGGCCGGGGCACGTGCGCCGAGATGGAGCCGTTGTTGATGATGCGGCCGCCCTGCGGGTCCTGGGCCTTCATCACCCGGAAGGCCGCCTGCGCGCAGAGGAAGGAGCCGGTGAGGTTGACGTCGACCACCGAGCGCCAGGCCTCGTAGGAGATGTCCTCCAGCGCGACCCCGGCCGGGCCGAAGGTGCCCGCGTTGTTGAAGAGCAGGTCGACCCGCCCGTAGCGCTCCCGGACGGTCTCGAAGAGCGCGGCCACGTCGTCCGGGTCGCTCACGTCGGCCCGGACGCAGAGCACCTCGGCGTCCGGGTGGGCGGCCCTGGCGGCCTCGGCGGTCTCTTCCAGCGGCCCGCTCCTGCGGCCGGCCACCGCCACCGCCCATCCGGCGGCGGCCAGCGTGATGGCCACGGAACGGCCGATCCCGGATCCGGCTCCGGTCACCACGGCGATCTGCTTCATGCGTGCGTTCATGGGGCCGCAGGCTACGTCACAGGGCGCATCGGCTCCGGGACGTTCCGATTGCTGAGAACATGGGGCGATCAGGGGGTGTGAAGACACGATAAGAAGACTGGAGTTCCGTATGCCGGAGCGAGGCCACGCGACAGCGCCCTCGAAGGATTCGTCACCCGCGATTCCCTCCCCCCTCACCACCGCTCCCCTCACGGCCGCCCGCCGGACGGGACTGCTCGTCACCTTCATCCTCGGCGGACTCACCGCCCTCCCCCCGCTGTCCATGGACATGTACCTGCCGGCCCTGCCGACGGTGACCACGGCCCTGAACAGCCCGGCGGCGACCGTCCAGCTCACCCTCACCGCCTGCCTCGCCGGCATGGCCCTGGGCCAGCTGGTGATCGGCCCGATGAGCGACAAGTGGGGCCGTCGCCGCCCCCTGCTCATCGGCATGGTCGTCTACGTCCTCGCCACCGCCATCTGCGCCTTCGCCCCGACCGTCGAGCTGCTGATCGCCTTCCGGCTGCTCCAGGGCCTGGCCGGCGCGGCCGCGATCGTGATCGCGCGGGCCGTCGTGCGCGATCTGTACGACGGGGTCGAGATGGCCCGGTTCTTCTCCACCCTGATGCTCATATCCGGCGTGGCGCCGATCATCGCCCCGCTCATCGGCGGCCAGGTGCTGCGCTTCGCCGACTGGCGCGGGGTGTTCGTCGTCCTCACCGTCGTGGGGGCCCTGCTGACCCTCCTGGTCTGGCGCAGGCTCGGCGAGACCCTGCCGCCCGAACGGCGCCAGACCGGCGGCGTCGGCGCCGCGCTGCGGACCATGCGCGGACTGTTCGCCGACCGCGTCTTCGCCGGCTACACACTGGCCGGCGGGTTCTCCTTCGCGGCGCTGTTCGCGTACATCTCCGCCTCGCCGTTCGTCGTGCAGGAGATCTACGGGGCTTCGGCCCAGACCTTCAGCCTGCTGTTCGGCGTCAACTCCCTCGGGCTGATCGCGGTGGGCCAGATCAACGGCAAGCTGCTGGTCGGCCGGGTCAGCCTGGACAAGGTGCTGGGGTACGGACTCGCGGTCATCACGGCCGCCTCGGTCGCCCTGCTCCTCATGACCGCCGGGGTCTTCGGCGAGGTCGGGCTCTTCGCGATCTGCGCCGGGCTGTTCGTCCTGATGTCCGCGATGGGCCTGGTGCTGCCGAACACCAACGCGCAGGCCCTGATGCGCGCCCCGCACGCGGCCGGCTCGGCCTCCGCCCTGCTCGGCACCTCCTCCTTCCTGGTCGGAGCGGTGGCCTCCCCCCTGGTCGGCATCGCGGGCGAGGACACGGCGGTACCGATGGCCCTGGTGCAGGCGGCCTGCTCCTTCCTGGCGGTCCTCTGCTTCGTCGCCCTGTGCCGTCCGTGGCGCACCGGCTCCGCGCCGGCAACGCCCACGGCCTGACCGTCCGGGCCGGGACCGGGCTTCGGCCCCGGTCCCGGCCCGTCCCCCGCCCCGTAAACTTGGCGGGTGAACGACACCGCCACCACCACCGCCGAAACCCTGCGCAGCGCCCTCGCCGGGCTGCTCGAAGGCCTCCCACAGAAGCAGGCCACGGCCGCCGTGGAGCGGCTGATCGCCAACTACCGCGGCACCATCCCGACCCACACCCCGGTCCTGCGCAACCGCTCCGACGTGGCCGCGTACGCGGCGTACCGGATGCCCGCCACCTTCGAGGCCGTACGGTCCGCCCTGGACGGGCTCGCCGAGGCCGCCCCGGGCTGGTCCCCGGCCTCGCACGTGGACGTGGGCGGCGGCACCGGCGCGGCGGCCTGGGCCGCGGACTCCCTCTGGGGCGGGCCGCGCGAGACCGCGGTACTGGACTGGGCCGACCCCGCCCTGGTCCTCGGCAAGGAGCTGGCCGCGGCTTCCTCCTCCCCCGCGCTGCGGGCCGCCGAGTGGCGCCAGAGCGTCATCGGGGCGGGCATGAACCTCCCCGCGGCGGACCTGGTGACGGTCTCCTACGTGCTGGGCGAACTCACCCCCGAGGCCCGCCGCGAGGTCGTCGCCGAGGCGGCGCGGGCCGGTCAGGCCGTGGTGCTGGTCGAGCCGGGCACGCCGGAGGGGTACCTGCGCATCCGCGAGGCCCGCGACCAGCTGATCGAGGCCGGGTTCCAGGTGGCCGCTCCGTGTCCGCACGACGGGACCTGCCCGATCGAGGTCGGCAAGGACTGGTGCCACTTCTCGACGCGGGTCAGCCGCTCCTCCCTGCACCGCCAGGTCAAGGGCGGCTCCCTCTCCTACGAGGACGAGAAGTTCAGCTACGTGGCCGCCACCCGCTTCCCGGTGGAGCCGGCCGCCTCCCGGATCACCCGCAGACCGCAGATCCGCAAGGGGCTGGTCCTGCTGGAACTGTGCGGACCCGAGGCCGAGGGGCAGACCAAGGTGAATGTGACCAAGCGCCACGGGGACCTGTACAAGGCCGCCCGGGACGCCGACTGGGGCCAGGAGTGGCCGCCCCCGCAGGACGCGTAGGGGGCTTGAGTCCGTAGGGGCCCGAGCCCGCAGGCCCGGGCCCCTCGTCCGGACGTGCGCCGCCGGCTAGGGCCTCAGCTCCTGCGTGCAGCACTTCACGCTGCCGCCGCCCTTGAGCAGCTCCCCCAGGTCCATCGGGACCGGTTCGAACCCCCGCTCCCGCAGGGGGGCGAGGAGTCCGGTCGCCTCCTGCGGGAGCAGCACGTGCCGGCCGTCGGAGACCGCGTTGAGCCCGAGGGCCGCCGCGTCCTCGGCCCGCGCGATCAGCGCGTCGGGGAAGAGCCGGCGCAGTACGGCCCGGCTGCCCTCGGAGAAGGCGTCCGGGTAGTACATGATCTCGTCGCCGTCGAGCACGGACAGGGCCGTGTCCAGGTGGTAGTAGCGCGGGTCGACCAGGTCGAGACCGATGACCGGGCGGCCGAAGAACTCCTGGGCCTCGTCGTGCGAGAGCGGGCTGGAGCGGAAGCCCCGGCCGGCCAGGAGGTAGGTGGCGGTGACGGCGAAGTCACCCTCTCCCTCGTTGACGTGGGACGGCTCGTGGACGTCCTGGAAGCCGTTCGCACGGAACCAGTCGAGGTGGATCTCCGCCTCGGCGGCCCGCTCGGGGTAGGCGAACCGCGCACCCAGCACCCGGCCGTCGACGACGAGGGCGCCGTTCGCCGCGAAGACCATGTCGGGCAGTCCCCGGTCGGGGACGAGGGTCTCGACGGTGTGGCCCAGGGCCACGTAACGGTCGCGGAGGTCCTCCCACTGGGCCATGGCCAGGGGCAGGTCCACCGGTTTCGTGGGGTCCATCCACGGGTTGATGGAGTACGTGACCTTGAAGTGCGCGGGTGGGCACATCAGGTAACGCCGGGGTGTGGCGTCTCTGCGCAATGAAGGCTCCTCACGGTGATGAGAAGAGAATCGTCCCTCCTCCGCGGGGACGGCGCAGTGAACTGATTGGGTGGTTTCCCGAACGGCTGAAAGTCGAGTGGTTCGGGGTTGATAAGTTTCCGAAATGAGCTCCCGCCCCCTCCCCGCGCCCGACTCCGGCGCCGACTCCGACTCCGGCACGGGCACCGGGACCGGCACCGGCACCTCCGCCCCCCGGTCCCCGGACGCCACGCGCCGCAGCGACCGTTCACGGCGGGCCATCCTGGACGCGGCGCTCGAGCTGGTGGGGGAGGTCGGCTACAACAAGCTGACCATCGAGGCCATCGCCGCCCGCGCCGGGGTCGGCAAGCAGACCATCTACCGCTGGTGGCCCTCGAAGGCCGCGGTCCTGCTGGACGCCTCGGTCGCGCTCGCCGGGGACGCACAGACCGAGGGGGCGTGGACCGGCTTCCCCGACACCGGGGACCTGGCCGCCGACCTGAAGTACGTACTGCGGGCGACGGTGGACGAGTTCGCCGACGAGCGGTACGCCGCCCCCGCGCGCGCCCTGACGGCGGCCGGCGCGACCGACCCCGAGCTGGGGGCGCGTTTCACCGAGCAGCTGCTGGAACCGCAGCTCGCGCTGTACGAGGCACGGTTGCGGTCCGCGTGCGAGGCCGGACAGCTCCCGCCGGACACCGACCTGCGGCTGACCGTGGAGATGCTGCTCGGACCTCTGACCTACCGCTGGCTGCTGCGCACGGCGCCGCTCTCGCACGCGTACGCGGATGCGCTGGTGGACGCGGTGCTGGGCGGGGCCGGGGCGGGGTGGGATAAGTCATGACCCCCTGACGGCCGAGAACGTATGGCCGAATTATGTGCTTATGTGGTAGTCCTGGTCGGGGGGTGCGGTCACCCGGCGCCCAGGATGGTGGGAACATGTGAGGGTCTGCCGGGGCAACGCTGTAGGTGAGGGGATAGATGGGGTCTGAGTCGGGCCGCGTCAAACGCGGCGAGCAGAGCAGGATTTCCCAGTGGCTGCGCCGCAAGCCGAAACCCGACGCCGAGGACCCCGCACGGGAACGCGAAGCCCTGCTGCTGGCCGTGGCCGCCGCGGGTCTGCCCATCTCGCCCGCCGCGCATCCGGCCGGCTACCGGTGTTCGTGCGACCGGATCGGCTGTCCGACGCCCGCACGGCACCCCATCTCCTTCGCCTGGCAGACGCAGTCCACGACGGACCGCGCGCAGGTCGAACGCTGGGCCCGCAACCAGCCCGCGGCCAACTTCATCACCGCGACGGGCATGGTCCACGACGTACTGGACGTCCCGCTGGAAGCCGGCCACAGCGCCCTGGAACGCCTGCTGGCCGCCGGCGTCGAGGTCGGCCCGGTCGCCGAGTCCGGCGGTACGGGCGACCAGGCCCGGATGCTCTTCTTCACCGCGACCCGGGGCACGCCCGAGGACGAGGACGAGTGGTGGCCCTGCGAACTGGACTGCCACCCCGAGACGATGGACGAGCACCCCGGACTGCGCTGGCACTGCCGGGGCAGCTACGTCCTGGTACCGCCGGCCGCACTGCCGGGGGACTTCGCGGTGACCTGGCTCCGCGGCATGGAGCATCCGCTCGTCGATCCGCTGACCCTGCTGGAAACCCTCACGGACGCGTGCGCCACCTACGCGGGCGCGTCGGACCAGACCCCCGCCACGGTCGCCTGGCCCCTGGGCCGCTGACGGCCTAGGCCTAGGAGCCGGAGCTCCGCACCGAAGACCGCGGCACGGAAGCGGGGCCCGCCGGGTCGGCGCCCTCGCGCACGCCGGGCCCGCCGCCCCGGCGGAGGCTGAGCAGGGTCCCCAGTCCGGTCGCCGCCAGGATCAGCGTGGCCGCGCCCAGCGTCGGCCCGTCCGGGGAGGTCAGCGGCCGACCGCGCAGCGCCTGCCAGACCAGCAGGGCCAGTACCGCCGCGTACGCCGAGCCGGCCACCCCCACCAGGCGCAGCCGTGCCCGCTCCTCGCGCAGTACGGGCAACCGCACCGCGAGGACGGCCAGCAGCAGGACGAACAGCGGCAGCAGCTGGAGCGCGTGCATCCCCACGAAGTGCGGGATGCACAGGTCGCCGCCGGTGGTGGACCAGCCGGTGAGCGGCATGCCGGGCCCGCCGTCGGGCACTCCCACGGCGTGCCCGCCCACGATCGGGGCGTCGTCGTCGCCGGCCGCGAGCTGCTCGGCCGTCGGCTGGGTCATCAGGAAGCCGAGCCCCGCACCGGCCAGCGCCAGGGCCGCGGCGATCCGGATCGACCAGGTGGTGGCCCGGTCGCCGATCCGGGCCCGGAACAGCAGGACGGCGATCACCAGCGCACCCAGCCACAGCGACACGATGGTCCCGGCCATGACGTCGTACAGCCGCGCGTCGAAGGGAGTGGCGTGGTTGAAGTGGCTCTGCCGGCCGCGGAACACCTGCGCGGTGATGAGCACCATCTCCACGGCGCCGGCCACCGCCACCACCGTGCCCGCCCACCACGCGGGCCGGGCGAGCCGGGGCCGGGCCCGTGCGAGCAGGGAGATCATCCAGGCCAGGCTCAGCGCGTAGGCGAGGATCGAGGCGGCGAACTTGAAGGGCTTGGCCCAGATCGGGGCGCCCACCAGGATCCGGTCGTCGACGAGGATTCCGACGGCGGAGCCGGCCGTCCATAACGCCATGAGGCCGGCGAGCACCACCAGTGGACGGTGCCAGGTACGCGGGAAAGCCAACGGTAACGACATCTCTCTACCCCCAGACAGAAGACCAAATGGATAGTGACACTTACCGCTATCCAGTAGTGCCACTATCTATGATGGGCACGGCACACGCAAGGGCCCCAGGAACCAGGGACGGACGGAAGCGACCATGCGCATCGGAGAGCTGAGCGCGCGGACCGGGGTACCGGTACCGACGATCAAGTACTACGTACGGGAGGGCCTGCTCCCGGCCGGCCTGCTCAGCAGCCCGAACCAGGCGCACTACGACGAGACGCACGCACGCAGGCTGCGTCTGATCCGCGGCCTCCTGGAAGTGGGGAAGCTCCCCGTGGCGGCCATCGGGGAAGTGATCCGCGCCATCGACGACAAGGAGCGGTCGGTCCACAATCTGCTCGGCCCGGTGGCGAACGCGCTGGTTCCCGAGCACGGCGGGACGGCTGACGCCGAGACCGAGCGCGCGCGGGCGAAGGTGGCCGGGATCATCGAGCGGCGCGGCTGGCAGGTGGGCGCGGACACCCGCGCGGGCGAGGCACTGGCCGCCGCGCTGGCCGCGCTGGAGCGGGCCGGTCACGGAGCCTTCGCGGAGGTGCTCGACACGTACGCGGAGGCGGCCGAGCTGGTCGCCGGCGCGGACCTGGCCTACACGACCCAGGTGGCGGCACGGGAGGACCTGGTCGAAACGGTCGCGGTCGGCACGGTCCTGGGCGACGCGATGTTCGCGGCGCTGCGCAGGCTGGCCCACTGGGACGCCTCGTCCCGCACCTACGGCACCCCGCAGCAGGACTGACCGCGCGGGGCCGGGGCCGGGCCGGACCGGCCATGCCCCGGCCCCGGCCGGGAGTCGCGCCCGGTCAGTGGATCTGGGTGACGACCACGTCGAGGGACCAGGACTTGCCCGGCTTCGCGGGGGCTTCGGCCTCGACCGTGAAGCCCAGGTCGCGCAGGGCCGTCACCAGTTCCGCCGGGGACGCGGGGGCCGCGCCCGCCGACAGGAGGTCGCGGACCAGCCGGCCCTTGGTGGCCTTGTTGAAGTGGCTCACCACCGACCGCTTCTCCACGCCGTCCACCATCTGCGAGTGCAGGACCCGGACCGTGGCCGTGCGCCCCGCCACCTCGCCCTTCGGCTTCCACGCGGAGGCGTACGCCGAGGACCGCAGGTCCAGGACGAGGCCGTCCCCCGCCGCCTCCGGCATCACCGAGGCCATCGGTTCGCGCCAGAACGCGCCCAGCGCCCCCAGCCCCGGCAGCTTCACACCCATCGAGCAGCGGTAGGAGGGGATGCGGTCCCCGACCCCGACCGCTCCCCACAGGCCCGAGAAGACCAGCAGGGACTCCGCGGCCAGCGACGCCGCCGCCGGCGTGAGGGTCGACAGGCCCAGCGCGTCGTACAGGACGCCCGTGTAGATCTCCCCGGCCGGCCGGGCGACCGCCGTCAGCAGCTCCGCGTTCTTGGCGACCTCACCGCGCAGGCCCTCGCTCAGGCCCAGCACCTCGCGGGCCTTCGGCTCGTCGCCCACGCACAGCTCGACCAGCTCCTCCAGCACCGCCGCCCGCGCCGCGGCCAGCCCCGGCAGCGAGAGCGTCTCCGGCTTCAGCGGTGCGCCGGAGCCGCCGGCGGCCTTTCCTTCGGACGGCGGCAGCAGCACGAGCACGGTGGTTCTCCTTCGACGGGCACGGCACAGCGGTGGGGGTGCGGCCCCCGACCAGGGTAGACGGCTCACCGCGCCGCCCAAGCCCACCGGCCCCAGGGGGTGTCTTGCCGATCGGACCGGGCTCGCGGCGTCTGCCACGCACGCTCGCCGCGTTGTCGTCACTCGCCGACGCTCCGCGTCGACTCCCTCCTCCGCCTTGCGATCGCACGCGTCAGACACCGCTCCCTGATCCGGCCCGATCGGCAAGACACCCCCTAGGCTCGGCTCATGCCACGCCGTCACATGATCATGACCGGCGCAGACGGGGCTGCTCTGCGGGCCGCGCTGCGTGAACTGCGGACGAAGCTGGAGGTGCCGGAGGAGTTCCCGGCGCCCGTACTCGCCGAGGCCGAGCGGGCCGTACGCAGCCCCCGCCTGCCGGACTTCGACGCGACCGACATCCCCTTCTTCACGATCGATCCACCGGCCTCGCGCGATCTGGACCAGGCCATGCACCTGGCGAAGCGTCCCTCCGGCGGCTACCGGGTGCACTACGCCATCGCCGACGTCGCCGCCTACGTCACCCCCGGCGGCGCCCTCGACGCCGAGGCCCACCGCCGGGTCTCCACCCTCTACTTCCCCGACGAGAAGATCCCCCTGCACCCGGCCGTGCTCTCGGAGGGCGCCGCCAGCCTGCTCCCCGACCAGACCTGCCCGGCCCTGCTGTGGCGGCTCGACCTGGACGCCGAGGGGCGGGTGGAGAGCACCGGGGTCCGCCGCGCGCTCGTGCGCAGCCGGGCCAAACTTGACTACGACGGCGTCCAGAAGGCCATCGACGCGGGCACCGCCGAGGAGCCGCTCGCCCTGCTGAAGGACATCGGGAGGCTGCGCGAGGCCTTGGAGGCGGAGCGCGGGGGGATCTCGCTGGACGTGCCCGAGCAGGAGATCGTCGAGCACGAGGGCTCGTACAGCCTGGCCTACCGGGCTCCGCTCCCGGCCGACGGCTGGAACGCGCAGATCTCCCTGATGACCGGCATGGCCGCCGCCGATCTGATGCTCGCCGCCGGGACCGGCATCCTACGGACCCTGCCGACCGCTCCCGACGGAGCCGTCGGGCGGCTGCGCCGGACGGCGAAGGCCCTGCGGATCGACTGGCCGCACCACGTCCCGTACGCGGAGCTCGTGCGCGGGCTCGATCCGCACCGGCCCGCCCACGCCGCCTTCCTCCAGGAGTGCACGTCCCTGCTGCGCGGAGCCGGCTACACCGTCTTCACCGGCGGCGAGACCCCGGACCCCGTCCTGCACGCCGCGGTCGCGGCCCCGTACGCCCACTGCACCGCGCCCCTGCGCCGGCTCGTCGACCGGTACACGGGCGAGCTGTGCGTGGCGGCCGTGGCCGGGGCCGAGCCCCCCGGGTGGGCGGTGGAGGCGCTCGACGCCCTGCCGAAGGAGATGGCGGACGGGACCCGGCTGGCGAACTCGGCGGAGCGGGAGGCCGTGGACCTGGTGGAGGCGGCGCTGCTCAAGGACCGCGTCGGCGAGACCTTCGAGGCGACGGTCATCGACGTCAAGGACCGGGAGCCGCTGGTCGGCACGGTCCACCTGGAGGAGCCGGCGGTGATCGGCCGCGTGGAGTCCACGTCGGCGGAGCTGCCGCTGGGCGGCCGGATCAGGGTCCGGCTGACGGAGGCGGATCCTGGGCGGGCGAAGGTGCTGTTCGCACCCGTCTAGAGGGTGTTGGGGGGCGGGGTGCAGGTCAGCGGTGGCGGAGCCAGAAGCTGACGGGGTTCAGTTCCGTGGGTTCGATGGACCAGGGGCCGGGAGCGTCGATGATCAGCAGGCGCGGGCTCAGGGGGAGCGTGGCGACGCCGCGGCCGCGGTCCGGGCGGTAGAAGACGCGCTCGCGGTTGTCGTTGTTCCGGACGGCCTGCACCTCCATGGGGCCCCGTTCCTCATCCTTCCCGAGGTTCCTGACCTTGATGTCGAGGAGGTGGTGGCTGTGGGCCAGTACGTCCGGCCCGTGCCCCTCGACCCGGTCGACGAGCTCGGGTACGACCGTCACCGGCCGTAGGGTGACCGTCCACGCGCACCGTGTGTCCACCTCCAGCCGCAGCGGACGGTCCGCGAGGTTGCGGAAGACGGCCCGGCCGTGCAGATCGTCGATCCGGCTGGACATGATCTGCTTCGTCCGGCGGCCGTTGGGCTTCAGGAGGGCGAGGTTCACGTACCCGGCGCCCGCCTTCATCAGCTCGACCACCACGAAGCCGCGCGGGAGCCGACTGCCGATCTCCACGATGCCGGGGCCCAGGCCCGATTCCCGGATCGGCGGGAACTCCTTCCCGAACTCGAAGGGAAGGGAGTTGAGCCGACCCGCCGGCACGCGGGGCGGGGCATCGGAGACCGGCACCGCATCCGCGGTCTTCAGGACGACCTGGGGCTGCGGAGGTTCGGGCGGCGGCACGGGTACGGGTACGGGTACCCGTACGGGCTCGGCCGCCGTCGCCGGCTCCGGCAGGGGCGGCGGGGGTGGGAGCCGGTCGGGCATCGGCGCCGGGGTGGGGGCCGCCGCCGGCTCCTCGCGCGGCTCCGCGGATGCCTCGTCCGGCACGGTGAAGCCGAAGTCGGTGGCCAGGCCCGGCAGTCCGGACGCGTAGCCCTGCCCCACGGCGCGGAACTTCCATCCGCCGTCCCTGCGGTAGAACTCGCCCAGCAGGATCGCGGTCTCCGTCGTCGCGTCCTCCACGGAGTACAGCGCGAGCTGCTCCCCCGTGGCCGCAGCGACCGCCCGCAGGTACAGGTCCGCGACCTCCCCGAACGTCCCGCCGTCACAGGACGCCGCGACCACGATCCGTTCCACGGCCGGCTCCACGCGGCCGGGGTCGATCTCCAGCCAGTCCGCGGTGACCCCGCCCTCGCCCCGGGCGTCGCCCAACAGCCGTACGGCGCTCGCCGCGTGCTCGGGCTGGTTGTAGAACACCAGGTCGCCGCGGCCCCTGACCTTGCCGCCCGCCCCGACGAGCAGGGCGGCCGCGTCGACCGCCGGCGAGCCGGGCCCGCCGTCACGGCGTACGACGGCGACGCGCATCGGCTCGCCGCTGAGCGGAAGGTTTCCCCCCTTGATGATCTCTGTCATGCACGCATCCTGACATCACGGCCCGGCCCGCCGGCAGGGGCGGCGGACCTGATCAGCTGCCGGACCGCTCTGGTCATCGCGCCCTGTGACCTGCCATCATCGGCCGACCGCGCGGTATCACCGACCGCGCAACAGCGGTGGGAGGGACCGGACATGGGCTCGGTCGACGTCTTGGATCCACGCGCGATGCCCGCCGCCGCCCCGGGCAGCCGATCGGCGCGCCGCCGCCCGCCGGCCGCCGCGCTGCGACCGTTCATCATCAACTACACGGGCTTCCACACCGAGTTCACCACCCCGAGGCGCCGTCTGGAGCTGCCCACCGGCTGCGTGACGCTGGTGTTCAGCTTCTCCGAGGGCCTGTGGGTCTCCCGTACGGAGAACCTCGCGACGGCCCAACTGCGGCCCGCCGCCCGGGCCATGATCAGCGGCCCGCGCACGGTGCCGGCGATCGGGGTGCACGCGGGGGTGGTGCACGGGCTGGAGGTGAACATGACCCCGCAGGGCTGCTACCGGCTGTTCGGCATCCCGATGTGGCACTTCGAGGACGCCCACGTGGATCTGGTGGAGGTGCTCGGGCGCCAGGGCCACCACCTCACCGAACGGCTCCAGGCGCTCCCCTCGTGGACGGAGCGGTTCGCCCTGCTGGACGCCCTCTTCTGCGCCCGACTCGACGCCGGCCCCTCCTGCGCGCCCGAGGTCGTCGGCGCCCTCTCCGGGCTCTGGGCCGACACCCGCTCCCTGACCCGGGTGAGCGCGGCGACGGGCTGGAGCGCCCGTACCGTACGGGCCCGGTTCCGCGAGCAGGTGGGCCTGTCCCCCAAGGCCATGGCCCGGGTGTTCCGGCTGCAGCACGCGCTGCGGATGCTGGCGGCGGGAACGGCGGCGGCGCAGGTGGCGGCGGCCTGCGGCTACCACGACCAGGCGCACCTGAGCCGCGAGGTGAAGGCGATGACGGGGCTGCCCCCGTCCCGGTTCGTCGTACTGCGGGGCGGACTGGCACCGGGCTCGGTCCTGGACCGGATGCGGGGCCGGGTCAGCAGCGTGATGCTGTCGGGCTAGACAGGCCGGATCAGGGTCCGCCCGGGTCCGGCTCGGATCGCGACCCGAGACCGGGTCAAGACCGGGCCCGGACCCTGACCCGGACCCGGATCGCGACCCGGGGCGCGCCTCGGATCGCGTCCCGGGTCGCAGCCCGGCCGTGCGGCCCGGCGGCGGCTCCCCCGTTGGAATTCCGCCGGACCCCGTCGGCGGGCGTCGGCTCCCGTCGACGGGCGGTTCACCCGCTCTGGGCTGAGGACCCCCGTACCCCAGCCCACGAGCGAGCGCTCCCTCTTCCGGCTGCGCCCACCGGCTCCACCACTCAGCCCGCTAGACGCTGCGCGTCGAGCGGTTGAGCGCGGAGCCATCTAGTGCGCTAGACGGCTGGACGAAGATACGCCGTCGCACACACGCCCTGTCAAGGCTCTATGGGGCGCCCCGAGGCCATTATGACGTGGGTCACATTCCCCCGGGTCCGCTAGCTGGGTAGACGGAATTCGTTGCACTGTGTGGCGAAGCCATCTAGGCAGGTAGATAATGCTGGTGATGATTTAGTACTGGACTACACGATCCAGCAGCAGACGGGAGCAGTGACGGTGATGGGTGAGGAGACCCCCACCGGCCGGCGGGACACCATGGGTGACCGCCTCGGCTTCTTGATCGAGACGATCCACCCGGCGGGCCGCGGTCCGTACACGTACCAAGAGATCGCCGAAGGCACCAAGAAGCTGTCCGGACCCTCCGTCTCGCACGGCACGGTCCAGACCATCCGCCTGAACAACAACCCCAACCCGGGCATCGACTCGATCCGCGCGATCGCCAACTTCTTCGGCGTCACCGTCGGATACCTGGCCGACGGCGAGAACGCCCAGGCGATCGAGCAGCGGATCGAGGAGCGGATCGCACGGCTGCGCGAGGAGATGGGCAAGGCCGCGGCGGCCGACGAGTTCGCCCAGGTCCTCGAGGACGAACAGGTCAAGGCCGCGGCCTTCCGCCTGAGCGGACTGTCCGCCGGATCCATGCGCTCCGTCACCGGCCTGATCAAGCAGCTCCGCAAGGCCGAAGGACTTCCGGATGTGAACCCGCGCCGGCGCCGCGGCAAGGATTCCTGAGGCGCGAATCAGCCACGCGCTTCCCCCTGGTAGCCGTATTCCGGCCACCGATAGGCCCTCATCCGGCCCCTGCCCCGCTTCCGGTTACTCTCAAACCCGATCAGGTGTGCGGACTGGGCGACGAGGGGCGGGGAGGGGCGACGATGCGCTGGTGGAAGCGCGCCGACGCGGAGTGCGCCGCCGTCGCGGACCGGCTCGTCATCCCCCGGCCGTTCGACCTGGAAGCCTTCTGCGAGGGGATCGCCGCGCAGCGCGGCCGGCCGCTGATCCTGCTGCCCCTCGACGGACCACCCGACCCGTCCCTGCCCTGCGGGATCTGGCTCGGACTGGACGTCGCCGACCTCGTCTTCTACGACGCCGTCGCCGCCGAGATCCTCAAGGTGCAGATCGTCCTCCACGAGATCTCGCACATGCTGCTCGGCCATGTCGCTCCCGAACTCGACATCCCCGAACAGGCGTCGGACCAGGAGATCGCCCGGGCCTCCGAGCACTTCCAGCGCCTGCTGACCCGTACGCACACGGCCGTCTCCGGAATCGACCGCCCCGAGCTGCCCGTGGCCTCGATCATCCGCACCGAGGCGGCCCGGATCAGGAGCGTGGCGCGCGCGACCGAATCGATCGACGAGGAACTCGGCCTCGACATCGACCGCCTGGCGCACCTCATGGGGCGGAGCAAGTTCGCCAGCCCGCAGGAGCGGCAGGCGGAGACCCTGGCCACGCTCATCCACGAGCGGGCCGGCCGCTACGACACGACGCAGTCGACCTCCAGTGACAGCGAGGCCGAGGACCGTCTCGTACGCCTCCATGACGCCCTCGGGCACCCCGTTCGAAACACGTGGTCGTGAAGTGAAACACCTCGAAGCAGCCATCCTGGTCATGCTGTGGACGGTGACGCTCTGGCGCGCCCCCTCGGCCGTCCGCTCGGTCAAACAGCGGGCCCTGTGGGCGGCGTTCGCCGCCCTGACCGTCTCCATGACGCTGCGCCTGCCCGGAGTGATGCGCACGCTGGACGACTGGGCGGGGGTCAACAACCTCTCCACCCTCTTCAAGCACTGGCTGGGCATGATCGCGGCCGGCGCGGTCGTCGACTTCGTCGTCGCCATCGCCCGTCCGGAGACCGGCCGCCGGCTGCGGGTCCGTCACTACGCCGCCCTGACCGCGATGACGGCCATGGCGGTGCTCTTCGCCTTCTTCGTCCCGCGGCCCCACGAAATGACCGACTTCTTCGAGGAGACCGCCGGCAACGGCTGGGCCACGGTCTACTACCTCCTGTTCGTCGTCTACCTCGGCATCGCCATGGCCACCGCCACCTGGCTCTTCTGGGGCAGCGCCCGGCACGCCAGCGCCCTGTGGCTGCGGACCGGCGTCCGCCTCATGGGCATCGGGACCGCCGTCGGCGTGCTCTACACCCTGATGCGGGCCGGGTACATCGCGAGCCGCCTCGCGGGCCTCACGGACGACACCAGCGATGTCGCGGTCGACAACGTCACCGACGCCCTGAAGTACCTGGCGATCGGCTTCATCCTCATCGGGAGCAGCATCCCCGCCTTCGGCGTGGCCTGGCGCACCGTCCAGGACGGCCGCCACCACCGCCAGCTCCAGCCGCTCTGGCAGGACCTGACCGCGGTCACCCCCGACATCGTCCTGAAGACCGGGCTCCTGCGCAGCCCGCGCCTGCGGCTGTACCGCAGGGTGATCGAGATCCGCGACGCCGCCCTGACCCTGGACGCGTACACCGCCCCGGAGGTCCGCGAGCGCGCGCACCGCGCCGCCCTGGAGGCGGGGTTCGACCCGGCGACGAGCCCGGCGGCCGAAGCCCTCCGGATGCGGGCGGCCCGCGAGGGCAAGGCCCGCGGGGCGCTGCCGCTCCACGGCGCCCAGGAGCCGGCCGCCACCGTCGGGATCGACGACCTCGACTTCACCACCGAAGTACTGCGCCTCATCCAGCTCGCCCGGATCTACCACTCCGCCGTGGCCGACGAGTTCCTCACCACCACCAGCCAGGAGGCCACGGCGTGACCGCCACGCTCGACCAGCCCACCGAGTCCCGATCCGCCCGTCTGATCACCGACGGCCTCGATCCCAAGACCTGGATCATCGCCGACACCCTCCTGATCGGCTGGCACACCGCCGGCCTCGAGGGGATCGGCTGGGGACTCCTGGGCTGCCTGTTCGCCGCCGTCATCCCGCTGGCCTTCATCAAGTACGGGATCCGGCGCGGCCGCTGGGCCGACCGGCACGTCGGCCAGCGCCAACAGCGCATCGTCGTGATGGTGTTCATCATCGGCTCGGTCGTCACCGGCATCCTGCTGATGTCGTTCCTCGGCTCGCCCCGCACGATGATCGCGCTGATCGCGGCCATGCTGACCACCCTCGTGGCCCTGCTCGCCGTGACCCCCGCCTGGAAGATCAGCGTGCACGCGGCCGTCTCCTCCGGGAGCGTCGCCATGCTCGCCCTGACCTACGGGCCCTGGCTGCTGCTCGCCTACCCGCTGGTCGCCGTCGTCGGCTGGTCCCGGGTCGAGCTGAAGGACCACACCCTCGCCCAGGTCCTCGCGGGCACCGCGGTGGGCGCGGCCGTGGCGGCCACGACCTTCGCGCTGATCCGCTAGCCCGGTCGCGGGACCGGAGCCGTCAGTAGCGGGCCGCGGACACCAGGGGGCCGTAGTGCCGGCCCCTGATGGGCCTCGAGGGGTCCCCGTAGAAGCCGTACTCCTCGTGACGCCGGCTGTGCGCGGCCGCGTCGTCCACCAGGGTGCGGATGGTGCGCGCCGGGGCACCGTCCTCGCAGCGGCCGGAGTGGACGCACAGGGCGGCGATGCCGGTGACGACGGGGGCCGTGAGGCCGGTCCCGAAGTAGATCGCGGGAAGCGGATCCTGCGGACGGGGCGTGGTCGCGATGCAGATGCCGGGAGCGGCGACGATGTGGCGCCGGTCGGCGGCGGAGCGCGCGAACTCGGCGAACCTGAGCGTCGCCTGGTCGTCGGCGTGCCCGACCGAGCCCAGTTCGATGCCGTAGCACTCGGGGGCCGCCTTCGCGCCGGGCCGGCCGTCCATGTCCGACATCGCGGTGGAGGTGAGGACCTCGTCGTACGAGCCGGGTGCCTCCATCGCGATGCCGACGTTGGCGCCCGCACCGCTGGCCACGAGGGTCACGCCCGCCCGGGTCGTATTGCAGACGGCGAGGTGCAGCGCGTCGTTGTTGACGGTCCCGCAGTGGCCGTCGTCCGCCTGCTGGTACAGCCGCAGGGTGCCGAAGCTCATGTTGGCGACGGTGATGTCGTTGCCCGGGTCCGCGTCGGCACGGGTCGAGGCGACCCAGTCGAGGGCGCACAGCACACTGCTGTCGAGGGCGGCCCGGCCGTCGTCGGGGAACACCTTCACCGACCACAGCGGGGCTCCGGGGGCGACTCCGACGATGCCCCGGTCGTTGTCCTTGGCTCCGACGACGGCGGCCAGGGCGGTCCCGACCTCCTGGGGGTCCTGCAGGGCCGCGCCCGGCAGCACCGGGGTGCCGGTGAGGCAGTCGGCGCCGCCGCGCACGTTCAGGTCGGGGTGGCCGCCCGCGATGCCGGAGTCGATGAGCGCGACGTTCACATCGGTGGCCCGACCGCGGCCGTCTCCGGAGCGGGCGGAGGACTTCTCCGCGTCGATGCGGTCGGCCCACTCCGGCAGGCACTGCCGCACGGTGAGGTCCGGTACGGCGCCGCACCGTACGGCGGCACCGGGTGCGGTGGCGCCGGGTGCGGCGGTACGGGGAGGCACGGTACGGGGCTCCGCCGAGACGGGGTGCCCGTAGGACCGTTCCGCCGCGACGAACCGTACCGCCCGGTCCCGGCGCAGTTCCGCCGCCTGGCTCTCGGTCAGCTCGGCGGCGTACCCCTTGAGGGCGTGCCGGAACCGCGCGGTGGGGGTGGTGCGGAAGCGGCGGGTCTGCCGGTCGGCGAGGGCCGCGGGGTCGGGGGCTGCGTCCGCGAGGACGACGATGTACCGGGCGCCCTTCTCCCCGGCGCCGGCCGTTCCCGCGGTCGCGGCGGCGGAGGTCAGCGGGGCCAGGGTCGCCGTCAGCGCGAGGGCGAGGGCGACGGCGGGCAGCGCGGTGGAGCGCCGGGGAGGGGTCATGCCTGTTCCTGTCTCACGGCCGCGGCCGCCGTCAGTAGCGGCCGGCATGGACGAGCGGTCCGTAGTACCGCTTCGGGAAGGGGTGGTTGGGGTCGCCGTCGAAGCCGTAGTCGGGGTGCCGGCGGGTCTGCCGGGCGGCGTCGTCCACGATCGTGCGCAGGTTGCGGGCCGGGGTGGAGTGCCCGCACGGGCCGTGCGCGATACACAGGGCGGCGGTCCCGGCGACCACGGGTGTGGAGAAGCTGGTGCCGTCCACGGCGGTGTAGGGCGCGGCCGGGTCGGAGCTGGTGGTCGCCACGCACACGCCGGGCGCGGCCACCGTGTGCTCGCGGTCCCGGGGCACCCGGACGAAGTTGCTGAACTCCAGGGCCGCCTGATCGTCCTCGTCGCCGAACAGCCCGAAGTCGAGGCCCTGGCAGTCGGGCCTTCCCCCGGCCCCGGGCTTGCCGTCGAAGTCCACCATCGCGGTCGCGGTGAGCACCTCCTGGTAGGCGGCGGGCCCGTGCCGCGCCAGATCGTGGCTCTCGTTGCCCGCCCCGGCCACGACGGTGATCCCGGCCCGGACCGCGTTGCACACCGCGAGGTGGAACGCGTCGCCGTTGAGGGTGCCGCACGCCTCGTCGTCCTGGTCGGGAACCGCGTCCAGGGAGGTGAAGCTCATGTTCGCGACGTGGATGTCGTTGGCGGGGTCGCCGTCGGTGCGGGTGGAGACGATCCAGTCCATGGCGCACATGCCCGCCTCGTCCGAGCCGAGCCCCGAGCTGTCGTCCGGGAAGATCTTGACCGCCCACAGCTCCGCCCCCGGCGCCACGCCCACGACCCCGATCCCGTTGTCCTTCGCGCCGATGACCCCGGCCGCCTCCGTCCCGTGCGGGTCGGGGGCGATCAGGCTGGTGCCGGGGACCTCCGGGCTGCCGCTGAGGCAGTCCGTACCGCCGAGCACGTTGAGGTCCGGGTGGGTGCCCTGGATGCCACTGTCGAGGACGGCGACGCGGACGCCCTTCACCGTGCCCTTCCCGTCGCCGGAGCGGGCGGAGGAGCGGTCGGCCTCGATCCGGTCGGCCCACTCGGGCAGGCACTGCCCGGGCCCTCCCAGGGCCTCCCCGCAGTGCACGGGGGTGTGCTTGCGCGGCGGGTCGAGCCGGTAGCGGCGCTGCTTGCTGACGAACCGTACGGCGGAGTCCGCGCGCAGTCCGGTGGCCTCGGCCTCGGTCAGCCGCGCGGCGTAGCCCTTCAGCGCGTGCCGGAACACGGCGGTCGGCGGCGCCCCGTACCGCTGCCCGAGCCGCTTCGAGGCGGTGGCCGGGTCACCCGCGCCGTCCTTGAGGACGACGATGTACGGCTCTGCGCGCCCGTCCCGCTTCTCGGCGCTCACGGCGGCCGGGGCGGCCGGGGCGGCCGCGGCAAGGGCGAGCAGGGCCAGTACCGAAGGCCCCAGCAGCGCGAAACGCGCCCGATTCCTCATACCCGGTCCCGTCGGACGGCCGCTGTGTCAACGCGCCCATCCGACCCGAAGCCGCGGCCCGCGCCGCCGCGCGCACCGTGCGCCACCCGCGAGTTCACCCGGCCGGACCGGTGCGGGCCTCCGTTCGGCCGCGCTGCGGAGACAGCCGTGCCGTTTTTGACAAGACAGGCGCGCGGCGGCTTGTCACGCTCGGCGGACACCCTCGGCACTGCGGCAGCCCGTCACGGGGGTGCGGGCTGCCGCAGTGCGTCGACCAGCGCGCGGGGCTCGTCCGCGTGGAAGCGGATGACCCGTGCCTCGCCGCGGGCCCCGAGCGGGCGGCGGAAGGCGAGCGGGCGGGTCAGTTCCACGGTGACCGTGGTCTGGCTGCCGACGATCAGGTCGAGCACCCCGTCCTCGGAGAGGGTGACGAGCCGCCCCTCGGGATAGCGCCGGTCCACCCGGACCGAGGCCACCGCGTCCGGCGGGACGGTCAGGTCGAAGAGGGCTCCGTAGCGGACGCGCAGGGTCCCGTCGGGGCTCACGACGTGCGGCCGGGTGACGCAGGCGGCGTGCAGTCCGAGCATCAGCAGCACCCCGTACACGTCGAGGACGAGCACCACGCGGTGGACGGCAGGCCAGGGGATCAGGAAGGCCAGCGCCACGGTCTCGATCAGCGACACGAACACCAGCCCGTACATCATGGCCGTCTGCGGTCCGGTGTACGGGGCCGCGTGGTCCGCGGACCGCACCCCGTGCGGGGGCCTGCGCAGCGCCCACCGCAGCAGTGAGGCGGACGCGCGCAGTTCGTGCAGCACGAGGCGGCGTACGGGGACGGGGACCACGGCCCGTACGGCCTCGCGGCGGGCCGCGCCCGGGCCGGCGCCGCGGGCGCGGGCGGCGGCGTACAGCGAGTACAGGACGCGGGCCTCCAGGAGGAGGACCCCCAGCACCAGCGCTTCGGCGACGGCGAGGGCCCAGCCGGGCGGGCGCACCCCGGCCGCCACGCACACCACCAGCGCCAGCTCCATGGGGAGCACGGCGGCCACCCCGATCCGTGCCGCGCGTATCGCGCTCATTCCCGGCCCCTCTCCGTCTGCGTCGCCCACGTGTCCGTGAAGGCCTCCATCACCCGGCGGACGACCTCCGCCTGCGCCGGGGCGTACTCGGCGAGCAGGGCCTCCAGGAAGCCCGGCAGCTCCTGCGGCCCGCCGGCCGCCCCCTCCGTCACCGCCGTCGCCGGCGCCATCGCCGCGAACGCCTCGGCGGGCACCGCGGCCACCAGTTCCGCGGCGAGCGGCCCGATCCGGGGGTCGTCCTCGTCCGCGTCGGCCAGCTCGTCGAGCCGCTCGTACAGCGCGAGCACGGCCGGGTCGGCGGCGACCGTCCCGAGTGCGGCGTAGAGCTCCTCCCCCACGGCGCCCGAGGCGTCCAGCAAGCCCAGGTGCTCGCGGTCGAGCGCGGCGGAGGGCGAGGCCGTCGCGGGCGCCTTGGACAGCAGCTCCGCGAGCGCGGGCGAGACCGGCTCGGCCTCCCCGGGCGGGGCGGCGAGCAGGACGGCCAGGCGCCGCCTGCGCTCGGCCAGTTCGGCCTGCTGGCGGGCGAGGTCGGCGTCGAGCTCGGCCAGTACCTCGGCGAGCTCGCGCCCCGCGTCGTCCGCGAGCACGTCGCGCACCTCGTCGAGGCTCAGCCCGAGCTCGGTCAGCCGGCGCACCCGGGCCAGCCGGACGGCGTCGCGCACGCTGTAGGTGCGATAGCCGTTGGGGCGCCGGTCCGGCTCGGGGAGCAGGCCGACGTGGTGGTAGTGCCGGATCGCCCGGGTGGTGAGCCCGACGAGCGCGGCGATCTCTCCGATCCGCATGAGCCCAGTAGAAGCCTTGCCGCTGCGTCAAGGTCAAGCGCTGACACGTTGCAGGTAGCATGGGCGGCACGACAGACGAGTCGGCCGGGCGGCCGCGTCGGGATCTCCGGATCCCGCCGAGGAACGTCCGGGCTCCACAGGGCAGGGTGGTGGCTAACGGCCACCCGGGGTGACCCGCGGGACAGTGCCACAGAAAACAGACCGCCTGGGGCTTCGGCCCCCGGTAAGGGTGAAACGGTGGTGTAAGAGACCACCAGCGCCTGAGGCGACTCAGGCGGCTAGGTAAACCCCACCCGGAGCAAGGTCAAGAGGGTCCGGCCGTTTTCGGACGGCAGGACCTGCGCGAACGTTCGAGGGCTGCTCGCCCGAGTTCGCGGGTAGACCGCACGAGACCGGCGGCAACGCCGGTCCTAGATGGATGGCCGTCTCCCCGGCGACCGCGAGGTCCCCGGGTGACAGAACCCGGCGTACAGGCCGGCTCGTCTGCCACACCTCTCCGACCCGCGGATACGCGGTACGGGGAGGTTTTTTCTTGCCTCGCGCACCGAACCGGCCAGACTGGTACGGTAACACCGTACGAGTCCGCGTGACAGGGAGGTTCAGTCCATGCCTATCTCCGCGAATGAAGCCCGCACACGCTTCTACCCGCTGATCCGGCAGGTCAACGAGGACCATGAACCGATAGAGGTCACCTCTCGAGAGCACGGCGACGTGGTCATCATGGCCGCCGAGGACTTCCGGTCCTGGCAGGAGACGGTGTACCTCCTGCGCTCACCCCGTAACGCGCAGATCCTCATGGAGTCCATCGCCGAGCTGGACGCCGGCCACGGGCAGGCGCGCGAGCTCATCGAGCCGATGGACAGCTCCGGGTCAGCCGCGTGAAGGTGATGTTCTCCAGCCGCGCTTGGAACGAGTACACGTTTTGGGCGACGGCCGATCCGAAGATCCTCAAGCGGATCAATCGGCTGGTCAAGGAGATCCAGCGCACACCGTTCGAAGGCGTCGGAAAGCCTGAACCGCTCAAGGAGAACCTTTCCGGCTGGTGGTCCAGACGGATCACCGATGAACACCGCCTCGTCTACCGCATCAACGACGAGGCCGTGGAAATCGCCCAGGCCCGCTACCACTACTGAGCGACAGCGGTTCCCGCCGCACGGCGGCCCCCGCCCAGCGGGGGCCGTCCCGTCGGCTACCTCAGGTGGGACGTGTCGTTCAGGAGGCGGACCGAGGCGTTGCCGTCGGCGTAGTAGGCGACCGCCGACAGGGAGGCCGCCGAGAGTTCCATGCGGAACAGGGCCTCCGGCGGGGCGCCCAGGGCCAGGCGGACCAGGATCTTGACCGGGGTCACGTGCGAGACCAGCAGGACCGTGCGGCCCGCGTGCTCGGCGAGGAGCCGGTCCCGGGTCGCCGAGATGCGGCGGGTGGCCGTGGCGAAGCTTTCGCCGCCGCCCGTGGGGGCGGCCTCCGGGGAGTCCAGCCACGCCTGGAGGTCTTCGGGGTGGCGCTCGCGCGCTTCCGCGAAGGTCAGCCCCTCCCACGCGCCGAAGTCGACCTCGCGCAGGCCCTCTTCGACGGCGACCGTGAGCCCGAGCCGGTCGGCGACGGCCTGCGCGGTCTCCCGGCAGCGGCGCAGCGGGGAGCTGATCACCGTCTCGATGGTGCCGCGCGCCGCGAGCGACTCCGCGACGGCGGCGGCCTGGCGGCGGCCCGCCGCGGAAAGCTCCGGGTCGCTGCCACCGCTGCCGGAGAACCGCTTCTGCGGGGTCAGCGCGGTCTCTCCGTGGCGCAGCAGCACGAAGGTGGCGGGCGGCCCCATGTCGGGCCCCCAGCCCTGCCCGGCGGGGGCGGTCGTGGGCGCGGCGCTGGTGGACGTGACGCCCGGCGCATCGGCGGTGGCGGGGGTGGCCGAGACTGCCGCGTCGGCCAGCGCCGACGGGCCGACCGGGACCACCTGGTCTGCCGGACCCGCCGAGTCGGCGAGGTCCGCCGGGCCCGTCGGGGCGGCCAGGTCCGTCAGGTCCGTCGGGTCCCCGAACAGGGTGTCGGCGGCGGCCGGTGCGGAGCCAGCCCGGGCGGGCGCAGCCGTGCCCGCGCGGGTTCGCGTACCGCCGCCGGAGGCCAGGGCGGCGCGGACCGCCGCCGCCCCCTTCGCCGCGTCGCCCGGAGGGCCCTGCGGCGGCGGGGCCGCCAGGGTGCGGGCCGCGGAGGCGTCCAGGGCGGCCGAGGAGTTCGCGGGCTCCCAGCGCTCGCCCCGCTTGCCCGCGTCCATCGCCTCGTTCGCGAGCCGGTCCGCGTGCTTGTTCTTCTCGCGCGGGATCCACTCGTACGTCACCTGCGCGCGCGGCATGACCTTCGCCGCCTCCGCCGCGAGCGGCTTCATGTCCGGGTGCTTGATCTTCCAGCGGCCCGACATCTGCTCGACGACGAGCTTGGAGTCCATGCGTACGAGGACCACCGCGTCCGGGTCCAGCTCGCGGGCGGCCTTCAGCCCGGCGATGAGGCCCTTGTACTCGGCCACGTTGTTCGTCGCGACGCCGATGTACTCCGCGCGCTCGGCCAGCGTCTCGCCCGTCACCGGGTCGAGGACGACGGAGCCGTACCCGGCGGGCCCCGGGTTGCCCCGGGAGCCGCCGTCGGCTTCCACAACGAACTTCGGCATCAGATGCCCGAGTCGGCCATGCGGACCAGGATGCGGCCGCAGCTCTCGTGCCGGACGACCTGGTCGCGGGCGGCGGCCTTGATCTCGTTGACCTCGGCGAGGTCGAGCTCCAGGCGGCAGCCCTCGCAGCGGCGCTGCGACAGGCGGGCGGCGCCGACGCCGCCCTGCTTCACGCGGATCTTTTCGTACAGGGCGATCAGCGCGGCCGGCATGGCCGTGACGATGACCTCGCGGTCCTTGGCGATGCCCGCGATCTCGGCGTCGATCTCGCCGGTGGCGGCGTCGCGGCGCGCGGTGGCGTCGACGAGCTTGGTCTCCAGGGAGGCGACCCGGTCGGTGAGCTCGGTGACGCGCTCCTGCGCACCCTCCAGACGCTCCATGACCTCCAGGACCACGTCCTCCAGGTCGCCCTGGCGCTTCGCGAGGGAGACGACCTCGCTCTGCAGGTTGGCCAGGTCGCGGGCGGAGATGCCGACGCCGGTGTCCAGGCGGGCCTGGTCGCGGGCGGCGCGCTGGCGCACCTGGTCCACGTCCTGCTCGGCCTTGGTCTGCTCGCGGGCGGCGTCGGTGGCCTGCGTCTGGGCGGCGACGAGGAAGTCGCGCTGCTGGGCCAGGTCGCTGGTCAGCGAGTCGACCTCGGCGTGCTCGGGCAGCATCTTGCGCTTGTGGGTCAGCTGAGACAGCCGGACGTCCAGGGCCTGGACGTCGAGAAGTCGGATCTGGTCGGCGGGCTCGGCGTTCAGTTGGGGGCTCCAGGGAGAGAAGGGGAGTTCGAAGGGGATGTCACGGACGGAGCGTGAGCCGTCCACGGGTCTGTGGCCGTGCGCGAGACGTGGGTCCGCAGACCCCAGCCGTTGCGCTCGGAGATGGCGTCGAGCTGGGCCGCGGCCTGCTCGCACCAAGGCCATTCGGTGGCCCAGTGGGCGGCGTCGACGAGGGCGAGCGGGCTCTGCTCGCGGGCCTCGGACACCGGGTGGTGGCGCAGGTCCGCGGTGACGTACGCGTCGACACTGGCAGCCCTGACCTGCGCGAAGAGGCTGTCGCCGGAGCCGCCGCTGACGGCGACCGTACGGATCATCGCGTCGGGGTCACCGGCCACCCGGATGCCCTGCGCGGTCGGCTGGAGCCAGGCGGCGACGCGCGCGGTGAACTCGCGCAGGGTCTCGGGCCGGTCCAGCTCGCAGAGCCGGCCCAGGCCCCGGCGGCCCTTGGGGTCGCTCGGGTCGGGCACCAGCGGGCCGGTGACGCGCAGGTCGAGGGCGCCGGCGAGGGCGTCGGAGACGCCCGGGTCGGCGGTGTCGGCGTTGGTGTGGGCGACGTGCAGCGCGATGTCGTTCTTGATCAGCGTGTGCACGACGCGGCCCTTGAAGGTGCCGGCCTCGACGGTGGTGGTGCCCCGCAGGTAGAGGGGGTGGTGGGTGACGAGCAGGTCGGCACCCAGCTTCACCGCTTCGTCGACGATCTCCTGGACGGGGTCGACGGCGAACAGGACCCGGGAGACCTCGGCGTCGGGGTCGCCGCAGACGGTGCCGACGGCGTCCCACTCCTCGGCCCGCGAAGGGGGCCACAGAGCGTCCAGCGCGGCGATGACTTCAGAGAGACGGGGCACAGGCCAAGGCTACCGTCCGTGGCGACCGGCCCCGGTCTTCCCGTCCCATCCGCGGGCCGATGCGGATACTGTCTGCGGCGGCAGGGGAAACGGGGGGATCCATGCGTGCCGGAGAAGTGCTCGACGCCCGATATGAGCTGGTCCGGCGGCTGGACATGGGCGGCATGGGCGAGGTCTGGGAGGGCATCGACCGGCGCATCCGCCGCAAGGTCGCGATCAAGCTGATCCGTGAGGAGGCCGATCCGGCGCTGGTCCCGGAGCTGGTGTCCCGGCTCGGCCGGGAGGCGACGGCGGCGGGACGGCTCGCGCACCCGCACATCGTCGCCGTGTACGACTACAACAGCGTGGAGCAGGACGACGTACCGCTCGTCTACATCGTCATGGAGCTCGTACGGGGCCGCTCGCTCGCGGAGGAACTCGCGCAGCGGCTGCCCCCGCTCCCGCAGGCGCTGGCCTGGGCCGAGCAGATCGCGCTGGCCCTGGAGTCGGCGCACGGACCGGAGGCGGGAGTGGTCCACCGGGACCTCAAGCCCGGGAACGTGATGGTCACCTACGGCGGGCTGGTCAAGCTCCTCGACTTCGGGATCGCCCGCTTCCTGGAGGACAACGACACCCACCACACGAAGCTCACCGGTGCCCGGATGGTCGGCACCCCGGCCTACATGGCGCCCGAGCAGTGCGAAGGCCGGCCGGTGGACGGGCGGACCGACCTGTACGCCCTGGGCTGCCTGCTCTACACGATGCTCACCGGGCGTCCGCCCTTCACCCTGGAGCGGGGCCTGCTCCAGGTCATGTACCAGCAGGTACACGAGCTTCCGCCGCCGCCGAGCGCGTACGGGCCGGTGCCCGCGCCCGTGGACCGGCTGGTCATGGAACTGCTGGCGAAGGATCCGGCGGACCGGCCGGCGGACGCCGCCCAGGTGGTGGACCGGCTGCGCACGCTGAGCCGGACGCTCGCGGCGGCGTCGGCCCCGGCCACGGAGGCCCCGGAGCCCGCGGCCGCCGCTGCGGGGGCGTACGTACCGACCGAACCGGACCTGCCGCCCGCGCCGCCGTTACGAGAAGCCCGGGAGGCCGACGCCAACGAGGACGAGGTACTGGAGGGCGAGTACGCCGATCCCGACCCGGGCGAGGCCTTCGGCGCCCGGATCCGCGCCGCGCTGGTGGAGCGCGGCCGGGCGGCGCGCGCGGAGGACGACCCCGGGATCGCGCGGCTGGCGCTCGGCGAGCTGCTCGCCGACACCGTCCGGCTGTTGGGCGCCGAGGACCCGCTGACCGTGGAGTTCGGCTTCGACCTGGCCTGCACCTGCGCCCGCGACGGCCTCTTCGGGGAGGCCTCCGCGCTGCTCGGCGAGATCGTGCCGCGAATGGAGGCCCTGCACGGGCCCGGGGACCGGCGCACCCTCTACGCCCGCTGCCTGCTGCCCCGGTACCTGGCGAACGCGGGGGCCCTGCGCGAGGCCGCCGAGCTCTACGCGGAGATCGTGCGCGATCTGCGGCGGGTGCTCGGCGAGACCGACAGCCTCACCCTGCACACCCGCTACCAGTACGTCGCCCAGCTGGCCAAGGCCGGTGACGACATCGGCGCGGTCCAGCTGTGGCTCTCCCTGATCCCGCGGCTGGACTCCGAGCAGCGCACGGTGGGGTCGCTCGGCGCGGACGCGCGACGCGAGCTGTGCGACGCGGTCCTGCGGCTGCGGGGCAACCCGGAGGCGGCCGTCCGGCTGCGCGTGCTCGTGTCCCATCTGGTGGGGCTGCTGGAGGACGGCCGGGAGGAGGCCTACGCGGCCCGGATCGTGATGGCCGGCTGGGTCGCCGAGGCGGGGACCGCGCAGGAGACGCTGCCCACCTGGCGGGTGCTGATCAGCGACTGCACCGCGGCGCTCGGCGAGGAGCATCCGCTGACGCTGCTGGCGCGGTTCCGGCTGGCCGAGCACACCGAGGGCGCGGGCCGGCCGGCGGAGGCGCGCGCCCTGCTCGTGGCACTGATGCCGGCGCTGTACGCGCACCAGGGCCCGGCCGGGGAGCTGGTGCTACGGGCCCGCTACCTGCTGGCGCTGACCGCGCGGGCGGCCGATCCGGCGGCGGACCTCGCGCAGTGGGAGGAGCTGGCACCGGACCTGGAGGCGCTGCTCGGGAGCGGGGACCGGCTGACGGTGGACGCCTGGTTCCGGCTCGCGCTGGCCCTGTCCGCGCGGGACCGGCAGGCGGAGGCGCTGCCGCTGCTGAACGCCGTACTGCCGCGGCGGAGCGACCTGTTCGGGGCGGACGAGCCGGTCACCCTGCGGGGGCGGTACGCGCAGGCCGCCGGGGTGGCCGCGCTGCACGGGGAGGCGGTGGCCCGGCCGATGTGGCGGGAGCTGCTCGCGGAGGTGACGCGGGCGATGGGCGGCCGGCACTACCTGACCCGCGCGGTCCGGGAGCGGCTGGGGCTCGCTCCCGAGCCGGAGGGGGCGGGGTCGGCGGACCTCCCCGGGCCCTGCCCGGTCTGGACCGTGCGGGCCACGTGACGGCCGGCCGCCGACGTGACGGCCGGACACCTGACGGCCGGCCACCTGACCGGGACCGGGACCCTGCGGGCTACTTGACCAGGAAGCCGCGCAGGTCGTCCAGGACCTTGTCGGCGGCGGTCACGCCGAGGCCCAGGTACCAGGTCTCGTCCGGGACGTCCTTGGCCCGCCCCTGCTTCACGGCCTCCAGGCCCTTCCACAGCGGGTTGTCCTCGGCGGAGTCGCGCTTGGTCTTGTCCTTGGCCCCGTAGACGCCGGTGAAGATCCAGTCGGCGGCGGCCTCGTCCATGCGCTCCGGGCTGATCTCCACCGCGAGGTCCTACCTGCTGGTTCTGCGGGCGCGGGATGCCGGAGTCCTTCAGGATCGTGCCGATGAAGGAGGCGCCGGCGTACAGCCGGGTCTTGCCGGGCATGTAGCGCAGCATCGTGACGGTCGGCTTCTTCTCCCCGAGGTCCGCGCCGAGCTTCTACGCCTTGGCCCGGTAGGCGTCGAGCTTGGCCTTCGCCTCGGCGGTCTTGTCGAGGGCGGCCGCGTTCAGGAGGTAGTTCTCCTTCCACGGGAAGCCGGGGCGGATGGAGAAGACGGTCGGGGCGATCTTCGAGAGCGCGTCGTACTTGTCCGCGGAGCGGAGCCGGCTGCCGAGGATCAGGTCGGGCTTGAGTGCGTTGATCGCTTCGAGGTTGAGTTTGTTGATGGTGCCGACGGACTTGGGCTCGCCGGCGTCCTTCTTCAGGTAGCCGGGGATGCCCTCGTCGCCCTCGGTGGGCGCGTAGCCGACCGGCCGCAGGCCCAGCGAGACCACGTTGTCGAGCTCGCCGACGTCGAGGACGACGACCCGCTTGGGCGCGGCCTTGAGCTCCGTGGAGCCCATGGCGTGGGTGACCGTGCGCGGGAACTGCCCGGCCGGCGCGGTGGTCCCGAAGGCCGCCGTCTTCTTCGCCGCGTCGGAGAAGTCCTTGCCGCCCTGGGCCGCGGCCTTCTTCTCGGTGCCTCCGGCCGGGGCCTCCTTGCCCGACTTAGCGGCCCCGCCGTCCTGGCCTCCGCAGGCGGTGAGGACGAGTGCGGCGGCAGCGGCCAGGGCGACGGCGGCGACGGAGCCACCTCGGGGCGTGCGGCGTCGGAGGGACATGGATCGTCTCCTGAGAACGGGAAGCGTGCAAAGACCGGAAAGGTGGGTTAGGTGTACCTAACCAGGACTCTCACCCTAAACAACCCGATATCGCACAGCACAATCGCCTCCCCTTCCACAGCCGAATCACCGCCCCGCCACCCGTATGTGTGAAGCGGGGATTGTCGCGTTGTCCGGAGGGAAGCTCGATCACTACCTTCCTCGGCGGAGGTAACCGCGATGACTGTCTGTTCCATCGAGAAGACCAGCGCGACCCCGTTCACCATCGCCGCCGACGGGTCCTACGCCGCCCGGCTGGCCGGGGAGGGCGAGGCCCGCTACCCGGAGCGCTGGACACTGACCGGCCCCGAGCCGTACGCGGTGCCCCTGCCCCTCGCCCAGCCCGAGGAGGCCGACAGCGAGGTGCTGCCACTGACCGACGGGCGGGTGCTGATCCGCCGGCGGGTGGCGGAGCGGCACGCCTTCGCGCTGCTGTACCCGACGGGCGGGGGAACCACCGGGAACGGGGCCGCCGGACCCCGGACCGGGGAGCTGCAGCTCGGCGCGATCACGCCCGGGCCCCAGGAGGAGGATCCGGGGACGGGCGAGGGCGTACGGATCACCCTGCTCCCCCCGTCCCCCGACGGGCACGGGGCCTTCGCCCTGGCCGTGGGGGCCACCTCGACCACGGTCTGGCAGGTGGCCGGGGTCCCCTTCGGGCCGGAGCGGGTCGCCCGGATCCCGGGGCGCTGCTCGGGTGGGGTGTGGCTGGACCGTACGGGCCGGCTGCTGGCGCTGGACCGCGAACTGGACGGCCCGGCCGGGCCGGTGACCAAGGCGGTGGCCGTGGACCTGCGGCGGGGCGGGGAGGTCTCGCCGCTGCTCCAGATCACGGAGGACAGCAACGACCGGCTGCTGCTGGCCGACGCCGACAGCGGGCTGCTGCTGATCCGCTCGGACGCGCCGGGTGAACCCCGGCTCGGCTGGGGGGTCCTGGGCAGTGCCCGGCCGGTGCGCTTCCCCGACTGCCTGCGGGCTGTCGGGGCCACGGCGACGCCGTTCGCGGTGCAGCCCGGGCAGGTGCTGATGCCGGAGAGCTGCGGGGTGGCCCTGCGGGTGGACGAGGCCGGCGACGGCTACGGCGGCTCGGTGGCCGGGCTGGCCCTGTGGCGCCCCGCCGACCGGCACGTGTTCCGGCTCGGCGCTCCGGCCGGCTGGCTCGGCGGCACGGGCCGCTGGACCACGGAGGGCCGCCTGCACCTCCCGTACTCCACCCCGGAAGTCCCCTGCGGCCTCCTCGGGGTGAACATCCCGGTCTCCCCGCCGCCGCCGATCCGCCTGGACCCGATCCCGCTTCCACCGGCCCCGGCTCGCCCGGTCCCCCTCCAGCAGGCCCCGCTGGGGTGAGGCCGGCCGCCGGGGTCGGGCTATCCGTCCTCGTCGCTCCGCTGGAGGTATCCGGTATCGGCGCAGCCCTCGTCGGCGTCGGGGGCCGGGCACATCGCGGGGTCGGCGTCGTCGCCGTACAGGTAGACGTCCACGCTGCACCGGCGGCCGTCGAACTTCAGGGACAGCATGGTGCCGCGCGTGGCGGTCTCCTCCACGGTGAAGGAGGTGCCGCCGGGTTCGATGGGGGCCCAGAACGCCCAGGTGCCGGAGGTCAGGTCCTCGGGGTTCCCGCACTTCGAGGTGACGGGGTACTTGTCGAGGGACTCGCTGCTGAAGGTGTGGTCCGCACGGAAGGTCAGGGACGCGGTCCCGCCGTCGGTCCACCGCCCCTCCAGCCGGTCCGCGGTGATGTCGGCGGCGTAGATCCCCGCGGCGAGGTCGCACGACGCCGTCAGCGCCATCGCCGCGGCCGCCAGAGCGACCGGCTGCCATATCCGTCGGTTCACGCGCACACCCCTCCAACTGCCCGGACAGCATCACGGGTTCGAGCCCTTACGACTCACCCCCCACACTAATTGAACACATTCAAATTTCCTAGCCGTCCCCCGGAACGACGCCGGGCCCGGGGTGTGGAACCCCGGGCCCGGCGCTTGTGTACCTGTGTACCTGTGTATCCGTCAGCCGTCGTGCTTGAGGCCGAGGACTTCTGTCGCCGCGAAGGTTTCGTTCGGGGGGCGGGAGTCGTAGTGCGGGGTGAGGACCTCGTCGAGTTCCTCGTAGGAGAAGGACTCCTTGGTGGTGTCGAACTTCGCCGCCACCTTGGGGCGTTCCATGACGACGACTATGCCTCCGTGGACGACGAACAGCTGGCCGTTGGCCTTCGCCGAGGCCGGGGAGGCCAGGTACCCGACGAGCGGGGAGACGTGCTCGGGGGCGAGGGCGTCGAGCTTGCCCTCCTCCGGGACCTGGAAGCCCGCGAACACGTCCTCGGTCATACGGGTACGGGCGCGCGGGCAGATGGCGTTGGCCGTGACCCCGTACTTGCCGAGGGCCAGGGCGGTGGACGTGGTCAGGCCCACGATCCCGCCCTTGGCCGCCGCGTAGTTGGGCTGGCCGGCCGAGCCGCCGAGGAAGGCCTCGGAGGAGGTGTTGATGATGCGGCCGTAGACCGGTCCGCCCGCCGCCTTGGAGCGTTCGCGCCAGTGCACGGAGGCGAAGTGGGTCGTGTTGAAGTGGCCCTTGAGGTGGACCCGGATGACCGAGTCCCACTCCGGCTCCGACATCGAGAAGACCATCCGGTCGCGCAGGATGCCCGCGTTGTTGACCAGGATGTCGAGCTTGCCGAAGCTGTTCACCGCCAGCTCGACCAGCTCGCGCGCCTGCTCGAAGTCGGCCACGTCGCCCAGATGCGCCACCGCCTGTCCGCCCGCGGCACGGATCTCCGCCGCGACCTCCTCCGCCGGAGCGGCCGAGGCCTCGCCGGAGCCGTCGCGGCCGGGCTGCCCGAAGTCGTTGACGACCACGCTCGCGCCCAGCCGGGCGAGTTCGATCGCCTCGGACCGGCCGAGGCCGCGGCCCGCCCCGGTGACGATGGCGACGAGTCCCTCAAGTGGCAGTGACATCCGTACGGTTCCTCTCGAAACGGGTCAGAGTTCGATGCAGGTGCGCAGGGCCACGCCCGTACGCATCTGGTCGAGCGCGTCGTTGATCTCGGCGAGCTGCACGCGGTGGGTGATCAGGCCCGCCAGGTCCACCCGGCCGGCCCGCCACAGCGCGATGGTGCGCTCGTAGGAGCGGAGCACGTCGCCGCCGCCGTACATCGACGGCAGGATCTTCTTCTCGTCGAGGAAGAGGGAGAACATGTTGATCGAGTAGTTGTCGTCGAGCGCGCCGGCGCCGACCACGACGACGGAGCCGCCGCGGCGGGTCATGTCGTAGGCGGTCTTGGTGGTCGCGGACTTGCCGACGACCTCGAAGACGTAGTCGAAGCCCTCGCCCGCGGTGATCCGGTTCTTGGCGTCGGCGAACTCCTCCGGGGAGACCGCCTCGGTGGCGCCGAAGCGCAGCGCGGCCTCGCGCCGGGAGGCGACCGGGTCGACGGCGATGATCTGCGCCGCGCCCTGAACCTTGGCGCCCTGGATGACGGAGATGCCGACGCCGCCGCAGCCGATGACGGCGACCGAGGAACCGGCCTCCACCTTCGCGGTGTTGATGGCGGCTCCGAGGCCGGTGGTGACCCCGCAGCCGATCAGGGCGGCGATGTCGAAGGGCACGTCGTCGGGGATCGGTACGGCACAGCCGGCCGGGACCACCATCTCCTCGGCGAAGGTGCCGGTGCCCGCGAAGCCGAAGATGGGGCTGTCGCCGCGCTGGAAGTTGGGGGTGGCCACGTTGCCGAAGGCCTCCAGGCACAGGTGGCCCTGGCCGCGCTTGCAGGAGGGACAGTGCCCGCAGGGCGGGAGCCAGCAGACCAGGACCCGGTCACCGATCTTGTGGCTGGTGACACCGTCACCGACGTCGGTGATCACGCCGGAGCCCTCGTGGCCCGGGATGAAGGGGGCGGGCTGCGGGAGGACGCCGCTCATCGCGGAGAGGTCGGAGTGGCACAGGCCGGTGGCCTTGATGCGGATCTTGACCTTGCCGGGGCCGAAGCCCACGGCCTGCATGTCCTCGACGACTTCGAGTTTGTCCTGGCCTATCTCGCTCTGCAGTGCTGCGCGCACGGTGCGGCTCCTTCGGTCTGCCTGACGGTGTCTCTGGCGGTGTCTCTGACGGGTTAGGAGTGTTCGACGACGGTGTCGGCGAGGACCGGGGCGTCGTCCCGGTCGGCGGCGCTGACCGTGACGAGGACGCGGCCGGGCTCCTGCCACATCCGGATCCGCAGGGTCTCCCCGGGGAAGACGATCCCGGCGAAGCGGGTGCGGTAGGCGCGGACGCGGGACACGTCGCCGTCCAGGAGGGTGTCGACCACGGCCTTCAGGGTCATTCCGTACGAGCACAGGCCGTGCAGGATCGGCTGGTCGAAGCCGGCCAGCTTGGCGAACTCGGGGTCCGCGTGGAGCGGGTTCCAGTCCCCGGAGAGGCGGTAGAGCAGCGCCTGCTCCTCGCGGATCTTCCGCTCCTCCACCCGGTCGGGCGCCCGCTCGGGCTGCTCGGCCTTGACGGAGGGGCCGCGGTCGCCGCCGAAGCCGCCTTCACCGCGTACGAAGATCGACGCGTCGGAGGTCCACAGCGGCCCGTCGGCGTCCGCGACCTCGGTGCGCAGGACGATCACCGCCGCCTTGACCTTGTCGTAGACCGCGGCGACCGTGGCGGTGGAGGAGGCCTCCCCCTTGACCGGGATGGGCCGGTGCAGCTCGATGGACTGGCTGCCGTGCAGCACGTGGGCGAGGTTGACCTCGATGCCCGGGGCGGCGAGGCCGCCCATCATGGCCATCCCGGCGCCGGCGACGGTCGCGAAGCTGGGGAGCACGTGGAGCTTGGACTCCAGGGTGTAGCGCAGCTCGTCGGGGTCGGTGGCGGCCCCGGGATTGTTCGGGGAGGTCCCCGCGCCGAGTCCGAGGTGGTAGAGCTGGATGTCCTTGTGGTCCCAGGCGATGTTCCCCTTGCGGGGTTCGGCGGCGAGGGCCTTGGCGGCATCGATCGGCATGGGCGTGCTGCTCCCTGTGTTGGAAACACCGTCTTTGAGGCACCGGCTGTGGAAGCGCGGTGCCTTGGAAGACCTCGGCGCGGCCGTCCGCACCGTCGGCCGCACCGAGGTCGTATGCGGGACCCGGCACTCTAGAACGCGTTCTAGGTTGCCCGGTGAAGGAATGTATAACGCACGCCCCAGCACTTGGGAAGACTCCTGACGATCTGTCAGCCACACTTCCCGTGCGGCGCGTTGCGCCGGTACGGGACACTTCGCCCCTACCCTGGCCGGGTGGATGAGATGCCCGTTGCCCAGCGCCCTGCCCGATCCCTGCGGGTGCTCCTGGACCCGCCGAACCCGGCCCTGGCGGTCCTCCTCGGCCTCCAGCCGGACATCGAGGTCGTGACTTCGCCACTGGCCCGCCCGGCGGTGGCGCTGACGGAGTCGGTGGACCGCGTCCCCGCGCTCCTGGCGGAGGATCCGGAATGCCGGATCCTGGTGCTGACCGGCTCCGCGCACCCGGGCCTGCCCGAGGCCGCCCTGGCCGCCGGCGCGGCCGGCCTGGTCCTGCGGGACGGCCCGGTCGAGGACCTGGCGGACGGCATCCGCCGCGCCTCCCGGGGGGAGTCGGTGGTCGACCCGGCGCTGGAGACTCCGCGGGCGCCGCAGGCCCCGTAAGCCCGTAAGCCCGTAGGCGCTACCGGACATGCGCCCGCCCCGCGGATCCTCCGGGAGGATCCGCGGGGCGGGGGGGGCTTCGGCGGCGGCGCGAAGGGCGGTCCGGGTACGGCGGACGACTCGGCCGGAGCCGGACTACGGCGACTCAGCCGGAGGCGTTCGTCTCGGTCCAGTCGTCGACGGTCCGCGACGGGTCCAGGGCGACCGGCAGCCTCTCCAGCCCGCGGAAGGCCGGGAACGGCCCCTTGAGCCACTCCTCGTGGCCCGGCTCCGGCGTTGCCAGGACCATGTCGGGGAACCGGTCGAGCAGGGCCGTCAGCGCGGTCTCCAGCTCCATCCGGGCGAGCGGGGCACCGAGGCAGTAGTGGGGCCCGTGGCCGAATCCGAGGTGGGTGCCCTGCAGCCCCTTCCGCGTCACGTCCAGGGTGTCCGGCTCCTCGAACTTCTCCGGGTCGCGGTTCGCGGAGGAGATCGCGATCTGGACCAGGGAGCCCCGCGGGATCGCGACTCCCCCGATCTCCAGGTCCTCCAGGACGTAGCGGAACGTGGAGGTCTCCACGGAGCACTCGAACCGGACGAGCTCCTCGATCGCCTGCGGCAGCAGCTCGCGGTCCTCCCGTACGAGCGCCAGTTGCTCCGGGTGGGAGAGCAGCGAGAAGACCGCGTTGCCGATCTGATAGGTGGTGGTCTTGTGCCCGGCGAAGAGCAGGACCCACATCATCGAGACCAGTTCGTCGTCGGTCAGCGCCCCGTCCTCGTGCTCCGTCTGGATCAGCACGGTGAGGAAGTCGTCCGCGGGCTCGGCGCGCTTGCGGGCGACCAGGCCGAGGAAGTGGTTCCGCAGCCAGTCCTCCGCCGCGGCCAGGTCGTCGGCCATGTCCTTGCTGAACCGGGACCGCGTCACCTGCCCGAACCACTTCAGGACGTCGGTGCGCTCGTCCCCGACGATGCCGAGCAGCTCACAGATGACCATGACGGGGAGCGGCAGGGCGAAGGCGGCCATCAGGTCGACGGGTGTGTCCGTAGGGCACTTGGCCAGCAGTTCGTCGGCGAGCTCCTCGATGCGCGGGCGCAGGAGCTTGACGTGGCGCGGGGTGAAGGCCTCGTGGGCGATGTGCCGCAGCCGGGTGTGCCGAGGGGGGTCGGCGAAGATCAGGTTGTCGTCGAGGGCGTCGCAGGTGTCCCCGAAGACCGCGTGGTAGATGTCGATGCCCTCGTGCATGTCCTTGCCGATGCGCGGGTCCGACAGCGCGAGCCGGGCGTCCTCGTACCGGGTGATGAGATACGTGTCCACCCCGTGGCGCGTGGTCAGCTTGCCGACGGGGGCCTGCTCGCGCAGGGACCGGTAGACCGGGTAGGGGCACGTACGGTATTCCGGCGTGCCCATGGACACCGCCGCCAGGGCTTCGCCGACGGGGAGGCCGTCACTCACGGCCACTGCGGGTTCGGTCGTCACGGCTCAGACCTCTCGTGGGGCTCGGGACTCGACTGTCCAGCCACCTCACTCCCGCGGCCCGCGGCCCGCATAACCTCCGTTACCCCGTTCGGACCCGAAACTACGCCCGCCTGAGCGGATCGGCCGGGTCCCGGAGCCGTCCCGCGATCACTCGCGCGGCCCCGCCATAAGGTCCCCCCATGCCGGACATCGCAGACATCACCCCACTCCAGCCGGACGACGGCAGCCACGACAGGATCGACGTCCACCACCACTTCTGCGCCCCGGAGTGGCTGGAGTGGGCCGAGGGCCAGGGCCTGGCGAACCGCAAGGCCCTGCCGCCCTGGGCACGCTGGGACGCGGCGGCGGCCTTGGACCTGATGGACCGGGCTGGGATCGCCACCGCCGTCCTCAAGCCGATGCTGCCGGCGCGCTACGCGACGTCCGCGCAGCTACGCGAGGCCACGGCCGTCACCCTGCGGGCGGCGGCGGAGGTGACGCGGGCCCATCCGGGCCGCTTCGCGTTCCACGCCCCGCTCTTCCTCGACGACCCGGAGGTCGCACGCTGGGCGCTGCGGCTGGGGCTCGACGAGCTGGGGGCGGTGGGGGTGAACGTGACCGCGAACTACGGCGGCGTCTACCTGGGCGACCCCTCGTACGACCCCCTCTTCGCGGAACTCGACGAACGCTCCGCGGTGGTGGACACCCACCCCCACAACCTGCCGGGCGTCGGCGGGGGCGGGGGCGGCGGCGGGATGGCACCGGCGGGCGGGCCAGGACCGGATGCAGGGCCCGGCGCGGGCCACGGGTCGGGCGGTGGGCCGGGGGCGGGCCTCAGGACAGGGGCGGACGCGGGGCCCGGCGCGGGCCGGGGTCCGGGGGCGGGCGGTGGGCCGGGGGGCGTGGCCGTTCCGGGGATTCCGCACTTCCTGTGCGACTTCCTGCTGGACACCACGCGGGCCGCGCTGAACATGATCCACAAGGGCACCCTGGACCGGTTCCCGAACCTGTCGGTGATCCTGCCGCACGCGGGCGGCTTCCTCCCGCACATCGCCACCCGGGTGCAGGCCTTCGCGGGATCGCTCACCCCACCCGTCGACCCGGCGATGGTCCGCGACTACCTGCTCCGCTTCTACTACGACACGGCCGGGCCCATGTCCCCGGCGGGCACCCTGCTGGCGATGGCGTCCCCCGACCGGATCCTCTTCGGCAGCGACTGGCCTGCGTGTCCTTCGGACATGGTGACCGGCATCGCCCTGCCGGGGCTGGCGGACGACCCCGCGCTGACTCCGGCACACCGGCGGGGGATCAACCGGGACAACGCCGTGCGCTTGATGCCGAGCCTGGCTCCGCTGAGCCCTGCGCGCGTCTGAGCGACGCCCCCCTGGCCGCTGCGCGGGGCCGCGCCCGCCGCCGCACCCGGCTGCGGATGTGCCGCTGTGCGGGGCCGCGCCCTTCGCCGCACCCCGGCTGCGGATGTGCCGCTGCGCGGGGCCGCGCCCTTCGCCGGAGCCCGGCTGCGACCCTTGCCGCTGCGCGGGGCGGAGTTCCCCTACCCGCCCTTCCACCGTTCCCCGGGCGCTGCCCGGACCCGCGCCTCAAACGCCGGCGGGGCTGGGAGGCGCCCCGGGCTGCGCCCGGACCCCCTGGGGCTCCGCCCCAGACCCCGGTCCTCAAACGCCGGACGGCTGAAAGACCAAACCCCGGCCGGGGCTAGATGTCCCCGGCCCGGGACCGAATGCCCCCGGGCTGGGACTGAACTGTCCCCCGGCCGGGACCGAATGCCACCGAGCTGGGACTGAACTGCCCCCCCCCCCCCCCCCGGCCGGAGTCGGGGGCTGTGGGGCCAGGGCCGGGGACGGGGGCGGGGTGGGGTGTCGGCCGGGACGTAAAGCGTGATTTGTGGCGCACAAGAAAACCATGACTGTCGACTGTTGGGCACAGGGCGCCTAAATCATGCAGTCCAGGCCGACACCCCACCCCGCCCCCGGCACCGGCCCACCACCCGCAGCCAACCCGCCGCGCAGGCCACCCCCAGCCCCGCCGGCGCTTGAGGCGCAAGGGCCCGGGGACCGGGACCCGGCGGCTACCGCCGCAAGAGGGTGACCACCGCCGCACCCCCCAGCCCGATGTTGTGCGCCAGCCCAACCCTCGCCCCCGACACCTGCCGAGCCCCCGCCGCCCCCCGCAGCTGCCACACGAGTTCCGCCGCCTGCGCGAGCCCCGTCGCTCCCAGCGGGTGGCCCTTGGAGATGAGGCCGCCCGAGGGGTTGACCACCCACCGCCCGCCGTACGTCGTCGCGCCCGACTCCACCAGCGGCCCCGCGCCGCCGTCCTCGCACATGCCCAGCGCCTCGTACGTCAGCAGCTCGTTGATCGAGAAGCAGTCGTGCAGCTCGATGACGTCCACGTCCCCGATCCCGAGCCCGGACGCCTCGAACACCGCCCGCCCCGCCGCCGCCGTCATCGGCTTGCCGACCACGTCGATGCAGGAGCCCGACGCGAACGACGCCTCCGTGTCCGTCGTCATCGACTGCGCGACGATCTCCACCGCCCGCTCCCCCAGCCCGTGCCGCTCCACGAACCGCTCCGAGACGACCACCGCCGCCGCCGCGCCGTCCGACGTCGGCGAGCACTGCAGCTTCGTCAGCGGCTCGTGGATCGTCTTCGCCGCGAGGATCTCCTCGACCGTGTAGACGTCCTGGAACTGCGCGTTCGGGTTGTTCGCCGAGTGCCGGTGGTTCTTCGCCCCGACCGCCGCCAGCTGCGCGGCCGTGGTCCCGTACAGCTTCATGTGCTCGCGCGCCGCGTTCCCGAAGATCTGCGCCGTGGGAGGCGACATCTCGAAGCCGTGCCCGGCGGCCATGATCCCGTAGTGCCGGGCCACCGGCGAGGTCTTGAAGTCACCCCCGTCGGCCCCGCCCCCCAGCGCGCCGCGCTTCATCTTCTCGAAGCCCAGCGCCAGCACGCAGTCGTTGATGCCGCCCTCCACGAACTGCCGCGCCATCATCAGCGCCGTCGAGCCCGTCGCGCAGTTGTTGTTGACGTTGTAGACGGGGACCCCGCTCAGCCCCAGCTCGTACGCCGCCCGCTGACCGGCCGTGGAGGCCTGGAAGCAGTAGCCGACCGGCACCTGCTCGACCAGCCCGTAGTCGATGCTGGCGTCCGCGAGCGCCGCGTCGCCCGCCTCCTTCGCCATGTCCCAGTACTGCCAGTCCCTCGACTCCGGCTTCTCGAACTTCGTCATGCCGACGCCCACGATGTACGACTTCATGCGTGTCCCCACTGCCCTTCGGTTCAGTTCGGTTCGGTCAGTCCCTGGGAAGGCCGAGAATCCGCTCGGCGACGACGTTGAGCTGCACCTGCGTGGTGCCTCCGGCGATGGTCAGGCAGCGGGACATGAGCATGCCGTGCACCGCCCGCTTCCCCGCCCCCTCGCTCACCGCGCCCGCCGGGCCCAGCAGTTCGAGCGTGAGCTCGGCGGTCCGCTGCTGGTGCGGGGTCTGGACGAGCTTGCGTACCGACGCGCCCGCGCCCGGCTCCAGTCCGGAGACCTGCTGGAGCGTGGTGCGCAGCCCGATGCAGGCCAGGGCGTGCGCCTCGGCGGCCAGGGCCCCGATGCGGACCCGGTACCCGCCTTCGAGTTCGGCGGAGCGGGCGAGCAGCGCTTCCAGGCCGGTGTCGAAGGTCATCTGGTCGGCCATGTGGACGCGTTCGTTGCCGAGGGTGTTGCGGGCGACCTTCCAGCCGCCGTCCGCCGCGCCCACCAGGGCGTCCGCCGGCAGCGGCACGTCGTCGAAGTAGACCTCGTTGAAGAGGGCCTCGCCGGTGATCTCCTTGAGCGGCCGGATGTCGATCCCGGGGGTCTTCATGTCCACGATGAAGTAGCCGAGCCCCTTGTGCTTGGGGGCGTCCGGGTCGGTGCGGGCCAGCAGGATCCCGTAGTCGGCGCTGTGCGCGGAACTCGTCCACACCTTCTGCCCGTTCACCACCCAGGAGCCGTCCCCGGCCGCCGCCCGCTCCGCCTTCGTCCGCAGCGAGGCGAGGTCGGACCCCGCCCCCGGTTCGGAGAAGAGCTGGCACCAGGTGACGTCCCCGCGCAGCGTGGGCAGCAGGTAGCGCTCCTGCTGCTCGGGGGTCCCGTAGGCGAGGATCGAGGGCACGACCCAGGTGGCGATGCCGAGGTCGGCGACCTTGACCCCGGCGGCCGCCAGTTCCTGCTGCACGACGAGCTGTTCGACCGGGCCCGCGCCGAGTCCGTACGGGGCCGGGAGGTACGGGGCCGCGTACCCGGTGGGCGCCAGCACCCGCCGTGCGGTGGCCGGGTCGAGCCCGGCCGCGTCGGCGATGGCGCTACGGGCCTTCGCGCGGTGGGTCTCGGCCCGCGCGGGCAGCTCCAGGCGCAGCTCGCGCCGGGCGCCCGCGGCGGCGAGCCGTACGGCCCGGACCCGGTGGCCGTCGCCGGAGCCGAGGAGCTGGCGGGCGACGAGGGCCCGGCGGAGGTAGATGTGGGCGTCGTGCTCCCAGGTGAAGCCGATGCCGCCGAGCACCTGGACGCAGTCCTTGGCGCAGGAGTACGCGGCGTCCAGCGCGGTGCCGGCCGCCAGCGCGGCCACCAGGGAGCGCACCTCGGCCGGTTCCGCCGCGGCCTGCGCGGCGTCCCAGGCGAGCGCCCGGGCCTGCTCCACGCGCACCAGCATGTCGGCGCACAGGTGCTTGATGCCCTGGAACTGCCCGATGGGCCGCCCGAACTGCTCGCGCACCTTCGCGTACTCGGCGGCGGTGTGCAGCGCCCAGGCGGCGGTGCCGCAGGCGTCGGCGGCGAACAGCACGCAGGCGAGGTCCCGTACGAGGGCGGCGTCGAGTTCCAGCAGGGCCCCCGGCCCGGCGGTGACCCCGCGGGCGCGGACCTCGGCGGTGGGCCGGGTCGGGTCGGCGCTGTCCTGGGTACGGACGTCCAGGGCCGCGGCGTCGACGGCGAACCAGCGGGTCCCGTGCGCGGTCTCGGCGGCGAGCAGGACCAGGTCGGCCTCGCCCGCGCCCAGCACCGGCGGCGCGGTCCCGTCGAGGAGGTAACCGCCCTCCACGGCCACGGCGGTCAGGTCCCCCGGCCCGAGCGCCACGGCGCCGACCCGCCCGCCGAGGGGCTCGGCCCCGGCCCGGTCCAGGAGCACGGAGGCCAGCACGCTCGGCAGGTACGCCCCGGGCAGCGCCGCCCGGGCGGCCTCCTCCACCACGACGGCGAGGTCGAGCAGGGTGCCGCCCTCCAGGTGCGGTTCCAGCAGCCCGGAAGCGAGCAGCCCGTCCCAGTAGGCGGGCCGCGAGCCCGTCTGCGGCGGGGTGTCGAGGAGCTTGCGCACCTCCTCGGGCGGCACGGCCCGCGCGACCCAGCCGCGTACGGCCTCGGCCAACTCCCGCTGTTCCTTTGTGATTCCGATGCCCATGCGCGGCAGAGTAGAACACGTTGCATTCTGACGGAAGGTCAGAACTGAAACGTGTTCTCACTTTGCGAAGGGCGTGCGGGGGCGGCCGGGGAGCCGCCGGGGGCCGGGAGGCCGGGACCGGGAGGCCGGGACCGGGAGGCCGGGACCGGGAGGCCGGGACCGGGAGGCCGGGACCGGGAGGCCGGGACCGGGAGGCCGGGACCGGGAGGCCGGGACCGGGAGGCCGGGACCGGGAGGCCGGGACCGGGAGGCCGGGACCGGGAGGCCGGGGCCGGGAGGCCCGGAGGTCAGGGCATCAGGGCTAGGCCCGTCACGGCCGCGGCGCACATGGCGATGGCCGCGATCACCGTCCACACGGCGGCGCGGAGGAACGCCTCGTGTTCCGCGCGCTCCTTGCGCACCGCGGACATCGTGCCCATGTGGACCGTCATCGCCGGGCCCGGCAGCCGCACCAGCGCGTACGTCTCGCCCACGACGTACAGGGGGTTGGGGCCGACGTCGGCGGTGTGCCGGGCCGTCGAGCCGTCCGCCGCCGGATACTCGTAGGAGACGCGCAGGCCGTCGGCGTCGGCCAGCGGCTCCAGCGCGACCAGGACCGCCTGGACCTCGACACCGGTCTCGTCGAGTTCCCTCATCTCCTTGAACTCGTCCCGCCCGCCGATGATCGCCAAGAGGGTGAGGAGAAGGGCGCCGCCACCCGCCGCGACGGACCAGCCGAGCACCTGGGAAACCGTGTCCACAGCCGTGACCGTACGGCTTCGGGACACCTCCGGGAAACCCCCGGCCCCTACGCTCGCGGCCATGTCGTCCATACCCGCCCTCCTGGGTGACCGAGGTACCGAACTCCGTGCGGACAGCGGCGCGCTGGTCTTCCGCCGCCTCCACGAGGAGGTCCGCATCCCCCTCGCCGCCGTCGCCCGCGTGCACGCGAGGGGGCGGGCGGTGGCCGTGGAGTTGAGGGTCCCCGCCGGGACCAGGCCGGTCCCGTACCGGATCGGGGGCGTGGGCCGCGCCTCGGCCGCCGCCTTCGCTGCGGCGGTGAACGGCTCCGTTCCCCAACCCCCCGCCGGACGGGCACCTGCGGACGGATCGGCACTCGTGACGGTCACGCCCCGGGACGACGCGGTCACGCCCCGGGAGGGCACGGCCGCCGCCGGTGAGGAGGACGCGGAGCAGCTGCAGCCGGCCGAGTTCGTCGGCCGCTGCGCGATGGCCGCGGCCGGCCTCGGACTCGTCGCCCTCGCGGCGCGCGTGGTGATCGCCGGGGACCACGTGAGCCGCGCGCTCGCGGTACTGCTGCTCGGCGTCCCCGTCCTGCTGATCGGCAGGCTGGCGGTGACCACGGTGGCGATGGTGTGGAACGAGTGGTATCTGCCCCGCCACGGCATCACGACCGAGGCGCGGCCCCTCCTCATCCACGGCCAGGTCGCCTACGGCTACACCGCCACCGACGGCAGGATCCGCCCCGCCCCCACCTATGGCGCCGCGCACGGCACCACGTTCCAGGTCGCCTACCACCCCAAGTACCCCGCGCGCGCGGTCGTGTTCGGGAGCCCGGGCCAGGTCCTCCAGTTGACGGTCCTGCCGACGGTCTTCGTGACCGTCACCGCCCTCCTCTGCTGGGCCACCCTCGCCCTCGCCCAGCCCGCCGCCCGCTGAGGCGCCCCTCGGCGGGAGTCAGGACTTCTCGTAGTAGTAGCCCTCGCCGTGGGAGGGGCCGACGTTGTGCTGGAGGCCGACCGGGAGGCTCTTGGTGAAGAAGGAGGGGTCCAGGACCCCGCAGAACTGGCTGGTGGACTTGGATTTGTCCACCGCCGCCGCGCCGATGTTGATCCGGGTCCCGCCGGAGGCCAGTGAGGTCACCTTCGCGATGTTCTCGCAGTGGCCCATCTGGGTCTCGTTGATCAGGCGGACCGCCCCGGACCGGGTGATGATCACCGTCCCCGGCTGGCCGATGTTGAGGTTGTCCTTGTAGGTCCAGGTCCCGGCGAAGTACGCGGGGACCGCGTCGCCGCCGCCGGAGCCGCCACCGCTCGGCGAACCGCCGCCACTGGGCGAACCGCCGCCGCTCGGCGAGCCCGATCCCCCCGGGGTGGCGCTCGGGCCGGTGCCCGTACCGGCGCCGCCGGCGGCCGGGCCCCCGGCGCCGCCCTGGCTCGCACTGCTCCCGCCCGGGGTGCCGGAGCCTCCGCCGGGGGTACCCGCGCCCGCCGCGGCGCCCTGTCCGGCGGTGGCCTGTCCGTCCGGCGCCGGTACGGGCGGGCTCTGCGCGGCCTGGGGGCTTTCGGGGTTCGGTGTGCCCGGGGCGGGCGAACCGCTCCCCGCCGAAGGGGAGCCCGAGGAGGCGCCGGGCGTCACGGAAGCACTGCTCGCCGGGGGCGAAGCCTGCGATCCGCCGCCGTCGCCGCCGAACGGCTGGAGTAGGGCCACCGTGCCCCCGCCGACGGTCAGCACCAGGACCGCCGGCACGGCGACGGTCAACCGCCGCCGGGCCCCGCGCCGCTCGCCTTGCGCCGCGCCGCCGGCGGCCGGGCCGGCCACCGGCGCGGGCACGGGCCCGCCCGACGGGCCGCCCGACGGCCCGCCCGACGGCTCGACCACCGCGACGACCTGCTCGCCCGACGTACCCACCCCGCCGGACGCTTCCGCCTCCGGCCGCGGCCCGAGCGTCGCCCGGTCCGGGCTCGGCGCATCCCCCGCTCCCCCGTCCCCCGCGGGCGCGGGCCCGGGATCCGACACCGGCACGGGATCAGACACCGGCAATGGCGCCGGAACCGGCACCGACAGCGGTTCCGAAACCCGCACCGCCTCCGCGTCGAGGAGCCGCGCCGCCTGCCGGGCCAGCCGTTCCACCACCTCGGGCGGCAGCCACGCCCCGCCGCGCGCCGCCGGGAGGACCCTCTCGGGGTCCGCGAGCAGCTCGTCCACGCCCGGCCGGTCCTCCACACCCTTGACCAGGCAGCGGCCGATCAGCGCGCGCAGCGGGGCGTCCGCCACCCGCTCCAGGGCCGGTTCGCCCTCCACGATCTGGAACATCACCGCGTGCTGGTTGCTGGCGCCGTGCCCGAAGGGCAGCTCGCCCGTGGCCGCGTACATCAGGACACAGCCGAGCGTGAACACGTCGCTCTTCGCCCCGGCCCGCTGACCGCGCACCTGCTCGGGCGACATGAACCCGGGCGAGCCGACGACCATGCCGGTGCTGGTGAGCCGCGATTCGACGGAGGTCTCCAGGGCGCGCGAGATCCCGAAGTCGATGACCCGGCTGCCCTCGACGGTCAGCATCACGTTCGACGGCTTGAGGTCGCGGTGCACGATCCCGGCGGTGTGGATGTCCTTCAGCGCGTGCAGCAGCCCGTCCGCGAGGGCGTGTACGGAGTCCACGGGCAGGGGGCCGTACCGGCGCACGATCTGCTCCAGCGAGAGCCCGGGTACGTATCCGGTGGCCACCCAGGGCCGCTCGGCGTCGGGGTCCGCCTCCAGGACGGGCGCGGTGTACCGCTCGCCCACCTTCCGGGCGGCGTCGATCTCGCGGCGGAAGCGGGCCCGGAACTGCGCGTCGGCCACGTGTTCCTCGTGCACCACCTTCACGGCGACCGTACGCCCGCCCTCGGACCGGGCCAGGAACACCCGCCCCATCCCGCCAGCCCCGAGGCGCCCGAGCAGCAGGTACGGTCCGATCCGGCTCGGATCCCCGGCCGCGAGCGGCTTTATGCCGCCGTCGGCGTTGTCGTCGTCGCCCTTGCGCGCGCTGCTCATACTGCCCGTCCCCCGATGGTCCGCCGCGGCCGGCCGGACTGGCGTGTCCGGCCGAACCCGCATCAGGGTAAAGCCAGTTACGTTCAGGATGAAGCTACGCCTACGCGGCGGTGCAGACGACCCAGGCCGAAGCGGTGTTGCTCTGGCCGCTGTCGGTGTTCTTCACCCCCACCGTCCAACCCGTGGGACTGGGAAGGGAGTCGGTGACGAACGTGAGCACGCTGCTGGTCTGGCCGCCGCCCCCGGTGGGCACCATGCCCGCCGGACAGTTCACGTGCACGAAGCTGAAAGCGCCGGCCGGGATGGAGACGCTGTCACCCCGGTACTGCGGATGCGCGCTCTGCGGCGCGACGACACCGGGCTCGGTGGGGGGCGCGGGCTTGGGCGGATCGCCTCCGGAGTCCCACGCGTTGGCGGAGAACGCGCTTCCGGCGAGGAGCACGATCGAGGTCACGGCGGCCAGGGCGAGAGAGCGGGCGGGTTTCATACCGGCCTTCCTTTGCACACGCGGGTTCGGGTCGGCCCTGGACTTCCCCGAACCAGCGGGGTGACCCGCCCGGCCACCCGTCCGGCGGAGGAAGAAACGTATGTGCGCATGCCGAACGAGTGACCCCCGCATCACGCGACCACGGTGGGGGACGTGTGGCCTTCGACCGCAACGCAACGAGGAGGCCGCGATGATCCGCGCGCGAAGTTTCCGAACCGCCGCACTGACGACCGGTGCTCTTTCCGCCGCCGCCCTCCCTGCTCCGCCCCGTACGCATGGGCACACGGCGAGCCGGCGGCGCCGACCACGATGTCCACGACCCGCAGTGCGACGCAGCAGCCGGGCCACCCGATCGTCCCGTACCCCGGCAGACAGGGCACCGCGGTGGCGGCTCCCAGCACGTCGTGGGCGGCGGCTTCCAGGCCGGACCTCGCACGTTCGCCAGCGCATCGGACTGGGAGAACGGAGCGACGGGGACGGCCCACGCGGAGTGCCCCGCCGGGCAGGTGCCGAGCGGAGGCGGCGGATCCGGCAGCTTCGACGTCCTCCTCACCACCTCGGGCCCGACCGAGACGGGCTGGACGGTCCGGGCGAAGAACATGGGCTTCGCCCAGAACACCCTCTTCGCCTCGGCGATGTGCACGGCCCCCTGAAGGCTGTACCACCGGCCGTACGGGTACTTCCGCCGGGCCGGGCCGGTTCGGGGAGGCCTCTCACCCGAATCCTTTCTGCTCAAGGCAGGGCGGGCGGTGCCGGCCGCCCTGCACGGCTCACGGGACGCCGGAGCCCCTAATGGGCGCTATGCCCGCCCCATGGATGTTGCTTGAGTGCGCGTGTTCCGTGCACGCCGTCACCAGGGAGTCCCCATGTCCTACCGCCCCCGCCTCCGCAGCGCGTTGATCGGCGCGTGCACCGCGGCGCTGCTCGCCGGCCCCGGACTGCTCGCACTCCCCGCACAGGCTGAGAGCCCGCAGGCTCCGGCGGCAGCGTCCCGGATGTCGACGCGGCCCGAGATGCAGGTCATGACGTTCCTCGGCGACTACCGGGACGCCGTGCTGGGCCAGCACTCGGAGGGCAAGAGCACGGCCGACGTCCGGAAGGACTTCCTCACGTCCGGCCTCGACGGCAGCCTGTACGACTGGGGCGCGGCGAACCAGAAGGACGCGATCTTCCGCACGAACGAGCTGCCCAGCGGCTGGTCCGCGGTGGAGCAGGAGCAGGCGAACGGCCACGCCAAGGTCGTCCTGACCCAGACCTTCGAGAACGGCACGACGTCCGAGGTCTGCTACCAGGTGAACCTCGACGGCCTGCTCATCGACGGCCTGACCGACCCCTCCTGAACGCCCCGCCGGCCGACGGACCGTGAACCTCCGTCAGGCCAACCGCGCACCCGCCGAGTCCGGCGCGGGGGCGATCCGCCGCTCGGGCAGCCAGGGCCCGGGCTCGGGTACGGGCACCGGCTCCGGCTCGGCCGCGGAGTGCCCCTCGGCGAAACGGGGCAGGTGGTCCCGGTCCAGCACCAGGAACTCCTCCGCGAGTCCGTGCGTGCCGGACGCCCGGGGTCCGAGGGGGTGGACCGTGCACGGCACGCCGAGGTCGGCCGCGATGTGCGAGGGCGGCAGCGGGTGCCAGTCCTCGTCCAGGTAGGAGTTGGTCTCCAGCGACACCACCGCCACGGCGTCGTTGGCCACCGCACCACCCCCCGAGAACCCGATTCGGTCACCGCCGGTCAGCGGGTGCGCGCGTGCTCGACGGCCGCCGTCGCCAGGCCCGCCACGAACGGGTGGGCGCGGGTGCCGTCGCCGTCCAGTTCGGGCTGGAAGAGGGTGGCCAGGAAGAAGGGGTGCCCGGCCAGTTCGGCGATGCGGATGTCGCCGGATTCGTCGGCGCCGGTGAAGGTCATGCCGTGGGCACGGAGCATGTCCAGGTGGAGGGGGTTGGGGCCGTAGTTGCAGTGGTACCGGGCCTGCGTGCGGTCCGCGCCGAGCAGGCGGGCGGCGCGGGAGCCGGGGGTGACCCGTACGGCGCCTTCGTGGCCCACCAGCGAGCAGGCCAGCGGGACGACCACCGCGTCCGTCTCGGCGGCCGCCGGGTCGTTCTCGGCGTGGGCGGCCCGGTCGAGGCCGCAGACCGTACGGGCGAACTCCAGCAGGGCGTGCTGGAAGCCGCCGCAGGTGCCGAGGAAGGGGATGCCGTTCTCGCGGGCGTCCCGGATCGCCCCGAGCACCCCGCCCTCGCTGCGGTACGGGCTGCCGGGCAGGACCCAGACGGCGTCGAAGCCGGCCATGCCCTCGCCCGCCTCCTCGGTGGGGATCCAGTAGGCGTCGAGGTCCAGGCCCTCGCGCAGGCGCAGCGCCTCCAGCAGGCCGGGGACGCGGGCGTGGGACCGTACGGCGTCGGAGCGGTCCGCGATCAGGGCGATGCGGGCGGGTGACACGGGGGCGGGTGCCGTGCGGGCGGGTGACGTGGGGTGGTTCGCGTTCATGACCGCCATCCTCCGAGCCGCCGGCCCATCACGTCCAACGATGATCCTCACTACCCGCATAAGCGATACTGATGCCCATGGATCCGCATCTCCTCCGCACCTTCGTCGCGGTCCTCGAACACCGCTCCTTCTCCACCGCCGCCTCGGTCCTCGGCTACACGCAGTCGGCCGTCTCCCAGCACATCGCCGCGCTCGAGGCCGACCTGGGCGCCCGCTTGGTCGAGCGGCGGCCCGTCGCCCCCACCGAGGCGGGGGCCCGGCTGATGGAGCACGCCCCGGCGCTGCTCCTGCGCCTGGACGCGGCCCGCGCCGACATCGCCCGCCTGCACTGGACCCCCGACGCCCGGCTGACACTGGCCTGTTCCCCCGCGGCCGTCGGCCCGGCGCTCGCGCGGGCCCTGGCCCGGCTGCGCGCCGCGGGACCGGTGGAGATCGACCTCCATGTCCTGGGCAGGGACTCCGTCCTCGAGGAGGTCCTGACCGCCCGCGCCGACCTCGGCCTCGTGGACGGAGTGGCCGCGCCCAGCGACCCCCTCCCGCTGCCGGACCTCGGCCCCACCGTCACCCTCGCGGTCGCCGAGGAGCCCCTGGCCGTGCTCTTCCCGCACACCCATCCCCTGGCGCGCCGGAGTTCGGTCCGGCTGCCCGACCTCGCGCAGGCGCAGTGGATCGACGCCCCCGACACGGCGGTCCCCCTCGCCCGGCTCCGCGAGGTCAGCCACACCCCCGGCTTCCGCCCCCGGATCCGCCACCACGGCACCGATCCGCACGCCCTGGCGGCCCTGGCCGCCGCCGGCCACGGCCTGACCGCTCTCCCCCTCTCTGTGGCCGCCAACTTCCCCGCCACCACGGCGATCCCGGTCCGCACCCCCCGCCTGGTCCACCGCACGGAACTCCTCCACCCCACGACCCCGACCCCGCACGCGGCGGAACTGGCGGCCCTCCTCACGGTCACCGGCGCGCAACGGGGTGGGTGACCCGGGATCACGACACGGCGCCTACTTCCAGTCCACGCCCTTGACCGACAACTTGGTCGCCCCGTACGCGTCGGTGGAGAGGACCGTCGCAGGTCCACCACCCTTCAGGACCTCCACGACCGCTGTCACGCTCCACACTTCCTCGAGGCTGGCCCATTTGCGGCGCCCCCCACCGAGCAGCGCCCCCGATGTGTTCTCCGCGCGCATCTCGATCCAGTTCCCCGCAGTGCGGCCTCGGTCCCTGTAGATCCCCTCGAGCGTGCACGTGACCAGGGAGCCACCGTTCTCCAGCGCGAAGACCGGCAGTTCTTCCCCCACCGGCCGGTAGGAGAAGCTGCGCTGCAACTCGTCCTCGTCCCACCCGTTGAAGTGGTCCACCAACTTGCTGGTGAAGTCACCGCGTTCGAAGTGCGGACTGTCCGGCTTCCCGGCCGGCACGGTGAAGCTCAAGTAGTCCGCGTATCGCCCCCACACACCGAGGTCCGCCGTCGCGGTCGGTGACAGCCGCACACTGCCGACCGCTTCCCGGGCCGGCGCCGGCATCACCTTCGGCCGGGCCTTGACGACTCCGTCCTTCGGAGACTGCGTCGGCGTCGGCTCGTCGCTCCCGCCGGGCGGCGGGGGCTCGGTGACCACCCAGGTGGCCGCCACCGCCTTCCATCCCGCACCGTCTCCGCCGCGAGTGAAGTAGTGCAGGACGGAGCTCCGGTCCGTCTCCGCCCCCTCCCGCTTGCTCAGCACGGCGAATCCCGGGGAGCCGGGGCACCCTCCACCACCGACGGAATCAGAAAGGTCGGCCGCACGTACCGGACGGGCGTGTCCTTGGTCCCCAGGGCCTGGTGCAGCCGCGCCGAAGCCCGGCTCTCCTCCAGCAGCCGACCGCCCTCCACACGGGCGAGCGCCTCGGGGTCCCCCTTCGCGTCGGCCGCGGCGTTCTCCAGCACGTACCTGTCGAAGACCTCCTTGGCCTGCGCCTCCGTCAGCAGCGGCGCGGCGGCTTCAGTGCCGGGCGAAGAGCGGCCGGGGGATCCAACGGCCCCGCCGCCGCTCGTGCACCCGGCCACGACCGTCCCCACCAGGACTACGGCTCCCCACGCACTCCACGCACGCCCACGAACGACCATCGCCCGCCCCCCCCTGTCGGTCCATCAGATCGACGTGATCATAGAGTGCGAGGATGGCCGTGATCGTCGAAGGAGTTGAGTCCCCGTGCCCGCAAGCCACTACGGCTTTCCTCCCGAACGCGCCGCTCTCCTAGCCCACTTGGTCGGCCGGTGCACACCGTTGCTCGAGCGGGGCGAGGGCATGGAACACCGTCCAGCGGCTGCTGCGGGAGCTCGGGACGGGGGTGATGGACTCGATCATCGTCACCCGGGAACTGCTGGGGGTCGGCCTCATGGAGGCGCAGGAGATCGTGGTGTCGAGTGCCGCCTGGACACCCGGGCTGCCGGAGGACCGGCAGCCCGTGGATCCGGCGGAGCGGGCCGGGGATGTCACCGAAGCCCTCCTGCGGCTGCCCCCGACCCGACGGGCCACCAGGCTCCTCGCCGTCGACGGCGCCGGAGGATCGGGCAAGACGACCTTGGCCACGGTGGTGGCCGCGCGTCTCGACGGCGCCGTCGTGGTGCACGTGGACGACTTCTACCGCCCCATGCCCGAGCGCGAGCGACTCGACGCGGAACAGGGCTACCACCGCTACTTCGACTGGGAGCGCCTGCGTGACCAGGTCCTGATACCGCTGCGGGCCGACCGGGCCGCCCGCTACCAGCTCTACGACTGGAGCACCGGACGGCTGGGGGCCTGGCGCGAGGTCGCCGCCGGCAGCGTGGTGATCGTCGAGGGGGTCTACTCCGCCCGCCCGGAAACGGCCCCCTACTACGACCTCACCGCCTACGTGGACACCCCTCGGGACGTCTGCCTGCGAAGGGTGCGCGCACGCGGTGAGAACTCCGAGGCATGGATCCTGCGCTGGCGCGCCGCCGAGGACCACTACCTGCGCACGACCTGGCCCCAGACCCGGGCCGACCTCCTCGTCAGGGGCTACTGAGCGGGCGGCACCCACACCCTCAGGAAGCCGGCCCGCCTTCCTGGGCGCGGCTCAAGAGGTACTCCGTCGCCCGGGCGATGGCTTCGGCGTACGTGGGGTGCACCGCCTCCGACTCCTCTTCCTGTCCGTCCGCGGCCACGGCGGTGTACCACCAGGCGTCGGCGTCCGGGTCGTGGTGGATGACGGCGGTGCCGCCCGCGTAGCGCAGCGGGATGGACTCGCTGGCGGACCGCTTCGCCACCGCGTGGGGCCACTTCAGGCGGGCGGACTGGCGCTTGATGCCGCCCCAGGCCGCGCCCAGCTGCGCGTAGCTGGCTCCGCTGCGGCCCGCGACGGTCGCGGCGCTCTCCGCCATCCGGTCCACGGAACGCTTGGCTTCGTACAGTGCCCGCAGCAGGGCCAGTTGCACATCGGGGGCGGCCATGAGGGCGGGGTCGAAGGGCTTGCCGGCGGCGCGGTAGGCCTGCGCGCGCGTCGAGATGCGCTGGGCCAGGGGGCGGACCGCGTCGAGCACTTGGTCGTCCATCGCGAACGCCTCGTCGTGGTCGGGCTCGCTCCAGGCGGGCTCCACCAGGCTCACGACGGCGGCCCAGAAGTCCTCGTCGTTCCGGTCGGGGGTCGGGATCCGAGTTGAATCGTCCATGCGACATGTTTACCTGTCGCTGGTCGCCATGACAAGTAAAACTGTCAGAAGAGCAGAAGGCTGGTCACCCCTGCCTCATCGCATCGCCGACGCCCGCCCGACCCCGGGCATGGCGCCCTACCAGCGGGTAAGGCACCATGGGCCGCCGATGTACGCCGCCGTACGCGCATACGGCCCACCCCGCAGGAGGAACACCATGGCCAGCCCCAAGCCGGAGACCCTCGCCGCCTTCGAGGCCGCCAAGGGGTTCATGCCCGTAGGGGAAGGGCTCGCCCTGTACGAGGCGGCCGCCGCCGCGGCGGCGCTCGGGCTGCCGCTCCTGGAGGTCGGCACGTACTGCGGGCGCTCCACGATCCTGCTCGCCGACGCCGCCCGCGAGGCGGGGGTGAGCGCGCTCACCGTGGACCACCACCGGGGCAGCGAGGAGCAGCAGCCCGGCTGGGAGTACCACGACCCGAGCGTCGTGGACCCGGAGATCGGGCTCATGGACACCCTGCCGACCTTCCGCCGGACCCTGCACAAGGCCGGCCTGGAGGACCACGTCATCGCGATCGTCGGCCGTTCCCCGCAGGTCGCCGCGGCCTGGGGCGGCAAGCTCGGCCTGGTCTTCATCGACGGCGGCCACACCGACGAGCACGCCACGGGCGACTACGAGGGCTGGGCCCCGCACGTCGCCGAGGGCGGCACGCTGGTGATCCACGACGTGTTCCCCGACCCGGCCGACGGCGGCCAGGCCCCGTACCGCATCTACGTGCGCGCCCTGGCCTCGGGCGCCTTCGAGGAGGTCTCGGTGACGGACTCCCTGCGCGTCCTGCGCCGCACGGGCGCGGGCATCTGACCTTCAGGTCCAGCGGCGGGGCCCTGGGCGGGGCCCGGCGCGGGGCCGGCCCCGGCATATAAGCGCACCGCGCCCCCGGATGGCCCACGGTCCGCACACCCGACCGACCGCCGGTCTAGCATCGCCGGGTGCGCTACGACGAAAGCTCCCCGCCGCTCCCCGAGTCCTCGACGTCCATCAGTCCGGACCGGCCCTGGTACGCCCGCCGGTCGACCCTGGTCGTCGCGGCGGCGGCGATCGCCCCGACCGTTCTGGCCGGGTGGGTACTGACCGAGGTGCTGGGCGGGGGCGCGAGCGACGACTCGCGGCCGCCCCACATCGTGATGCCGCTCGCGGCGTCGGCGTCGGCCCCGGCCGCGACTCCGGCCGTGACTCCGGCCGCGACTCCGGCCGCGAACCCGGCTCCCGGAGGGACCACCCCCGCCAAGGGCCTCGCCGGCCGCACCGTCGTCATCGACCCCGGCCACAACACGGGCAACTTCAAGCACACCACCGAGATCAACCGCCAGGTGGACATCGGCACCAACCGCAAGGAGTGCGACACCACCGGCACGACCACGAACTCCGGCTACATGGAAGCCGAGTTCAGCATGGACGTGTCCCGGCGGCTGCGCACCGTCCTGGAGGCCAAGGGCCTCAAGGTGGTCCTCACCCACGAGGCCGGCAAGGAGCGCCCCTTCGGCCCCTGCATCGACGAGCGCGCCCGGATCGGCAACGAGGCCGCCGCCGACGCCGTGGTCTCCGTCCACGCGGACGGGGTCTCGGCCGGGAGCCGCGGCTACCACGTGATCCTCCCCGCCAAGGTCAAGGGCGGCGGCGCCGACACCGCGAAGATCATCGAACCGTCCCGGCAGCTCGGCGAGCGGATCGCCGGGAACTTCGCCCGGACCACCGGTTCCGCCCCCGCCAACTACCTCGGCAGCGGCACCGGATTGGTCGTGCGCGACGATCTGGGCGGACTGAACCTCTCGACCCGCCCCAAGGTGTTCATCGAATGCGGCAACATGCGTGATGCCAAGGACGCGGCACAACTGTCGAGTCCGGAGTGGCGCCAGAAAGCGGCCCAGGGCATCGCGGACGGCATCGTCGGCTTCCTCGGCGGGTAGGGCCACGGGGACCGTCCTTCCGGACGGCCCGCAGCCCCGACCCTCTCGGCCGCGGTGAAGCTCCGTACCATGGTGCCGCCCGCCCCCTGCGTCACGGCGGGCGCCCACGGCACCACGAGACGACGAGACCGAGAAGGACACCTAAGACGTGAACATCCGATCCCTCACACGAGGCGACGGCGTGGTGATCGGAGCAGCGGCGTTGCTGTTCATCGCCTCGTTCCTTGATTTCTACTCCGTGCCCAACTTCGACGCACCGAGCGCGTGGGACACCGATGCGTACCGCCTGGCGCTGCCGAGCATCTTCCTGCTCGCGTTCATCGCCGTCGGCCTGCTCGTCGCGGCCCGCCTGCAGCCCGCCGGACGCCAGCTCCTGGGCCTTCCCTTCCAGGCCTGGGGCACGGTGCTCGCCGTCGCGGCCGCCTGGTCCGCACTCTGGGGCCTCATCACCTGCCCGACCGGGGCCGACCTCGGCGCGGGCGCCATCATCGCCTTCCTCGCCACGGCGGCGCTGGCCGGCGTGACTCTCTTCGGCTCGAAGGTCCCGGCGCTCGCCGGGCAGCTGATCCCGGACCCGAAGCCCGCCGCCGCGGCCGTCCCGCCGTACGGCGGCCAGCCGCAGCCGGGCGCCGGGTACGGGTACCCGGGCGGCCAGGAGCCGCAACCGTACGGGGCCGCCCCGCAGCCGGTCCCGCCCTACGGTGGCGGCCACGAGCAGCCCCAGGCCCCGCAGGACGCGACCCCGCAGCCCGCCCCGGCGGCGGACTTCACGCCGTTCTGGTTCGCCGTTCCGGTGGCCCGCCCGCTCTTCGCCGAGGACGGAAACCCCGCCCCGATCGCGGAGCTCGCCCCCGGCACCTGGTACCTGGCCGTGGAACAGCGCGGCCAGGCCACCCTGATCGCCCAGACCCAGGACGGCCGCCGCGGCGTCCTGAACGACACCTCGGGCATCCAGCGCGGCTGATCCCGGGCGCACGCACGCACAACGGCCCCCCGCCCTTCCGGGCGGGGGGCCGTTGCCCTACAGTCACCTGACGCATCGTCAGATTCGTGGAGGGGACCGTCACATGCGCCTCGGACTCGCACTCGGATACTGGGGCCGCGGCCCCAATCCGGACCACCTCGACCTCGCCGCCGAAGCCGAGAACCTCGGCTACGACTCCGTGTGGACCGCCGAGGCCTGGGGCTCGGACGCCTTCACCCCGCTCACCTGGATCGCGGCGCACACCTCACGGATCCGCCTGGGCACCGCCATCGCGCAGATGGCCGCCCGCACCCCGACCGCCACCGCCATGCAGGCACTGACCCTGGACCACCTGTCCGGCGGCCGGATGATGCTGGGCCTGGGCCTGTCCGGCCCGCAGGTGGTCGAAGGCTGGTACGGGCGTCCCTTCCCGTCCAGCCCCCTGACGGCGACCCGGGAGTACGTGGACGTCATCCGCCAGGTGCTGCGCCGCGAGGCACCGGTCGCCCTGGACGGCCGCTTCCACAGCCACCCGTACCGGGGCGCGGACGGCACCGGCATCGGCAAGCCGCTCAAGCCCATCACCCACCCGCTGCGGGCGGACCTGCCCGTCCTGCTCGGCGCGGAGGGCCCGAAGAACATCGCCCAGACCACCCGCATCGCGGACGGCTGGCTCCCCCTGTACTGGTCGCCGACCCGCACGGACGTCTACCAGGCCTCGCTGTCCGAGCTCCCCGAGGGGTTCATGATCGCCCCGATGGCCCGGGCGAAGGTCTGCGACGACGTCGCGGAGGGACTGCTCCCGGTGAAGGCGATGCTGGGCTTCTACATCGGCGGGATGGGCCACGCGGCACGCAACTTCCACGCCGACCTCATGGGCCGGATGGGGTACGAGGAGGAGGCGCAGCGGATCCAGGAGCTGTTCCTGGCCGGGCGCAAGGAGGAGGCCGTCATGGCCGTCCCGGACGCCTTCGCGGACGAGATCTCCCTGGTCGGCCCCCGGGAGCGGATCGCCGAACGCCTGGAGCTGTGGCGCAAGGGCCCGGTGACCGACCTGCTCCTGACCGCCCCCGACCCGCACACCCTGCGGGTCCTGGCGGAGCTGAACAGCTAGAGGGCGTCTCTCCGTCGCGGCTGCCGCGACTCGGTGTCCGGGGCTTCCTCCGCCAGGGGCTCCGGGAGGGACCCCGGGGCCGTCTCCGGGAGGGCCGCCAGGAGCTCCCGCAGGTCCAGCGGCATCACGGCGATCTCCATGGAGCCGCCGTCCCCCGCGAACTCCACCGTCACGATCCGCGAGCCCGGGTTGATGGAGATGCCCTCCCGCACGGAGGGCACCCGTACGCCGGTGGCCCGGGCGCCGGTCAGCGGCACGGGCTCGGCCCGGCGGGGTACCCAGCGGGCCGCGCCCTGGCCGGCGTACACCCGGCCGCTGCGCCAGCGGCCCGTGCCCGCGGCCCGGCGCGCCATGCAGGGGATCCCCGCCGGGGAGCCGGCGGCCTGGCGGCGGCGGTGCTTGCGGCGCATCAGCCAGCCGGTCGCGGCGGCGACGGCGGCGAGGAACACGAACTCGATCACCGGGCCATTGAAACAGGCGAAGCGGGCCGGACCGGAATACTCCGGTCCGGCCCGCTTCCGGGAACGCGTCAGCCGGTCAGCCGGTCAGCTGGCCCGCGCTCGGGACCTTGTCGGTCACCGTGGCGCCCGCGCTCTCGCCGGCCTCCTTGACGCCGTTGACGACGTTCTCGAAGGCGCCGATGTCGGCGTCGCCCGCCTGGCCCTTGCGCAGCTTGGAACCGAGCCCCTTGAGGGATTCGATGCTCGCCGCCAGAGGCCCCACGGCCTTCGACAGCAGCGGGTCGTCCTTGGCGTTCTCATGAGCCGCCTTCAGCCGGTTGTAGGCGAAGGCGCCCGCGAGGCCCGCCTTGACCATGGCGAAGGTGCGGCCCTTGGCGCCCTTCTTGAACTTGCCGGCACGGTGCGGCTTGATGATCCACTGGTAGGTGGCACCGGTCGCGAGCCCCGCGTTGGCGACGAAGCGGGCCTTGGCGAACTTCTGCTTCTCTGCCGGGCTGGCCGAGGGAGCGGCGGCGGCCGCTTCCGCATCCTCGGCGGAGGCCGCCGCATCGGCCTCGGCGAACGCGGCCATGGCCACCGAAACCTCGTCGGCCTGACCGACGGCGGTCTTGTCGCCACCGCCCGAGCCGCAGGCGGTGGCACCGCCGAGCAGGGCGCAGGACAGGAGCACCGCCGTGAGGGTGCGGCGGAAGCGGACGGGTGTGGTGGGCAGCGACACGGGTTTCCTCCGGGGCTGAGGCGTCCCCCGCAGCCTCACCCCGACCACCCGGCTCCGCCACCCGGGCGGCCCGTTCGGGTTGCCGTTCGGGTTTGCGCCTACGGATGCCCCTCGGATACACCCCTTCGGGTTTACCCGGCCCGGGAGCGGCCAGAAGCGCGGCATGCCCACACACACGCGAGTGCACACCAGAGGAAGCAGCCAGGCGGGCCGCGCCGTCGCGGTCGTCGCCGACGTCATGGCCTTCGTCATCGGCCTGTGGATCCTGCTGTACCTGCTGGACGCCAACCAGGGCAACGCCCTGGTCGAATTCATCCACGACGCGGCGACCTGGCTCGCCGGCTGGTCCTACGACCTCTTCACCTTCAACCGCGACTGGGTCCAGGTGGTGATCGGCTACGGCATCGCGGCCGTCGCCTACCTGGTCATCGGCCACGCCATCGCGGGGCGGCTCTACCGCCGCTAGGCCGAGACGGCCTAGCCGCAGCAGTCCGGTTCCAGGCCCGCCGGCAGGGTCAGCCCGCCGAAGACCGTGCCGGTGGCCTCGTCGCCGCCCAGGGCGGCCACCGCGAGGAGCAGCGAGCCCGCCGTCCAGGTGGTCTGCTCGACGGGCCAGACCGCCCCGTCGTCGAAGACGTACCCGGTCCAGTACATGCCGTTCTCGGCCCGCAGGTGACCGATCGAGCGCAGGATCTCCAGCGCCCGGTCCGACTCCCCCGTCGCCCACAGCGCGAGCGCCAGTTCGCAGGACTCCCCGCCGGTCACCCAGGGGTTCGGCAGCACGCACCGTACGCCGAGGTCCGGGACGACGAACTCCTCCCAGCGTTCCTCGATCCGGGCCTTCGCCTCCGCACCGGTCAGCGCGCCGCCGAGGACCGGGTAGTACCAGTCCATGGAATAGCGGGACTTGTCGAGGAACCGCTCCGGGTGCCGGCGTATCGCGTGCCCGAGGGCGCCCGCGGCCAGTTCCCAGTCGGGCTGCGGGTCGCCCCGGTACTCGGCGATGGCCAGTGCGCAGCGCAGCGCCTGGTGGATGGAGGAGGAGCCGGTGAGCAGGGCGTCCGAGACGTCCTCGCCGGACGGTTCGCGCTTCCAGCCGATCTCGCCGCCCGGCTGCTGGAGCCGCAGGACGAACTCGACGGCCGCGTACACGGCGGGCCACATCCGGTCGAGGAAGGCCTCGTCGCCGGTGGACAGGTAGTGGTGCCAGACGCCGACGGCGAGGTACGCGGTGAAGTTGGTCTCGCGGCTCGCGTCCTGCGGCTCGCGGGTGTCGACCCCGTCCTCGCGGTCGGCGTAGGCCGCGTACCAGGAGCCGTCGTCGTTCTGGTGGCGGACCAGCCAGTCGTAGGCCCGCTCGGCGGCCTCGTGCTCGCCGGCCGCGTCGAGGGCCATCGCGGCCTCGGTGTGGTCCCACGGGTCGAGGTGGTGCCCGCGGAACCACGGGATGGCCCCGTCGGTGCGCTGCGCGGCGAGGATCCCGGCGACGGTGGCGGCGGCCTGATCGGCCGTCAGTACGCCGTCCAGTACGAGGTGTTCGGGTGCGGTGCGCCCGGGAGAACTCACTGCGCGGCGCCCACGGCCTCGGCCGCCGCCGCGTCCCCGACCGCGACTGCGGGCAGGTGCGGCTTGGTGGCGTAGGCGACGAAGCTCTTGCCTATGACCGGGTTCAGGGCCTGCTCCGCGAGCCGGGTGAGCGCGGGCTTCTTCATGATGTCCCAGACCAGGAGCTTGTGGTACGCCTTGACGGGCAGCGCCTGGTCGTTGTCGACGCCGAAGGCGCACTTGAGCCACCAGTACGGCGAGTGCAGGCCGTGCGCGTGGTGGGTGCCGTACGGCTTGAGGCCCGCGGACTCCATCTTGCCGAGCAGCTCCTCCGCCTTGTAGATGCGGATGTGGCCGCCCTCGACCTCGTGGTAGGCGTCGGAGAGCGCCCAGCAGATCTTCTCGGGGCCGTAGCGCGGCACGGTGATGGCGATGCGTCCGCCGGGCTTCAGGACGCGGACCATCTCGGCGAGGACGCCCTTGTCGTCGGGGATGTGCTCCATCACCTCGGAGATGATGACGACGTCGAAGGACTCGTCGGGGAAGGGCAGCGCGAGGGCGTCGCCCTCCATCGCGGTGGCGGTGGCGCCGGCCGGGGCCTCGCCGGCCTCCTTCATCGCGGCGAACCACTTGGCGACCTCGCGGATCTCCTCGCCGTTGCGGTCGAGGGCGACCACCTGGGCTCCGCGCCGGTAGCACTCGAAGGCGTGCCGGCCTGCGCCGCAGCCCAGATCGAGTACGCGGTCGCCTGCGGCGAGCGGGAACCGGGAGAAATCGACGGTCAGCACGTGGTCCTGCCTTCGCGGTCGCGGGGTGGGGAGAGGAACTGCATCGGACGGAAGGGGGAGGTCACCGGGCGGCGGTACGGGACTTCGCGCCCGCCGCCGCCCGCTCGATGGCGGCGCGGTAGTGGACGACGGTGCCCTCGGCGGCCTTGGCCCAGGTGAAGCGGGACAGCACCCGTTCGCGGCCTGCGGCGCCGAGCCGGGTGCGCAGTTCGGGGTCGCCCAGCAGCCGGCCCAGCGCGGCGGCCAGTGCGCCCGCGTCGCCGGGCGGCACGGCCAGGCAGCTCTCGCCGTCGGGGCCGGTGACCTCGGGAATCGCACCGCCTGTGGTGGCGACCAGCGGGGTGCCGGTGGCCATGGCCTCGGCCGCCGGGAGCGAGAAGCCCTCGTACAGCGAGGGGACGCAGGCGATCTGGGCGCTGCGGACGAGGTCGACGAGCTCGGTATCGGTGATGCCCTTGACGAAGCGGACGGCGTCCTGGAGTCCGTACGTCTCGATCGCGCGGGCCACCGGGCCCTGTTCGGCGCGCTTGCCGACGACGACGAGGTGCGCTTCGGGCTGTTCGGTACGGAGCTTCGCGAGCGCCTCGACGAGGTGCACGAGCCCCTTGAGCGGGACGTCTGCGCTGGAGGTGGTCACGATCCGCCCGGGCACCTCGGCGACGGAGGCGTCGGGCGACCAGAGGTCGGTGTCGGCGCCGATGTGGACGACGTGGATGCGCTCGCCCGGGACGCCGAGGTGCTCGGCGATCTCCTTCTTGGAGGAGCCGGAGACGGTGAGCACGGAGGCAAGCCGCCGGGCGACGCGGCCCTGCATGCGGGTGAACCCGTACCAGCGCCGTACGGAGGCCCGCTTCCTGCGGTCCTTCGCGGCGGCCAGGTCCAGCTTGCGGTCGACGGTGATGGGGTGGTGGATGGTGGTGACCAGCGGGGCACCGAGGTCCGCCAACAGCCCGTAGCCGAGGGTCTGGTTGTCGTGGATGACGTCGAACTCACCGGCGCGCGCGGCCAGATGCCTGCGCGCGCGCAGCGAGAAGGTCAGCGGCTCGGGGAATCCGCCGGTCCACATGGTGGCGACCTCGACGGCGTCGATCCAGTCGCGGTACTCGTCACGCCCCGGCGTGCGGAAAGGGTCGGGGCTGCGGTAGAGGTCCAGGCTGGGGAGCTCGGTGAGGGTCGCGCCGGCGCCGGTGAGGGCGTCGGTGTCGAGCACCGGGTAGGGCTGCGCGCCGATGACCTCGACGGAGTGGCCCAGCTTCACGAGCTCGCGCGCGAGGTGGCGGACGTAGACGCCCTGGCCGCCGCAGAACGGGTTCCCCTTATAGGTGAGGAGTGCGATCCGCAACGGGCGGCCGTCTTCGGCGGCGGGAGCCGTTGACGGGCTCGTAGGGCTCGTCACCATGGCCTCTGCGGTCACTCTCGGCCCCCTTCTCCCTGCACTTTCGCCGGAGCGTAACCGCTCGGATAATCTAGAACAAGTTTCAGACTTGATCCGTTGAAGAGCATTGAATCTACCGGCCGGAAACCACACCGTAAGAGGGGTGGCAGGTGATTCGCGCCACGGATCGGGTGCCTGCCATGCTGGGGCGCGCGACGGCCCGGAGGTAGCACGTTCGGCCGCCCCGGCGCAGACATGAACGCCTTGGAACTGGAACGCCTCGGAACCGGAACGGGACAGATGACAGCGGAAGCGAAGGCCGTGACCCCAGCCGTCACCACACCGGCGTCTCCGCCCCTGACGGAGCGCCAGGAAGCACGCCGCAGGCGGATCCTGCACGCCAGCGCCCAGTTGGCGAGCCGGGGCGGCTTCGACGCGGTGCAGATGCGGGAGGTGGCGGAGTCCTCCAGCGTGGCCCTGGGCACCCTGTACCGGTACTTCCCCTCCAAGGTGCACCTGCTCGTCGCGACCATGCAGGACCAGCTCCAGCACATGCACGGAACGCTGCGCAAGCGCCCGCCGGCCGGGGACGAGCCCTCGGCCCGGGTCGCGGAGACCTTGATGCGCGCCTTCCGCGCGCTCCAGCGGGAGCCGCACCTGGCCGACGCGATGGTCCGCGCCCTCACCTTCGCGGACCGCAGCGTGAGCCCCGAGGTGGACACGGTCTCCCGGCTGACGACGGCGATCATCCTGGACGCGATGGGCCTGGACGCCCCGCCGACGGCGGAACAGCTGTCGGCGGTCCGGGTCATCGAGCACACCTGGCACTCGGCCCTGATCACCTGGCTCTCGGGCCGGGCCTCGATCGCCCAGGTCAAGATCGACATCGAGACGGTCTGCCGCCTGATCGACCTCACGGCCCCGCAGCCCCCGGCGGCGACCGCTCCGACGCCCCCGAAAAAGTCCTGATCTGACGGGTCGGGCGGGCCGCGGGCGGGGCGCGGGCGGAGCGCGGGCGCTCTGGTGGCGCCGCTACTCCTGGGACTCGTCCTTGAAGGCCTCTTCCATCTCCGCCTCCGTGAAACGGCCTTCGCAGGCCAGGTCCGAGGCGAAGAAGGACAGCATGTCGGGCATGCCCGTGCCGGAGCCCTTGCCCGCGGAGAAGTCGTAGCGGCGGGCGAACAGGACCCAGCCCTGCTTCTTCAGGGACACCTGGCTCAGCATGTTCTCCTGGAACGGGTCGCCCCCGGCCTTCCAGCCGAGCCGCTCCAGTTCCGCGATCGTGGCCGTGTACGCCTTCTCGGGATCCTCGACCCGCTCCATCGTCTGCCAGGGCACCATGCAGGCGAGCAGCTCGGCCCGGCGCCCGGCCACGTCCGCGGCCACCCCCGTCGGCGACGGGAAGGCCGTGGCGTCCGCCTCGGGCTGCGGGAGCCCGGCCGCCGTCGTGGCGGCGACGACATCGGCGGCGGCCTGCTCCTTGCCGAAGGCACCGGTGGCCCCGGGGGACGCTCCGGAGGCGGCCGGGGAGGCGCCCGCGCCGGCCGACGCGGCGGACCCCGTGGGCGCCGCGGCTCCGTTCGGCGACTTCGACGGGCTCGACGGCTTCTCCCGGGCCGGCGACGCCGACCCTCCGTCCGCCCCGCAGCCCGCCACCAGCAGCGCCCCGAGCACCACCCCGGCCGTCCACCCGCTCCTGCGCATACCGTTCGCCCCCACCTCACCTGCCGCCCGTTCCGTGCACCGGGCGGTCCTTCGTGGCAGGAGTCTCACACGCCCGCACGAGCAGGCCGGGACTCGGGGCCGGGAACCACGCTGTCCCCCGGCCCCGGCCCCGGCCCCCGGGCGGCCCCCTCACTCCTCCGGAGGGAACACAGCCTCGCCGCTGCCCAGCAGGGTGATCGCGATCGCCTCGACCGGGCATCCCTCCGCCGCCGCGAGCACGGGCTCACTCGCGTCCGTCTCGGCCGCCCGCGGGTGGGACTGCCGCGCCGAGTCGAGGGCGAAGCCCTCCGGGGCGTGGTTCACGCACATGCCCGAGCCGATGCAGACCCCCCGGTCCACCTCGACGTGCCACCGGTCGCCCATCACTCACCGGCCGCGGGGGGTACGTACCCTGCCGGGAGGTGGATCATCTTGTGCTCCAGGTACTCGCCCAGCCCCTCCGGGCCGAACTCCCGCCCGACGCCGCTGTTCTTGTAGCCGCCGAACGGCCCGAGCATGTCCAGGCTGAAGGTGTTCACGTTGAAGGTGCCGGTGCGCACCTGGCGCGCGAAGTCGATGCCGTGCTCCACGTCGCCGGTCCAGACGCTGCCGCTGAGCCCGAACTCCGAGTCGTTGGCGACCCGTACCGCCTCCGCCTCGTCCCCGTACGGGATCAGGCAGACGACCGGGCCGAAGATCTCCTCGCGGGCGATCCGCATCGAGTTGTCGACGTCTCCGAAGAGGGTCGGCTCCACGTACCAGCCCTGCTCCAGGCCCGAGCCGGACGGACGCCCGCCGCCCGAGAGGACCTTGGCGCCCTCCTCCTGGCCGATCCGGATGTAGTCGAGCGAGCGCTGCTGCTGCCGCCTGGCCACCAGCGGGCCGAGCTGCGTCGCAGGGTCCATCGGGTCGCCGACGACCAGCGCCGAGGCCGCGGCGGCGAGCGCCTCGGCGATCTCCTCGTAGCGGCTGCGCGGGGCGAGGACGCGGGTCTGGGCCACGCAGGCCTGGCCGTTGTTCATCCAGGCCGCCGGGACGATGCCGGCGATGGTGGTGTCGAGGTCGGCGTCCGGGAGGATGACGGCCGCGGACTTGCCGCCGAGTTCGAGGGTCACGCGGGTGAGGTTCTTCGAGGCGACCTCCATGACCCGCCGGCCGGCGGGCACGGAGCCGGTGAAGGCGACCTTGTCCACGTCCGGGTGGCCGACGAGGTACTCGCTGACCTCGCGGTCGGCGGGCAGGATCGACAGCACGCCCTCGGGCAGCCCGGCCTCGCGGGCGATGTCGGCGAGGATGTAGGAGTCGAGGACCGCCTCCGGGGACGGCTTGAGGATCACCGTGCAGCCGGTGAGCAGCGCGGGCGCCAGCTTGGCGGCGGCCACGAACTGCGGGACGTTCCACGGGATGACGGCGGCGACGACGCCGACCGCCTCGCGCCGGACGAGGATCGGGCCGAGGACGCCCTGGCGGAACTCCTCGTAGGGGTAGTCGCGGGCCACGGTGATCGCGGCGTCGTAGACCATCATCGGGCCGAGGGCCTGAGCGAGGATGCTCCAGGAGTACGGGGACCCGTTCTGGGAGCTGATCGAGCGGGCGATCTCCTCGTGCCGGACGGCTATGGCGTCCTTGATCCTGGTCACCACCGCGATCCGCTCCTCGAGCGTGGTGCGCGGCCAGGGGCCCTCGTCGAAGGCCTTGCGGGCCGCGGCGACGGCCCGGTCGACGTCCGCCTTCGAGGCGTGCGGGACGCTGCCGATGACCTGCCCGGTGTGGGGCGAGACGACCTTGATCGTGTCGGAGCCCAGCGGATCCGTCCACTCACCGCCGATGAACAGTTTTCCGTGTTCCACGAGCTCGGTCATGGCTTGTGCCTCCTGCGGCTTGGCGTTGCAGAACTGATACCAGTTCTAGTTCTAGGAGTCCACGGCCCTGACCGAACCGCCTCGTACAACACATCGAAGATCCAACGACTAGTCAGATCGCCCCGAAGATGGTCGACTTGGGCTACTAATGCAACACGTTCTCGTGAGAGTGGAGCCAGAGTGGAGCCCTTCAAGGCAGAGGACACGACACTGGGCACCCCCCACGTCACCGATCACGGCGGCGGCGTGTGGGGCATCAAGGTCCCCATCCCCGACAATCCGCTCGGCCACACCCTCGTCCACGTCCTCGACACCGATCGCGGCCCGGTCCTCATCGACACCGGCTGGGACGACCCCGAGTCCTGGGACACCCTCGTCGCCGGGCTCGGCGCCCTCTCCATCGCCGTCGCCGACGTGCACGGCGTGGTCATCACCCACCACCACCCCGACCACCACGGCCTGTCCGGCCAGGTCCGCGAGGCCTCCGGCGCCTGGATCGCCATGCACGCCGCCGACACCGAGGTCGTCGTACGGACCCGGGCCTCCGAACCCGGCGTCTGGTTCGACTACATGGCCGAGAAGCTGGCCACCGCCGGAGCCCCCGAGGAGCACATCGCCCCGCTGCGCGCCGCCCGCGCGAGCGGCCGCATGACCACCCTGCCCGGACTCCGGGCCGCCGTCCCCGACCGGGATATCGTGCCCGCGGAGCTGCTGCCGCTGGCCGGCCGCCGGCTGCGGGCGGTGTGGACCCCCGGGCACACCCCCGGCCACGTCTGCCTGCACCTGGAGGAGAAGCACCCGGGGAACCTCCCCGGCAACGGCCGCCTCTTCTCCGGGGACCACCTGCTGCCCGGGATCTCCCCGCACATCGGCCTCTACGAGGACCCCTCCTCCGAGGGGGTCGCCGATCCCCTCGGCGACTACCTCGACTCCCTCGAACGCATCGGCCGCCTCCAGCCGGCCGAAGTGCTCCCGGCCCACCAGTACGCCTTCACCGACGCGCAGGGCCGCGTACGGGAACTGCTGGACCACCACGAGGAGCGGCTGACCGGGCTGCGCGCGCTGCTCGCCGCCGAGCCGCTGACGCCGTGGGCGCTGGCGGAGCGGATGGAGTGGAACCGGCCCTGGGAGCAGATCCCGTACGGCTCCCGCAACATCGCGGTCTCGGAAGCGGAAGCCCACCTGCGGCGCCTGGTGAAACAGGGCCGGGCGGAGGCGGTTGCGGGCAGCGACCCCGTGACGTACCGCGCCGTGTAAGGGGCGCGGGCGGGCGGCGGCACCGGGCCCACACCCTACGGGCCGGTAGAGTATGGCCGTCGTCCACACTTCCGTACGGGGGGAAGCCGGTGCGAATCCGGCGCTGACCCGCAACCGTGACCCGCCCCGGCAGCATCGGGGGCGGGGAGCCGGATTGCCCCGTACCGGAGGTGCGCGGCTCGTGCCGCCGGGTCCTCCGGCGGCCGGCACCGTCGAGGTAAACGGAGCCGGAGCCCGGTACCAGCCTCCATCGCTGTGCTGCCTGCCTCCGGGTCCCCGGCACGAGAGGCACCCGCCCCGCCATGAACGTCCGCCGCAGCGCCGCCACGCTCGCCGCTTCCGCCGTGCTCTGCGTGGGCGCGGCCCCCGTGGCCCTCGCCGATGTCGCCACGCCGTCCCCGGCACCCGTCATCCCCTCCGGACTCTTCGGCAAGAACGACCCGTCGTTCGACGGGGTGTGGCGGCAGTCGTTCGCACTGCTCGCGCAGCACACGGTCGGCGAGAAGCCCGCGCAGGCGGCCGTGGACTGGCTCGTCGGCCAGCAGTGCGCCGACGGCTCCTTCGCCGCCTTCCGCGCCGACCCGGCCAAGGCCTGCGACGCCTCCGCGTTCATCGACTCCAACGCCACCTCGGTCGCCGTGCAGGCCCTGGCCGCGCTCGGCGGCCACGCCGAGACGGTGAAGAAGACGGTCGGCTGGCTGAAGTCCGTACAGAACGACGACGGCGGCTGGAGCAACAACCCCGGCGGCGCCATGGACGGCGGCTCGGACGCCAACTCCACCGCCCTCGTGATCAGGGCCCTGGAGGCGGCCGGCGAGAAGCCGGCCGAGGTCAAGTCGAAGTCGGGCAAGTCCCCGTACGAGTCCCTCCTCGGCTTCCAGCTGGGCTGCTCGGCCGAGCCGGCGGCCGACCGGGGCGCCTTCGCCTTCCAGCCGGCCGGCGGCAAGCTGCCCGCCAGCGCCGACGCGACGGCCGCCGTCGTCCTGGCCGGACTCGGCACGGGCCCGGTCGTCACCCCTTCTCCTACGGACACCCCCGCGGCCCCGCTCACGTGCCCGGCGACCGCCGGTGACCCGGTGGCGGCGGCCCAGGGCGGCGCCGGATACCTGGCCCAGGCACTGAAGAAGGACGGCCACCTCACCGCCCTCACCCCGGGCGCCGACCAGTCCACCGCGGACAACGGCAACACCGCCGACGCGGTGATCGCCCTGGCCGCGGCCGGGCACAAGCAGTCCGCGGCGGGCGCGCTGGAGTGGCTGAAGGGCAACTCGGCCGAGTGGTCCAAGGGCAACCCGGCCGGTCTCGCCACCCTGATCCTGGCCGCGCACGCGACGGGCACCGACCCGAAGGCCTTCGGCGGCACCGACCTGGTCGCGGCGCTGAACGCGACGGGCCCCGCGCCGCAGAGCGCCTCCGCGAAGGCGTCGGAGCAGCCGGCGGAGAAGAAGGAGAAGGATTCCGGTGGTGGCAACGTCTGGTGGATGATCCTCGCGGGCGCGGCGGCCGGCATGGGCATCGGCATCGTGCTGAGCGGGCGCCGGAAGAAGAACCAGCTCTGATGCGCGCACGCCGCCCGTCGCTGCCGGCCCTCGTCACCGGCATGGTCCTGGCCCTGGCCATGACCCTGCTGGCCGCGTCCCCCGCCCTGGCCTCGACCTACCGCTACTGGTCGTTCTGGGACGGGGCCCGCGGCACCTGGGCCTACGCCACCCAGGGCCCCTCCTCGGCACGTCCGGCGGACGGCTCCGTGCAGGGCTTCCACTTCGTGGTGAGCAAGGACGCGGCCGATCAGGCCGCCCCGCCGCGCGCGGACGCCGATTTCGCGGCCATCTGCTCGGCCACCGCCCCGGTGGCGGGCAAGAAGCGGATCGCGCTGGTCATCGACTTCGGCACGCCCGCCGAGGCCCAGGCCGGCGAGACCCCGCCGCAGGGCGCTCCGCGTACGGCGTGCGCGCAGGTCGGCCCGGACGCCACGACGGCCGAGGCGCTGGCGGAGGTCGCGAAGCCGCTGCGCTACAACAGCGCGGCCCTGCTGTGCGCGATCTCGGGCTACCCGAAGCAGGGCTGCGGCGAACCGGTGTCGGACACGGCCACGGCCCCGGCGACGACCACGGACAAGTCCAACACCACCACCGGCTCCGGCTCCGGCGGCGGGGGCCCGTCGGCGGGCCTCTTCGCCGGCATCGCAGCGGTGGCCGCCCTGGGCGCGGCCGCCTTCTGGCAGTCCCGCCGCCGCCGCGCCCGATGACCGACCGGCCTGCGGAGGACGGCGGGGCGGGCGCCGACGGCGCTCAGCCACCCACCAGGGCCACCCGCACTCGCCCCTCCCTCCGCACGGGTGGTGCGGGTGGGAACGCGGCCCGGCCGCAGGCCGGGCGCACCACCCACGGCGCGACACGCGACGTCCCGACCCCGCCCGGCCCGAACGCACCCGACCGGGCAACCGGGAGCCCGCGCGTGCCGACGTACAGAAAATGGCACGCCCCCGAGGCCACGCGGAGCAACGCCCTGCACGCGGGTGCCTGGTGGCTGTGGGCCCTCGGGCTCGCCACCGCCGCCTCGCGCACCACCAACCCGCTCCTCCTCGGGCTGATCGTCGGCGTCGCCGGGTACGTGGTCGCGGCCCGCCGTACCGACGCCCCCTGGGCGCGTTCCTACGGGGCGTTCGTCAAGCTCGGGCTCTTCGTCATCGGCCTGCGCCTCGCCTTCTCCGTGGTCCTCGGCTCCCCCATCCCCGGCGTGCACACCCTCTTCACCCTTCCGGAGGTCCCCCTCCCGGACTGGACGCAGGGCATCCGGCTCGGTGGCCGGGTCACCGCCGAGCAGCTCGTCTTCGCCTTCTACGACGGCATGAAGCTGGCCACGCTCCTCATCTGCGTCGGCGCCGCCAATGCCCTCGCGAACCCGGCGCGGCTGCTGAAGTCGCTGCCCGCGGCCCTGTACGAGGTCGGCGTCGCCGTGGTCGTCGCGATGACCTTCGCGCCGAACATGGTCGCGGACGTGGTCCGCCTGCGCACGGCCCGCCGCCTGCGCGGCCGCCCCACCGGCGGGATCAAGGCGATCCTCCAGATCGGCCTGCCGGTGCTGGAGGGCGCCCTCGAGCGTTCCGTGGCCATCGCCGCCTCGATGGACGCGCGCGGCTACGGCCGTACGGCGCGGGTTCCCGCCGCCGTCCGCCACACCACCAACGTGCTCACCCTCGGCGGGCTGCTCGGCATCTGCGCGGGTACGTACGGACTGCTGGCGGCGGAGGGCGCCGAGTACGGCCTGTCCCTCCTCCTCTTCTCCCTCCTCCTGGCCCTGGCCGGGCTGCGGCTCGGCGGCCGCCGGTCGGTCCGGACCCGGTACCGGCCGGACCGGTGGGGCGTACGGTCCTGGCTGGTCGCCGGGTCGGGCGCGGCGGTCGCGGCGCTGCTGATCCGGGCCGCGTCCCTGGACCCGGAGGCCCTGCGCCCCGGCGTGGTCCCCCTGGTCGTCCCGACCCTCCCGCTCTGGCCGGCTGCGGCGATCCTGCTGGGCCTCCTCCCGGCCCTGGTTGCCCCGCTGCCCCCCACCCCACCGAAGGAGGCGTAGAACTTCCCCGTGATCCACTTCGAAGACGTATCGGTGACGTACGAGGGCGCGGCCGCCCCCTCCCTCTCGCACGCCGACTTCACGCTCCCGGAAGGCGAGCTGACCCTCCTGGTGGGCCCCTCGGGCGTCGGCAAGTCCACCCTCCTCGGAGCGGTCTCGGGCCTGGTCCCGCACTTCACGGGCGGCACCCTCAAGGGCCGGGTCACGGTCGCCGGCCGGGACACCCGCACGCACAAGCCGCGGGAACTCGCGGACGTGGTCGGCACGGTCGGCCAGGACCCGCTGGCCCACTTCGTGACGGACGTGGTCGAGGACGAGCTCGCCTACGGCATGGAATCCCTGGGCCTGGCGCCCTCCGTCATGCGCCGCCGCGTCGAGGAGACCCTCGACCTGCTCGGCCTGAACGACCTCCGCGACCGCCCCATCGCCACCCTCTCCGGCGGGCAGCAGCAGCGGGTGGCGATCGGTTCGGTCCTGACCCCGCACCCCCGCGTCCTGATCCTGGACGAGCCCACCTCCGCCCTCGACCCGGCGGCGGCGGAGGAAGTCCTGGCCGTCCTGCAACGCCTGGTCCACGACCTGGGCACGACCGTCCTGATGGCGGAGCACCGCCTGGAGCGGGTGGTCCAGTACGCCGACCGGGTCCTGCTCCTCCCCTCCCCGGGCGCACCCCCCGTCCTGGGCACCCCCTCGGCCGTCATGGCCGTCTCCCCGGTCCACCCCCCGGTGGTAGCCCTGGGCCGCCTGGCCGGCTGGTCCCCCCTCCCCCTCTCCATCCGAGACGCCCGCCGCCAGTCCACCCCCCTCCTCACCCGCCTGACGACACCCCCCCGGTCCGCCACCGGGGCACAGCCTCCGACCGAGGCCGGCCAGGGGTCCGGGGCGGAGCCCCGGGCAGGGTCCGGGGCGCAGCCCCACGCGGGGTCCGGGGCGCAGCCCCAGGCTTCGGCCGGTACGGACCCCCGTAACGGTTCCCGGGCGCAGCACCAGTCCGGCGCCGGGGCACAGCCTCCGGCCGAGGCCGGCCAGGGGTCCGGGGCGGAGCCCCGGGGAACGGGCGAAGGGTGGGTAGGGGACGGCCGCCTGCAGGGCCCCCGCCCCGGCCTGCTCGCCCGGCTGCGCCGCCACCGCCTCCGCACCCCCCGACCCGCCCCGGCCGACCCCAACGGGACCACGGGGGCGACGGGGGCCACCCCGGCCCCGGCGACGGTCAAGGCCGTCTCCCTCCGCCGCGGCCGCGCCGAAGTCCTCCGCGACATCAACCTCACCGTGGAGAAGGGCGAGACCATCGCCCTGATGGGCCGCAACGGCGCCGGAAAGTCCACCCTCCTCGCCACCCTCATCGGCACCCTGGAGCCCACCACCGGCCAGGTCACCGTCAGCGGCCGCACCCCCCACCGCACGCCGCCCCCCGAGATGGTGACCCGCGTCGGCCTCGTCCCCCAGGAGCCCCGCGACCTCCTCTACGCCGACACCGTCGCAGCCGAGTGCACCGCCGCCGACCACGACGCCGGCCAGGCGCCCGGCACCTGCCGTGCCCTCGTCGCCGCGCTCCTCCCCGACGTCCCCGACGACACCCATCCGCGCGACCTCTCCGAGGGCCAGCGCCTGGCCCTCGCCCTGGCCCTGGTCCTGACCGGCCGCCCGACCCTGCTGCTCCTCGACGAGCCGACCCGCGGCCTGGACTACGCCGCCAAGGCCCGCCTCGTGGAGATCCTGCGCGGGCTCGCCGCCGACGGCCACGCCATCGTCCTGGCCACCCACGACGTGGAACTCGCCGCCGAACTGGCCCACCGCGTGGTGATCCTCGCCGGCGGCGAGATCGTCGCGGACGGCCCGACCGCCGAGGTCGTCGTCTCCTCCCCCGCCTTCGCCCCGCAGGTGGCCAAGATCCTGGCCCCGGGCCACTGGCTCACGGTCTCCCAGGTCGAAGCGGCCCTCTCCGGCGGGCCCCTCTCCGGCGGGCCCCTCTCCGGCGGAGCCGCCTCATGAGCACCTCCGCCCCGACCCCCCACCCCCGTTCCCGCCCCCTCCGCATCGGCCCCCGCGCCGCCGCCGCCCTGGTCCTCGTCACCCTCATCGGCATCGCCGCCTTCGGCTGGCCGCTCCTCGCCGACCGCCAGTCCGGCGTCGCCCACTCCCAGGACGCCCCCTGGCTCTTCGCGGCCCTGCTCCCCCTCCTGGTCGGGGTGGTCGTCGCGACCATCGCCGACGACGGGATGGACGCCAAGGCCGTCGCCATGCTCGGCGTACTGGCCGCGGTCGGGGCCGTGCTGCGCCCCCTCGGTGCCGGTACGACCGGCCTGGAGCCCATGTTCTTCCTGATGGTGCTGAGCGGCCGGGTCCTCGGCCCGGGCTTCGGTTTCGTCCTGGGCGCGGTCACGATGTTCGCGTCGGCCCTGCTCACGGGCGGTGTCGGGCCGTGGATGCCGTTCCAGATGCTGGCCCTGGCCTGGTTCTCGCTGGGCGCCGGGCTGCTGCCGGGTCCGGACCGGATCCGGGGGCGGGCCGAGCTGGCGATGCTCGCGCTGTACGGCTTCCTCGGCTCGTTCGCGTACGGCACGATCATGAACCTTCAGGGCTGGGTGATCCTTCAGGGCATGGACCAGGGCATCGCCTTCCACCCCGGGGACCCGGTCCCGGCGAACCTCGTGCGCTTCCTCGCGTACTGCCTGGCGACCTCGCTGGGCTGGGACCTGGGCCGGGCCGCGCTGACCGTCGTACTGACCCTCACGCTCGGCGGGACCCTGCTGAAGGCGTTGCGGCGGGCGACGAGGAAAGCGGCGTTCAACGCGCCCGTGGCCTTCGATCCGGGGGCCGCGAACGCCCCGAAACCTTCTCCCGAGAGGGGTACGGGTAGCCACGGAGGGTGAGATCCGGGCCCCCCGGCGGTGACCCGCCCCACAGGACCTAGGTCACATACGAAGCGGGATAGTAGTCCTTAGGCGTCCCGCACCCACCCCCACGCACCACTCCCCACCAGCGGTGATGTCGTCCCGCCCCAAAGGGGGTCGTTGCACCCGGGCTGCGAGGACCACTAGTAAGAGGGGGCGTTGCCGGGCGGGCTCTACCCCCGTAGAACTGGATGAGTCGCAGGGCGGACGGAGGTCCCCCGGATCCCCGCTCCCGCTGACGAACCCCTTTTCTTCACGTGAGTGGCTCATCCATGCCTGCGACTGCCCTTGTCTCCTTCGGAAGGTCCGTCCGTGTCCACCACTGTCATCCGCCGCATCGCCGCTTCGAAGAAGACCCTCGCGGGTACCGTCCTCGCCCTGGGCGTCGCCGGTTCCATGCTGGCCGCGGTTCCCGCGCAGGCCGCCCCGCTGAGTGCCAAGGCGATCGCCCAGCAGATGATCAAGGACCCGGCGCAGTTCGCGGCCTTCAACAACATCGTGTCCCGTGAGAGTGGCTGGGACCACACCGCCACGAACTCCTCCTCGGGCGCCTACGGCCTGGTCCAGGCCCTGCCGGCCTCGAAGATGTCCTCGGCGGGCTCGGACTGGAAGACCAACCCGGCCACCCAGATCAAGTGGGGCCTGGACTACATGAACTCCCGCTACGGCAGCCCCGAGGGCGCCTGGACCTTCTGGCAGAACCACCACTGGTACTAAACCACCAGCGGCAGCGGCCAAAGCAGCACGCGCACATGCGAAGGCCCCGGCGGCCGACCTCCCCAGGTCCGGCCTCCGGGGCCTTCGCGATCCCATCCCACAGGGTCCAAAGGCGGCGCAGCAGGTGCTACAGCCGCTGGATGATGGTGCCGGTCGCCAGCGCCCCGCCCGCGCACATGGTGATCAGCGCGAACTCCTTGTCGCGGCGCTCCAGCTCGTGCAGTGCGGTGGTGATCAGCCGGGCCCCGGTCGCGCCGACGGGGTGGCCGAGCGCGATGCCGCCGCCGTTGACGTTGACCTTCTCCAGGTCCTGGTCGAAGACCTGGGCCCAGCTGAGGACGACGGAGGCGAAGGCCTCGTTGATCTCGACGAGGTCGATGTCCTTGAGGGACATGCCGGCCTTGCCCAGCACGGCCCGCGTGGCGTCGATCGGCCCGTCCAGGTGGAAGTGCGGGTCGGAGCCGACCAGCGTCTGGGCGACGATCCGGGCGCGCGGCCGCAGCTTGAGGGCGCGGGCCATCTTGCGCGAGGCCCACATCACGGCGGCGGCGCCGTCGGATATCTGCGAGGAGTTCCCCGCGGTGTGCACGGCGGTCGGCATGACCGGCTTGAGCCGGGCGAGCGCCTCCATGGAGGTGTCGCGCAGGCCCTCGTCCCGGTCGACCAGCCGCCACATGCCCTGCCCCGCGGCCTGCTCGGCCTCCGTGGTGGGCACCTGCACGGCGAAGGTCTCGCGCTTGAACCGCTCCTCGGCCCACGCCGCGGCGGCCCGCTGCTGGGACAGGACCCCGAGCTTGTCAACGTCCTCGCGGGTCAGGCCCCGGTGGCGGGCGATGCGCTCGGCGGCCTCGAACTGGTTCGGCAGGTCGACGTTCCACTCGTCCGGGAAGGGCTTGCCCGGCCCGTGCTTCGATCCCGACCCCAGCGGCACGCGGCTCATGGCCTCGACCCCGCAGGCGATGCCGATGTCCATGACACCGCCGGAGATCATGTTGGCGACCATGTGGTTGGCCTGCTGGGAACTGCCGCACTGACAGTCCACGGTGGTCGCGGCGGTCTCGTACGGGAGGCCCATGGCCAGCCAGGCGTTGCGGGCCGGGTTCATCGACTGCTCGCCGGCGTGGGTGACGGTACCGCCGACGATCTGCTCCACGCAGTCGGGCTGGATCCCCGTGCGGGCGAGGAGCTCGCGGTAGGTCTCGCCGAGAAGGTAGGCGGGGTGAAGGTTGGCGAGCGCGCCCCCGCGCTTGCCGATCGGGGTGCGTACGGCTTCGACGATGACGGGTTCCGCGGCCATGAGCTCGTCCTCTCCTGCTCCTGCGTAGCGCACAGCGCGCATCGGCTAGCGCGCCTCAGCTGACGGGCGGGCCGTCCCGGCGCCCCACCCTAACTAGTACGCGTTCTAGTTCTCCCCGCAGTCTTATGACCAGAACACCCGGTACGCAAGGGTCTTGCACGCGGCTTCCACGGATTCCACACGCAACAGTTGGCGCGGGGCCCCTTGTCACTTCTAGAACTCGTTACTACCTTCAAGCCAACTTCTGATGGGCCGTCAGACTCTGGAGCCGCCCGATGACCTGCCCCGCACTGCCCGAAGGCTTCGACGCCACCGACCCGGACGTGCTCCAAGACCGGGTCCCCTACCCCGAGTTCGCTCAGCTGCGGCAGACCGCACCCGTGTGGTGGTGCCCGCAGCCGCGGGGCATCACCGGCTTCGACGACGAGGGGTACTGGGCCGTCACCCGGCACGCGGACGTCAAGTACATCTCCACGCACCCGGAGCTGTTCTCCTCCACCACGAACACGGCGATCATCCGCTTCAACGAGCACATCCGGCGCGAGACCATAGATGCCCAGCGACTGATCATGTTGAACATGGATCCGCCGGAACACACCCGCGTACGCCAGATCGTGCAGCGCGGCTTCACCCCGCGGGCCATCCGCGGGCTGGAGGACGCCCTGCGCGACCGGGCCCGCAAGATCGTCGCGGAGGCCCTCGAAACCTCGGCCGACGGAAGCTTCGACTTCGTCACCCAGGTCGCGTGCGAACTGCCCCTCCAGGCCATCGCCGAGCTGATCGGCGTACCGCAGGAGGACCGCTCGCGGATCTTCGACTGGTCGAACAAGATGATCGCGTACGACGACCCGGAGTACGCGATCACCGCCGAGGTCGGCGGCAACGCCGCGGCGGAGCTCATCGGTTACGCGATGAACCTGTCCGCCGCCCGCAAGGAGTGTCCGGCCAAGGACATCGTCACGCAGCTGGTGGCCGCGGAGGGCCAGGGCAACCTGGGCTCCGACGAGTTCGGCTTCTTCGTCCTCCTGCTGGCCGTCGCGGGCAACGAGACCACCCGCAACGCCATCAGCCACGGCATGCACGCCTTCCTGACCCACCCCGAGCAGTGGGAGCTGTACAAGGCGACCCGGCCCTCCACCGCCGCCGAGGAGATCGTCCGCTGGGCCACCCCCGTGGTGTCCTTCCAGCGCACCGCCACCCAGGACACCGAACTGGGCGGGCAGAAGATCAAGGCCGGCGACCGCGTCGGCATGTTCTACTCCTCCGCCAACCACGACCCCGAGGTCTTCACCGACCCCGACCGCTTCGACATCACCCGCGACCCCAACCCCCACATGGGCTTCGGCGGCGGCGGCCCGCACTTCTGCCTCGGCAAGTCGCTGGCCATCATGGAGATCGACCTGATGTTCAACGCCCTGGCCGACGCCCTGCCCGACCTCCACCTCGTCGGCGAGGGCCCGCGCCGGCTGCGCGCTGCCTGGCTGAACGGCATCAAGGAACTCCGGGTCAGCCACGGCTGACCCGTGATCCAGGACGGCAGGGGCCCACCTCCCACGCCCAGCCCCTGCCGTCCCTCGGTTGTTACCCGCCGGTCACCGGTCGTTATCATCCCGCCACCTTCGGGATCATTGCCTTGGCGGCGGGCCGGACCCCAGACTGCCCGGATGAACCTCGATGACCCCAGCGCGAGACGTTGGCAGCGGCTGCCCACGACGTGGCAGCGGATGGTCGATCTCGGCGATGGGTCCGAGCCCATGAGCCAGGGGGTCCTGGCCCTCATCGAGGCCGCCCGCGAAGAGCCGGAACTGCGCCGCCTCTACCCGTACACCAGCCACTTCACCCTGTGGTTCAGCGCCTCCGCGGGCCACCCCTTCGCCGTGACCGCCCCGGCAGTGGAACCCCTCCCCAACGGCCGCTTCCGCGTCCGCGGCCCCCGCCAAACCACCGTCCTCGGCGAAGCCGACACGGCCCGGGCGGCGATAGCCCTGGTGGTGGCGAACCTGCCGGCGGAATAGCCGAACCCAAGGGCCGACCCACTCCAGCCCCGCCGTGCCAAAACCAGCCCCTCCGGCGTTTGAGGAGCGGGAGCCCGGGGGTAGCGCCCCCGCAACACTGCCGCACGGGCGGGGTCCGGGGCGCAGCCCCGGGGAACGGGCGCAGCCCGAGCAGGGGACAGCCCCGCAGGGCCCGCCGCACCCTCCACCCCACGCCCCCGAGTGGCGCGAGCCACCCCACGGGCGGATCCTGACAGAACGCGGCGATCCATCGCGAAGGGGTGCCGGGGCGGGCTGCTACACCGCCCCGGCACCCCTTCGCGACCCGACCGCCCCGGTCAGGCCCTCGTCCGCTCCGCGGACCCCGCGGACCCCGCGGACCCCACCCCGACCCGCTCCGGCCGCCGCGGCCTCGGCACGGAAACCCCGGCCGGCACGGCATCGCCCCGAGGGCCCGACAGTACGTACACGAGCCCGAACCCCGCCCCGACGACCACCGCGCCGCCGACCGCGTCGAGCACCCAGTGGTTGGCGGTCGCGACGATCGCGCACACGGTGATCGTCGGGTGCAGCACGCCGAGCAGCTTCTGCCACCCCTTCGGCGCGATCGTCACGATCACGATCCCGCACCACAGCGACCAGCCGAAGTGCAGCGAGGGCATCGCCGCGTACTGGTTGGAGATCGCGGTCATGGCCCCGTAGCTCGGGTTCGCCAGATCCTGCACCCCGTGCACGGTGTCGACGAACCCCAGCCCGGGCATCAGCCGCGGCGGCGCCAGCGGGTACAGCCAGAAACCTATGAGCGCCAGCACGGTCGCCAGGCCCAGCGAGGCCCGCGCCCAGCGGTAGTCCTTGGGGCGGCGCCAGTAGAGGACGGCGAGTATCCCCAGCGGAACCACGAAGTGGAACGACGTGTAGTAGAAGTTGAAGAACGCCTCCACCCACGGCACGCTCACCACCGCATGGTTCACGGCGTGCTCGATGTCGATGCCGAGCGCCTTCTCGATCCCGTGGATCTGGCTCCCGTTGCCCTCCGCCAGGCTCCGGCTGGTGGGCGCGGCGGCCCGGATGTGCGAGTACAGCGAGTACCCGACCCGTATCAGGAGCAGTTCCAGCAGCAGGTTCGGACGCGACAGCACCCGCCGCCAGAACGGCAGCAGCGGCACCCGCGCCCACCGCGCGGGCGCGGGCCGGCCGTAGGCCGTGGGGACCGGCTCGCGCCAGTACGGGGAGGAGCGCGGCAGGAACGGCACCGCGCAGGCCGCCGCGAGGGCCGCGAGCAGCAGCACGTTGTCCCGTACGGGAGCCAGCGCGACCAGATTGGGCAGCAGCACGTCGCTCGGCAGGGTCATGGCGAGGACCACCGCCACCGGCCACACCGGCCGGTCGGCGGCCCGCTTGCCGACCTTGCCGGCGACCGCGAGCAGCACCCACAGCAGCTGGTGGCGCCAGCCCGTCGGGGACACGGCGACGGCCACGCAGCCGGTGATCGCGACGGCGAGCAGCAGCTGGCCGTCCCGCGCGTAGCGGGCCGCACGGCGCAGGCCGATCCAGACGATCGGGGCCGCGAGGGCGGCGTAGAGCAGGATCTCGCCGGGGCCGGACAGGCCCAGGCGCAGCAGGGCGCCGTGTACGGACTGGTTGGTGAGGCTGTCGGGTGCGCCGCCGAGGCCGGTGCCGGCCAGGTGCTGGACCCAGTACGTCCACGAGTCGCCGGGCAGGGCGGCCCAGGACAGCGCGGCGGCGCCGGTGAAGGTCAGGGCCGCTGAGCGCGCGGTGGTCCTGCGTCCGGACAGCCACATCAGCGGTGCGAAGAGCAGCAGCGCGGGCTGGAGAGCCGCGGCCAGGCCGATCAGGAACCCGGAGGGGCGCTCGCTCGGGACCCGGAACACGGCGAGGAGCACCAGCAGCACCGGCAGCACGGCGGTCTGCCCCGGCAGCGCGGCCTCACGGACCGGTAGCGAGACCATCATCAGCCCGACGAGCACGGGCGCGGCGAGCAGCGCGGTGCGCCGGGGCACGGGGTCGGGCAGGGCGCGCGCGGCGACCAGCCCGACGGCCGCGACGAGCAGCAGGGTCACGCAGGTCCAGGCCACCTCCAGGGAGGGCGCGGCGAGGCCCAGGAGGGGTTTGAGGACCAGCCCCGCGAAGGGGGTCCCGGTGAACTGGCCGCTGGTGTAGAGCGAGCCCGGCAGGCCGCCCGGGAGGTGGAAGCCTCCGAGCCACTCGCCCGGTGGCACGCGCAGCACGACCGAGGCCTGCCTGACGGCCAGCAGCAGGGCCAGCGCCCACAGCATGAGGCGCGCCGCCCCGAGTCTTCCGCCGCTACCGCCTATGACCCCGGCATGTCCGTTCGCACCACTGTGCTCCGCCGCGTTCGCCACGCCTCGCCGGCCTCCCGCCCTGTTGACTGCAACCCCGACTTCGCCTGGCTGCCGCGTTTCGTACTGCGTTTCATACCGCGCGCTTCATTTACCCGGACGACGATATCCCCCGCGCGATACCTAGGATGGCGTGCATGAGCATCGTGAAGATCAACGCCCTCACCGTCCCGGACGAACAGCGCGAGGTTCTGGAGCAGCGGTTCGCCTCCCGCGCCGGCTCCGTGGAGAACTCGGACGGCTTCGAATGGTTCGAGCTGCTGCGGCCCGTCGAGGGGACCGACCAGTATCTCGTGTACACGCGGTGGCGTTCCGAGGAGGACTTCCAGGCGTGGATGGAGGGGCCCATGAAGGCGGCCCACCAGGGTGGCGGCGCGGGCGGCGCGGCGGGCGGCCCGGCGGGCTCCGAGGGCGGCGCGGAGCGGCCGAAGCCCGCTGCCACGGGCTCGACGGTGTGGTCGTTCGAGGTCGTGCAGCAGGCGGCGCCGAAGCGGGGCTGACCTACGGAGAGGGTCCCGGAGCCGTGGCTCCGGGACCCTCTTTGCTTCGCTTCCGACTTTCCTTCGCTTCCGTCCGGCTCAGCTCCAGAAGGCGTCCATCTCGTCGATGTCCTCGATGCAGACGTCGAGGTCGCTGATCTTCCCGCCGACGATCGTGAAGAAGATGCCCTCGTGGATCTCCATCCCGCGGTCGCCGCGATCGGCGCGCGTTGTGTGGAAACTCATGACGTGGCCGCGGCCGTCCGCGAGCAGTTTGTCCAAGTGGAGCCGCATGGTGCCGTGCGTCTCCTCTCCCATCCGGCGGTAGAGGTCGAGCACGGCCTCGCGCCCCTTGTGGTGCCCGGAGATGGGGCTGCTGCCGGGGACGTGCTGGATGACGTCGGCCGTCATCATCGTGCTCAGCTTCTCCATGTCGCCCTGGCCGAAAGCCTCGTAGCCGCGGCGGATCAGGGCACAGTCAGGATGCTCCGACATGACGGTCACGCCCTTCGTGCGTACGGTTTGACCCTTTTCCTATCATCGGCCCGGCCCTGTGGATATTCCAACGCGGACGGTCGGGAACCGCTCCACAATGACGTCATGACCAGCAGAGAGACCCTCCCCACTGCTACGCCGACACCCACGGCCACGGCCACATCCACGTCCGCGGCCACCCCCGCTCCCACGGCCACTCCCGAGCCCGCCGTCACGGCGTCGCCCGCGTCCGGCCCACCCCCGGCCGGGGCCTGGCAGGTCGCCGCCGAGCCGTTCACCACCCCGGACGCCACGGTGCTGCGCCGCGCGTACTACGCGGAGGTCGCCGGCCGGTACTGGCGGCGGTCCGTCACCGAGGCCGAGATCGACCAGGGCCTCCTGGACTTCCCGGACGACGACCTCACGGCGCCGACGGGCCGGTTCCTGGTGGGCAGACTCGACGGACGGCCCCTCGCCTGCGGCGGGATACGCCTGCTGGACCCCGTCACCGCCGAGCTCACCCGGGTGTACGTGGACCCGCGCGCCCGCGGTACGGGTGGCGGGGCGGCCCTGCTCCGGGCCCTGGAGGACGCGGGCCGCGCGCTGGGCGCCGAGCGGGTCCGGCTGGACACCCGGTCCGACCTGGTGGAGGCCCGCGCGTTGTACGCGCGGCACGGGTACGCGGAGATACCCGCGTACACCTCCGGCCCGTACGCCGAGCACTGGTTCGAGAAGCGCCTGGTCTGACCGTTCACCCGGCGCGGGGGTTCACCTGGCGGAGTGGTCCCGGCGGGGCAAGGTCTCGTAGGGCTCCTCGTCGACGGAACCGCAGAGCTCCGAGTTGATCTCGGCGACCAGCTCGGAAAGGTCGGCTGGGCGGTCCGCGGTCCACCAGTCACCGAGCAGCTCGGCGAGCGACTCCTCCCGCGCGGCGGACAGCTTCAGCGCGCTCTCGCGCCCCTTGTCCGTCAGGACCAGCGGCAGCCCGTCGCGGACGGCGAGGCCACGCTCCTCGATCTGGCGGCCCGCGTCCGTGATGGCACGCAGCGGCACCATGGTCCTCTCGGCGAGCACGGCCGGGTCGGCGCTGCCGTACCTCTTGATCCGCAGCAGCAGCCAGCTGGCGGCGGGCAGCAGGTCGTAGCCGGCCTTCTCGGTGATCTTCTCGTAGACGTGCTTGCGGCCCTGGAGGGTCCCGAGCACCGTCAGGGCGCGGGCGACCTCCTCCCGCGATGAGCGCTGGACGGGGTTGGAGGCGAGGGTCTCGGTGACATCGGGCGCCGTCACCGAGGCGCGCAGCTTGTCCTCCTTGAGGAACCAGGCCACTACGAAGGCCACCAGCACCACAGGGGCCGCGTAGAGGAAGACGTCGGTGATGGAGGTGGAGTAGGCGTCGAGCACGCGCGGCCGCAGCACCGCGGGGAGGACGCCGATGGCGCGCGGGTCGGCCTCCAGCTTGCCCGCGTCCAGCCCCGGCGGCAGCGGGACGCCCCTGAGCGCACCGGCCAGCTTGTCGTCGAGCCGGTTGGTGAAGATCGTACCGAAGATGGCGACGCCGAAGGAGGCGCCGATGGAGCGGAAGAAGGTGGCACCGGAGGTGGCGACGCCGAGGTCGGCGTAGCTGACGGAGTTCTGCACCACGAGGACGAGCACCTGCATGACCAGTCCGAGGCCGGCGCCGAAGACGAAGAAGTAGACGCTCATCTCCCAGGTGGAGCTGGTGCGCTCCAGCTGGTGCAGGAGCAGCAGCCCGACCGCGGTCAGGGCCGTACCCGCGATCGGGAAGACCTTCCAGCGCCCGGTGCGGCTGACGATCTGGCCGGACACGGTGGAGGTGATCAGCAGTCCGAGCACCATCGGCAGCATGTGGACGCCCGACATGGTCGGGGAGACGCCCTGGACCACCTGGAGGAAGGTCGGCAGGTAGACCATGGCGCCGAACATCGCGAAGCCGACGATGAAGCTGATCAGCGAGCAGAGGGTGAAGGTCCGGATCCCGAACAGTTTGAGCGGGAGCACCGGCTCCACGGCCCGCCGCTCGACGAGGACGAAGCAGACCAGCAGCACGAGGCCGAGTACCGCGAGCCCGATGATCTGAGGCGAGCTCCAGCCCCACGTACCCCCGAGCGAGGCCACGAGCACCAGGCAGGTCGCGACGGAGGCGATGAGGAAGGTGCCGAGGTAGTCGATGGTGTGCTTCTCGGTCCGTACCGGGATCTTTAGGGCCGCGGCGATGACCACGAGGGCGACGAGACCGATGGGGAGGTTGATGTAGAAGACCCAGCGCCACGACAGGTGGTCCACGAACAGTCCGCCCAGCAGCGGACCCAGCACGCTGGTGGCTCCGAAGACCGCACCGAAGAGCCCCTGGTACTTGCCGCGTTCGCGCGGCGGGACGATGTCTCCGACGATCGCCATCGACAGCACCATCAGCCCGCCGCCGCCCAGTCCCTGAAGCGCGCGGAAGCCGATCAGCTGCGGCATGTTCTGCGCCAGGCCGCACAGGGCGGACCCGATCAGGAAGAGCACGATGGCGGACTGGAAGAGCTTCTTGCGCCCGTACTGGTCCCCGAGCTTGCCCCACAGCGGCGTGGCGGCGGTCGAGGCGAGCATGTAGGCCGTGACCACCCACGACAGGTGTGACATCCCGCCGAGATCGCTGACGATCGTCGGCAGGGCCGTCGACACGATCGTCTGGTCGAGCGAAGAGATGAGCAGCCCCAACAGCAGCGCACCGATGGAGACGAGCACCTCGCGTGAAGCGTGTTCAGCGCTGGGGCCGGGTGCCCGCTTCCGCGGGTCGGGCTCCGTGGTCACGTCCTGCACCATCGGCTCCTCCTCGGGCCTGATCGACTCCTCCATCCTGAGCGGTGTGTCCGGTTATGGCCTGTCGGGCGGGTTGGGCGGGCTACCGAGGGTCTGCATAATCGCAGGCAGCAGCCAGGGGAGGGATTCGAGTGAGCACTGAGCACTGTCCGGATTGCGGCACAGCGGAAGGAGCCTGCGACTGCGCACCAGGCTTCGAACCCTTGCGCGTCCGCCCCTACGTCACCCTCCCGAACCCCACCCCACCACCCCCGGCCACCAGGCCCCACCCGCACGCGGCAGGCAACGCAGAGGCCACGGACCCGTCAGGCACCACAGGGCACCCCGGCCCGCCGACCTCCCCGTCCCGCCCGGGCACGGCAGGCAACCTGGGCGACGCGAGCACGTCAGGCACCCCAACACACCCCGGCCCACCGGCCTCCCCCTCACGCCCGGGCCCGGCAGGCACCCCGGGCGACGCGGGCGCGTCAGCCACCACGGGGCACCCCGGCCTGCCGACCTCCCCCTCACGCCCGGGCGTGAGAGGCACCCCGTGGGACGCGAGCACGACGGGCACCCCAACACACCCCGGCCCACCGGCCTCCCCCTCACGCCCGGGCCCGGCAGGCTACGCGGGGGACGCTGGCGCGTCAGGCCTCACGGGGCACCCCGGCCCACCGGCCTCCCCCTCACGCCCGGGCGGGGCACCGGCAGCGGCAGCCACCAATCCCCATCCGAACCGCCCAGCCACCCCGCCACACCCAGGCGCGGCAGGCACCACGGCGCCGCACGCGGGCCGGCCGCACACCCCCTCCACCACCCCCGGCCCCGGCCCCGGCCCGGCGAACACGGCACCACCGCGCGCAGCCGGGTCCGGCACCGCCCCGCAACCCGACCCGGGGGCCACCGCGCCGCACTCCGACTCGGCGATCACCCCGCCGACGTACGCCGACCGCGAGGGCACCACGTACCCCGGCCACACGGACGCCTCGGCGGCCCCCGCCAAGCCCCACCCCGACCAACTGGGCACCGCGCCCACCCACCCGGGCCACGCGGCCACCCCGCCACCCCACACCCACCCGGCGGACGCCACTCCGCACCCGGGCCGCGCAGCCAACGTGCCGCCCCACCCCGGGCCGGCAGGCGCCACTGCGTACCCCGACCCGACGGGCAACCCGCCCCACCACCCCGGCGGGGCGGCCGCGTTCCCGGCCTACCCCGGCCCGGCGGATGCCGCATCAGCACACTCGGGCCCGGCCGACGTCCCGACGCCCCCCACCAGCCAGCCCCGCACCGCGCCGCTGCCATCGGGGGACGAGACTCCCGCGTACGGGACTCCCGTAGCGTCCCTGCCCGAAGAAACGATGCAGCTGCGCCCCGTCCCGGCGTACGAGCCGTACGCGCCGCCCGGGACCCACGGCCCGTACGGATCACCCGAGGCCAATCCGGACCCTTACGGGGCACACGCAATGGACGGCGCGGGCGGGCCGCACCCGCCCATACCCCCGAGACGCCGCATCCGCGCACTCCCCGCCGCCGCGGCGGCCATCGTGCTGGTCGGCGCGGCCGTCCTCACGCTGAGGGCGGTCTCGGGCTCCGCCTCCCCAGAGGCCACCCTCGTCGACGCGAAGCCCTCCACACCTCTGACCAGCCTCACCCAGGTCGCCCCGTCACAGCCCGCCAAGAGCACCAGCCCGTCTCCGTCGCCCTCCCCCACGCCGTCACCCTCCCCCAGCCCCTCCCGGTCGACGTCCGCCTCCCCCTCGCCCTCCCCCACCCCGACCCGTTCGTCGACCCCCTCGACCACCCCGTCGCCCACACCGAGCCGTCCCTCCTCGCCGACCTCGCGGCCCCCGTCGCAAGCGCCGACCCTCCGGTACGGGGATTCGGGCCCCGAGGTGGAAAAGCTCCAGCGCCTGCTGGCGGCACAGGGCATCTACCGCGGGAAGTACGACGGCAGGTACGGCGCCCGTACGGAATCGGCGGTCTCGACGTTCCAGGCGTACAACGGCATCGACGAGGACCCTTGGGGCGTCTACGGTCCGGCGACCCGTCGCGCCTTGGAGGGATAGAACACACCGGTTCTGGTGGCGAGCACCCCTCCGAGTTTTGTATTGTTCAGGAACAAAGTGGTTCCGTCCTCACTCCCTGACCGGTGGACGGAACCACTTGTTCTCTTTCCCGTCCCGTCTGGAGCCTCTCCGATGCCGGCCAGCACCACCGCCACCGCCCCCGCCGTCCTGACCGCCAAGGCCCTGCTCCTGGACATGGACGGCACCATCGTCAACTCGGACGCGGTGGTCGAGCGCTGCTGGTACGACTGGGCCGTCGCCCACGGCCTGGATCCGGAGGAGGCCCTCAAGGTGGTCCACGGCCGCCAGGGCTACGCCACGATGGCGATCCTGCTCCCGGACCGCCCGATGGAGGAGAACCTCGCCGAGAACGCGGTGATGCTCGCCCGCGAGACCGCCGACACCGAGGGCGTCGTCCCGATCGGTGGCGCTCCGGCCTTCATGGACGCCCTCAGCTCCCTGCCGCACGCCCTGGTCACCTCCGCCGACGTGGCCCTGGCCACGGCCCGGATGACGGCCGCCGCCCTGCCGATGCCCGAGGTGCGGGTCACCGCCGAGTCCGTGCAGGCCAGCAAGCCCGACCCCGAGGGCTTCCTGATGGGCGCCGCCGCCCTCGGCGTGGACCCGGCGGACTGCATCGTCTTCGAGGACTCGGCCGCCGGCATCGCCGCAGGCCAGGCTGCGGGCATGCGGGTCATCGGCGTGGGCCCCCGCGCCGCCGCCCACGGCCCGACCGCCCACGTCCTCAACCTGACCGCCGTCACCGTCACCACCTCCCCCGACGGCTCCATCACCCTCACCCTCCAGACGGCCTGACCCGGAAGACCCGCCGGCCGGCTCAACGGCCGGCTCGACGGCGGAACGCTCCCAACCGCCCGCATCCCGTTCCGCACCCCATGGACCGACTCTCGGCGACCACGCGCCCTAGCGAAGGACAGCCGGAGATCGCCGGAACCGGCGCGCTCCGGGGAACAGGCTGACGCCACGCCCTTCCCCTCACCCCCGGACCGAGACCGCCCCGAAGGAGACACCCAGCACGCGCCGCCGGCGGCGGGAGGCACTGCGATCGGGGCAGGGCATCCGAAGCCGGCGGGTGTCACCGGTGAAACCCGTTGGTGGGCTGCACCCGTCGGCGGGCATCAGCGGCGGTCACCACCAGTGGGCAGCACCGGCGGCAACCGTCGGCGCAAGTCACGCACGCCCCGACCGGCGCCGGACGTGCACCGGCACAGGCGCCCCGCCCAGATGTGCCAGGTGGCCGAGCCCGCCACATCGCCGACTCAGGCGACGCAGAACTCGTTCCCCTCGGGGTCCTGCATGACCACCCCGTAGTAGGTCTCCAACTCGTCCAGCGCGCGCAGCACGGTCGCCCCCGCACCGGTGAGCCGCTCCACCGTGTCGTCCACCCTCCGTATCCGGAGGTCCATCGGAACCCCGCGCCCGCCGCCGACCTTCAGGTCCAAGTGCACCGGGTTCTTACCGGCCTTGGGCTCCGGAACCTGCTGGAACCACACCCGGGGGCCCCGCCCGGACGGATCCACGATCGACTCCGGCTCCTCACCCACCCCTACGGGCAGCTCCTCCGCGGGCACCCCCATGCCCTCCCAGTACGCACGCCAGGTCGCATGCCCGTCCGGCGCCGACTCCGGCACATAACCCAGCGCTTGGGTCCAGAACGCCACCATCACCCGCGGATCGGCGCAGTCGATGGTCAGTTGCAACGCAGTCTCCATGACCTCAGCCTCGCAGGCGGGTCCGACAATGCGCGCCGGGGAAGACCCTGGACCGAACTGAGCGCTCTCTTCGCCCTGATGGACATCCGGGCCCCGAACGCCATCGTCAAGTGATGCCCCGGGAAGGGCGTCACCGCGGGGAGCCCGCAGCCGAATCCTGATCGAGCTGGAGCGCACCGAGCAGCTACGCAGGCACAGGACCACCCACAGCTCCCGCACAGTCCACAACACCCCCTTCACCACCGGGCTCTGATTCCGGATCACGGTGCCGCTCCCGGAACGACCGGGCGCGGCGCCGTCGCCATGCCCACCGCCGGTACCACTGATACCGCCACCGCCGGAACAGTCAGGGCCGGGTCAGGACATTGACCCCACTCCCGCCCAACCCGACCCAGATCCCCAACTGCCCCCACCTCAAAGCCCGTCACCCACCTCGCCATGACATGCTCATGCCTTCAGACTGTCACCTGGCGCCCACCCCCACGAAACCCGGCGCGGCCAGCATGGCCAGGCCCCACAGCGCACCCACCCACCGCCCAGCCGCCCCTCCCGCCCCCACCCGCTCCCACCCGCTCCCACCCGCTCCCACCCGCTCCCACACTCACGCCCTCCCGCACCCACCCCTGCCCCCTCCCAGGAGCCCTCATGTTCTCCACTCCCTCCGTCTACGCGCGTCGACTCGGCGCACTCGCCTCCATACTCGCGGCCGCCTCCCTGACCACCCTCCTCACCGCCCCCACCGCCGCCGCCTCCCCTCCCACCCCCATCAGCGCCGCGGCCGCCCGCTCCTACCTCGCCACCGTCACCCCGAAGACCGAGGGCACCACCAGCGGTTACAGCCGCGACCTCTTCCCGCACTGGAGCACCGTCTCCGGCACCTGCAACACCCGCGAGACCGTCCTCAAGCGCGACGGCTCGGGCGTGGTCCAGGACTCCGCCTGCGCGGCCGTCAGCGGCAGCTGGTACTCCGAGTACGACGGGGCCACCTGGACGGCCGCCTCCGACGTCGACATCGACCACATGGTCCCCCTCGCCGAGGCCTGGCGTTCCGGCGCCAACTCCTGGACCACGGCCAAGCGCCAGCAGTTCGCCAACGACCTCACCCGCCCGCAGCTCATCGCCGTCACCGACAACGTGAACCAGGCGAAGGGCGACCTCGACCCCGGCAAGTGGCTGCCGCCGCGCACCGCCTACCGCTGCACGTACGCGCGCATGTGGGTCGAGGTCAAGCAGTACTGGGCCCTCAGCATGGACTCGACGGAGAAGACGGCCCTGGTCAACATCCTCAACGCCTGCTGACATCCGCCACCCCCTCACGGACCACCTCCTCACGGACCCACGCCCCCACGGACCCACGCCCCCACCCCTGGCCAAGGATCTTTCCCCCGCCAGGGGGAGGTGGAGCACCCCCTCCCCGTCGTACCGTGATCCAACGGCAAGGCCGGATGAAGGAGGGGGAGTTACATGGGGGCATTGCGCCTGGGACCGCTGCTGCGCCACGTCGACTGGGACACGGGCGACTCCGCCACGCTGTGGATCGAGGCGGACCGCCCGTGCACCGCCGAGGTGCGCTGCGCCGACGGCTCCGGCGGGAGCGTCCACACCTTCCAGATAGCGGGCCACCACTACGCCCTGATCACCGTCACCGGCCTCACCCCCGACTCCACCACGGGGTACGAGGTCCTCCTCGACGGTCTCCGGGTCTGGCCGCTGCCCGACAGCCCCTTCCCCGCGAGCACCATCACCACCCCGCCCGCGCGACGGCCCGGTTCCACGACCGCTCCCGACCTGCGCCTGACCTTCGGCTCCTGCCGCCAGGCCGCCCCGCCGGCCGACCGGCGCGGACCGCACGGCCCCGACGCGCTCGACACCCTCGCCGCCGATCTGGCCGCCGACCCGGAGGCGGTGCGGCCCGACGTCCTGCTCCTCCTCGGCGACCAGGTGTACGCGGACCAGCTCTCCCGCTCCACCCGCCGATGGCTGGCGGCCCGGCGGGACCTGCGCGAGGCCCCCGGCGCCCAGGTCGCGGACTTCGAGGAGTACACCCGGCTCTACTACGAGTCCTGGCTCGATCCGGAGATCCGCTGGCTGCTCTCCACGGTCCCGAGCCTGCACATGTTCGACGACCACGACGTCATCGACGACTGGAACACCAGCGCCGCGTGGCTGGCGGAGATGCGTGCCACCCCGTGGTGGCAGGAGCGGGTCGTCAGCGGCCTCATGTCGTACTGGGTGTACCAGCACCTCGGCAACCTCTCCCCCGCCGAACTGGCCGCCGATCCCGTGTTCGAGGCGGTCCGGGGGACCCCCGACGGCACCGACGCGCTACGGGCCTTCGCCACCGCGGCGGACGCCGACCCGGCCACGGTGCGCTGGAGCTACCGCCGCGACTTCGGCCGGTCCCGGCTGCTGATGGTGGACACCCGGGCCGCCCGGGTGCTCGCCGAGGACGAGCGGGCCATGCTCGATCCGGCGGAACAGCGGTGGCTCCGGGAGAACGCCCTGGCCGGACACGGGGGGTACGACCACCTCCTCATCGGCTCGTCACTGCCCTGGCTGATGCCCCCGCTCGTGCACGACGCGGAGGTGTGGAACGCCGCGCTGTGCCGCGGGGAGCGGGGCCCGAGGTGGGCCCGGATCGGCGAGGACCTGCGCCGGCGGAGCGATCTGGAGCACTGGGCGGCGTTCCCGGCCTCGTTCGCGGCGCTGAGCAACCTGATCGAGGAGGTGGGTACGGGTCCGCGGGCCCCGGCGACGGTGTGCGTGCTCTCGGGAGACGTGCACCACGCGTACGTGGCGGAACCCCGAATACCCAGCACGGCACAGGTGTTCCAGCTGACCTGCTCCCCGGTCCACAACTCCATCCACACGGCCGTGAAATGGGGCTTCCGGCTGGGCTGGTCGCGGCTGGGCCGGTGGCTGGGCCGGGGCTTCTCCCGGCACGGCCGGACGGGCCGGCCTCCGCTGAGCTGGCGGCGTACGGGCGGCCCGTACTTCGGCAACCAGCTCATGACGCTCGCGCTGTCGGGGCGCTCCGCGCGGCTGCGCCTGGACCAGGCCCGCAAAGGTCCCCGTCTGGTGACGGTGCTGGACCGCGACCTCACGCCTCCTCACTGACGCGTGGCGGGGCGGACCCGTCACCCAGGAGCACCGCCCCGGGCGTCCGGTCCGTGGACACCGGGCGTACGCTGTTCCGCTGTCAGCCGCCCATGCCGCTCCCCGCGACGTCGCGGCGCCTCACGCCGAGGCACGTCAACCGGACTGGGGAGTCCCGTTTTGCTTGAGACTCTGGGCTCGCTGACTTCGAGCCCGTGGATCTACGCCCTCGTGGCGCTGTCCATCCTGCTCGACGTGTTCCTGCCGGTGCTGCCCAGCGGAATCCTGGTCGTCACCGCCGCGGCCGCCGCAGCGGCGGCGGCCGGGGCCGCGGGACCCGCGGCCGTCCAGTCCCAGGTGCCGGACATCCTGGCGCTGCTGGTGACGGCCGTCACCGCCTCGGTCCTGGGCGACATGGCCGCGTACCGCCTGGCCCGGCGGGGCGGGGCCCGGCTCGACCGGGCCATCGCCCGTTCGCGCCGGCTCACCCGGGCCCACGAGCGCCTCGGCACCGCCCTCGCACGCGGCGGCGGCGCCCTGGTGGTGGTCGCCCGCTTCGCCCCGGCCGGCCGCTCGGTGGTCTCCCTCGGCGCGGGCAAGACCCACCGCAAGGTCCGCGAGTTCCTGCCCTGGTCGCTCCTGGCCGCCATCGCCTGGGCCGGGTACAGCATCGCCCTCGGCTACTTCGGCACCCAATGGCTGGGCACCACCTGGCTAGGCACCGCGATCTCCCTACTCGCCCTGTTCGCAGCGGGCTCCCTGGCAGCCTTCGTAGTCCGCCGCCCACCCCCCACCGCCACCCCAACCACCTGACCCACCCCACCCCACCTCCCTTGCACCACCGCTACACCCCCACCCACCCGCACCACTGCTACACCCCCTGACCTACCCCACCCACCCGCACCACCTCAATCCCCACCCCCAGGCCCGACCGCGGCTCGCCGCCCTCACACCCGACCTCGCTCCCCCGGCGGGCCCCACCCTGCCCCCCTCGCGCTACCTACAACCCTGCGAGCCCACCCCCACCCCGCCCGTCAGACAAGCCCCCGGCCCGTACGCGCCCACGTCTCCGGCGCGCCCCCGGCCGCCCCACACTCACCCCGCCGTGACGGAGCCCCCGGGCAGCACACGCCACCCGTCACCCCACAAGCCCCCACTCGCCCCCAGCCCCGGGCAGGCCACCCGCCGCCAGACAAACCCCACGGCTGGCGCGCCCACCCCCAACGGCCGGCCCCTGACCACCCGCACCCACCCCCTCCGGCTCGCCCCTCGATCACCCCTCGATCACCCCGCACTCACCCCCTGCAGTCCGGCCCCTGACCACGCGCGCTCACCCCACCCGTTACACAGACCGCGCCGCCGGCCGCCCCACAGCCCCCCGCGCGCCCTCCAGCTCAGCCCCAGCGGCCCGGACCAAGACCGCCCCACACTCACCCCACCCGTCACACCCCCGGCAGGCCGGCTCAATCCCCCGGCCACCCCACCCTCACCCCTCCGGCTCGCCCTCGATCACCCCACGCTCGCCGCCTGCGGCCCGGCCATCGGCCAATCGCGCTCACCCTGCCCGCCAGAGAGCCGCCAGCGGCCTCGCGTCGCCCCGACGACCAGCCCCCTCTCACTTCCTCGCGCCCTGCCCACTCCCCGACACGCCGCCTCGAGGCCCCGTACGGGGGGCCGACCCGCGCCCCGCTCCACCCGCCGCCCCGCGCGGAGCGCCGACTCAGCCCTTCGACTTCACTCCGCAGCGATCGCCGCCGCCATCCGCCCCGGACCAGCCCTGCGCCGATCCCCCCGGGGGCCGACACACCCCCACCCACGCCCCCCACCCCCGGCTCCCCCAGGCGGAGCAGTGGCTCACCCGTTCACCCGGCAGCGATCGCCGCGGCCGCGGCGGGCTCCTAGCGTCCAGAGAACGGTGCGCACCCGAATCCGCGCCGCGCTGGTCCCGGAGCCCGAGGAGTCCTCTCCATGCCCGCCACCCTCCACAGCCCGCACGCCTCCGGCAGCCACCGCCGGTACCGCCCCCTCCCCCGCCTGCTGGCGGTCGCCGCCGCGACCCTCGCCTTCGCCGCGGCCGCGCCACCGACCCTCGCCCAGGCCCAGCCCTCCGGCAACGTCTCCCCGATCAACGTCGCCCCCGGGGACCGGGTCAGTCTCAACGTCACCGGCTGCGGCACCCGCACCGGCAAGGCCAGCTCCAGCGCCTTCGGCGACGTCTGGCTGGCCCCCGGAAACGCCGAGGCCACCAACCTCTTCGGCTCCGCCACCACCTCCCGGAACGTCAGCGCCGGCTCGCATCCCGTCACCTTCGAGTGCGGCGGCCCCGGCGGCGAGCGCGTCACGGTGGCGCTGAACATCACCCCGGGCGGCGCCCGGGGTGGACTCGGCGGCAGCGTCGGTTCCATGAGCCCGGGCCAGATCGCCATCGGTGGCGCCCTCGTGGCCGGCGCACTGGGCGCCGGTGCCTGGATCCTGCGCCGCCGCACGGGCCACGCCTCATGAGCCGGGTACGGGAGTGGCCGATGGTCCCGCCCCACTAGGGACTTTCCCCACTCCCGCCCGGAGCCCCCCTCCCGCAAGGCTGAGTCCACGCACCGCTGCCACCGAGGAGCCCGCCATGGACCAGAGCCCGCACCCCGTGATCGCCGCCGTCGACGGTTCCGCGAACGGCACCCGGGCCCTGGAATGGGCCGTCTCCCAGGCCCTGATGGCCGGAGCCCCGCTGCGCATCGTGCACGCACGCCTCTACATGAACAACATCGGCGCAGCCCTGTCCGGAGGCTTCGCCGAGCCGGGCCTCGACGACGACCCCGTACTGATCCGGGTCCGCGAGGCCCTCGACGGCCGCGCCGGACTCCCTCCGATCGAGTACGCCTCGTATCCCGGCGCCCCCGACCGCGTACTGCCCCAACTGGGCGAGGACGCCCAGGTGATGGTCCTCGGCTCGCGCGGCCGCGGCGGCTTCGCCAGCCTGCTCCTCGGCTCGAACGGCATCGCCTGCGCCAGCCAGGCCGCCTGCCCCGTGGTGGTCGTCCCGCGCGCCGAGCCGCCCCTGCACGACCCGTACGGGCAGGTCGTACTCGGCCTCAACAGCGCGGCCCCCGACGCGAGCACCACCTACTTCGCCTTCCGCGAGGCGGCCCGGCGCGGGGCCCGGCTCCGGGTCGTCGTCGCACACGCCTGGCCCGGCCGGACCTTCACCGCCGCCGGCGCCATCGGCACGGCCGCGCCCGAGGAGACCGCGAACGCCCACGAGGTCGCGGCCCTGGCGGCCGTACACCTGCGTCCGTACGCCGAGCGGTTCCCGGAGGTGCGGATCGAGCAGCTGTCGGCGCCCGGCGACGCGGCCGGCCACCTGGTCGCCGCTTCCCAGGCCGCGGACCTGCTGGTCATCGGCCGCCACCGCAAGCGCCCGCTCTCCCCGCGCCTGTGCTCGGTCACCAACGCGGTCCTGCTCCACACCGCCTGCCCGGTCGCGGTGGTCCCCCTGGAGGAAACCGCCGTCCCGGCCGCCGCCTGACCCCCACCGAGCCCTCACCCGGCCACGGCAGCTCCCGCCCCCCTGACGTGAAGCCCTTCCAGCAGGTCCCTCGTAGCCTCCGCGACCGCGACGACGGCGGCGTCGAAGACCTCCTGGTTGTGCGCGGCCGGCGCTCTGAAGCCGGACACCTTCCGCACGTACTGCAAGGCGGCGGCCCGGATCTCCTCCTCGGTCGCTTTCTCCGGAATCGCGGGCGGACGCAACGTCTTAATCGATCGGCACATACCCCCACTATCCCGCTTCCCGAACACCCCCGGCAGAAAGCCGGAACCAGCAGGGGCACGGCATCCGAAGCCCCGACCGGCGGTCAGACCCGTGAGCTGGCAGGGAGCCGCGGTCCGTCCCCGGCCCCCGACCACAGGCGTCCGGCGGTGGTCGGGCTAGACATCACCCTGAGACCGCTCAAGGCCCTCGATGAACGCGTTGTGGAAGGCGAGTTCTACGGCCCGGCAGGGGGCCGTGATGAACATCCCCTGAGCCTCACCGAGGCTGCACCCGGCCACCTGCCTGGTCGCCATGACCCGACGTTGCCGTCGGGTCCGGGCGCAAAAGACCCCCCGCCGTGAACGGCGGGGGGTCTTTTGGCTGGTGGGCGCGGACGGTTTCGAACCGCCGACATCTGCTTTGTAAGAGCCGGATTAAACACGGCCTTCTGCGTCCTCACGGATCTTGCGACCTGCAGTTACGCTGCTGCCCCCTCCTCCACGAAGATCGTTTGGGAGGAATTTAGGGGGCGCGCCCGCTGGGTCAGGTTTGGAGCCTCAGGCCAAATGCTCGTCCACTTCAGGTTACCCATAGCCCGCTCGTAGATAGCCTGCAAACCCTTGAGCCGCTCGACCCGCATCTCTGGCGTCGGGTGCTGGTAGATGCGCTTGATCCCCGGACGTAGATGGCCGGCCTGGTCATGCGCCAGTGACGCCTTGACGCCAAGCTGGTCCTGGTACGTGTCATGCGTGTGCCTGAGATCCCTCATGGTCAAGCCCGGCATGATGGGCTCCCAGGCGGCCCTCTCTGCCCTCCCCCGCGTCACTGTCAGCGCCTTCCTGCCGTCGGCGGCAGGCCTGATGTGCGCCCGGGTGAAGTTGCTGCGGCGCCAGAAGACCCCAGACGGGGTGCAGAACACGTACTCGTGCGGCCACACCTCCAGGTGCCGCTTAAGTAGCGCGGCGAGGAACGGTGGGATGTCGATGTCCCGAGCGCGGTTACCGTTCTTCGGCGCTTCCAGCTGAAGGACCAGGCCAGTCTTCTCCCCGTCGGGATCGCGGCCCTCGTATTCGGCGAGCTCCCCGACCTCCGGATCGACGCGGATGATCGGGCACTCGAACCATCCGCCGTCGTGCGACTGCCGGCGGGTGCGCAGAACGTTGTCGCGGTGCAGCGCGGCACCCTCCCCCCAGCCGAGGCCCGTAAAGGCGGTGGCGAGGACATGCAGGCCGACTGCAGGACCGAGTCGACGGGCCATTTGGAGCACCACTTCGGGTGGCGCCCACTTCTCCTCGTCGGTCTTCTTCGGCTTCGCTGGTGTCGCGGCAGCCCCTGCTGGAAGCGTCCGCCGCCGGCCGTAGAGCGGATTGACCTCCAGGTAGCGGGCATCAACTGCGCCGGTCATGATCGACGACATCAGGCTGACCGCGTGCCCGGCGGTCACCGACTCGCAGGACAGCTCATTCAGCTGCCAGTCGTCCACGTCGAACCAGGTGATGTTGATGAGCGCCACGTGCTCCCACTTGGGGAAGATGTGCTGCTCCAGCAGGTTCCACCGCTTAGCGACCGTCGCTCCACGCTTGGGCTTCGCCTTCATCCATCGGCGGGCGAGCACTCCGAACTTCTCCTGCTGCTTCGCTGGGTCGATGTACCGGCCGGCCCGGATGGCCGCCTCTTGCTTCTCGCCGTATTCCTCGGCCAGCTTCTTGGTCGGGAAGCCGGGCCATGTGCCCGGCTTCCCGTCGGGCTTCGTCCAGCGCGCCCGCCACGTGAACTGCTTCGTCTGCTTGCCGTTCCGTACCTTGTAGACCTTCTCGGCCCAGGCCATACGCCTGTCTCCTCTCGCGCGGTCAGACCCATGCTGGGGCAGCCGTAGCTGCGGAGGCGGTCTAGCGGCAGGAGACGGCCGCTTCGAGTGACGGAGCGCCCGGCACAAGGCCGAGCGCGGCATTGACCTGGCCTATGCCGGCCTCCGTCAGTGCGCCTTCGAAGGACAGCTGGGGGGCGACGTAGACGAGGAGATGGTCACCCGTCGGATCGACCCACACGACAGCGTCGTCTGGAAGCGCACAACCGCACAGAACATGAACACACATCGGCACCCCGCCCGTTCAATGTGGGGCCCCACCATCAGCGTTCTGTCATGCAACCACACATGTGAGTGACATGTGGAGGGTTCGGAGTGACAGAAGCGATCAAATGCTGTTACGCGCTGTCGCGGTCGGTCGGGTAGCTGAGTTCGTGCAGCATCGGCTGCATGCGGCGCCACGCCCTGAGGTGCCGCTGGCGCTCTTCTGGCGTCGGATTCTTGGAGGCGCCCTTCACGACGACGGTCACCGAGGTTCCGTCCGGGAGCTGGATGACCGCGGTCTCGACGACCGCTCCGTCCCGTTCGAGCTCGTCCTGAACCGTCATTGGGAGCCCCTCCACGCTGGATCGCCGAGAGTTCTCGGCGTCCACAGGATTTCCACGGATGGGATCGCCGCCGGCAAGGATCCGCTCCGGCGAGTCCGGCGTCCAGCCGACCAGTTCAGCGAAGGCGCGGATGGTCGGCGAGACCCTCTTGAACGGCTTCCCCTGCTCGATGTTCTGCACGGTGGCGCGGCTTACGCCGAGGGCTACCGCGACTTCCTCTTGGGTCAGCTTGGGGCGGAGCGCCAGGCGTGCGGCCTTGAGTGCCTCACCGAGTCGTGCGCAGTCCGTGTCCATGGCTCCTCATCATGCACTAGGTCTCTGCAACCAAGAAGCATACTTCTCAGCCTTTGACCAGCGCATTGGTAGTCATTCCGAGCCAAGAAGGTTGCATGGGGCGCACACCCCACACCCTCCCGCGCCTCCTGGCACGCAGTGACGCAACCAAAATTTAGTCGACTGAGGTAGGCGAACTGCTTGCGTTCGTAGTCAAACTGCGACTACATTTTAGTTGTGAGGCCGAACGGACAAGCAATCAGAGCCATACGCCGAGCCCAGCACATGGGGCTCCGTGCGCTGCAAGAACTGACCGGCTTGAACAGGGGCTACCTCTCCCGGCTGGAGAGGGGGCACATCCACGAGCCGGACGACGAGCAAGTCCGGAAGGTCGCCGAAGCCCTGCACGTGGCACTTGACGCCATAACTCACAAGGAGAAGACGTGACCGCCGACGCCACGAAGGCGCGCCCGACCAAGAACCCGAAGGCCCGCGCCCTCGCCGCGGCCGCCGCCGCCAACAGGCGAGTCCAGCGACTCAAGGCCGAAGAGGAGATGGACCTCGTCCGCTGGACGCCGGAGGAGGTCGTCGAAAAGGAGCTGCTCGCCTTCAGGAGCGTCCGACTCCTCAAGGAGGCCTGCTACAAGCGCAAGGTCTACCACCACAAGGACAACGGTCGGATCACGTTCACGCCGGAAGACATCCGGATGGAGAACGCCCGCACCCAGGTCGTCCCGATCGCCGCTTAGCGGCTATGCGGCCCCGACCGCCGGTTTCTTCCCGGTCCCCGGCCAGTCAGGGCCTCCCGAAGTACCGCCCCTCACTGCACGTACATGCAGGAAGAAGAGGAACCCCGATGTCCCACATCATCGCCGGTGATCCGGCTCCCACCAACCCCAGCGGCAAGCTGCGCGTCGAGGTACTCGCCGGTCTGGGTTGTGCCTTCGATGGCATTGAGGACCCTGCGGCACGCGCCGAAGAAATCCTCGCCCGGTACGACGCCCTGAAGCGCGCCGAGGTGCTGGCCGAGGCGGCCGACCGTCTCCGCGCGGCAATGCTGCTGGCCGACGACTGCGCCTGCGAGACCTTCATCCGGAACCAGGCTCGCGGCGGTGAGTCCCGTGGCTGATCTCCTCCCCGCCTCTGACATCGCCCGCCTGGACGTGCCGCTGGCCGAGCTGACCGCGGACCTGCAGATGATCCGCCTGAAGCGCACGGCCGCCGAGCGGATGCGGCGGCTGATGGTCGCCGATCAGCAGTACGAAGTCGATCACCTGGACGCCGACTCCAAGTGCCCGCTGCCCGGCTCCTACCCCGTCAGCCACCTGCGCCCCGGAGGTCAGTCGTGAGCGCCCCGACGGAGCCGCGTCCGCTGGCCGATGTCGCACAGGGCGCGCTGATCGCCCTCGACCTCGGCTTCCAGGAGTCGTTCGGGCCGCGTGACGGCTGGTCGGCCATGGTCTGGGCTGCCTACCGCATCGATCAGCACATCGCCCGGCAGCGGGCCACGAACTGGGGGGAAGCAGCGTGAACTGGGATGCACATGACGCTCGGGCAACCGGGCTGACGCCGAAGGCGGAGGCCGCCCTGATCCAGGGGATGGCGAAGCTGCGGGCGCAGGAGGCCCGGGACCACAAGGCTGGTTGCCGTTGCGTGGCCTGCCAGGTCCGTCGGATCGACGCGAACATGCGGGCCCTGCGGAAGCAGGCCGCTGACGCGAAGGCGGTGGCGTGATGTCCGAGCCGCAACCCCTGCCGCTGCCACAGAGCCGCATCGCGGAGATCCACGCCGCCCTGAAAGCAGTGCCCGCCCCGCCGTGGTGCTGGATCGGTACCCGCAACGGTGGCGGCCCCCAGCTGGTCACCGACCACTCCGGCCGTCAGTACATCCTCGCGGCCACCAAGCCGGCCGACGTCCGCGGCGACGAGCTGATCGACCCGTACACCGACGCACCGATCTATGGCGACCTGAAGTTCCGGGACTGCCAGCCCCAGGAGAGGTGGTCGTCGATGCGGACCGGCGCTGAACTGGCCGTCGGTCGGACCGACTACGACCCGGACAGCATCGTTGACGTCGACAACCCCGTCGCCCGCTGGCTGAGGGACTCGGCCGGATTCGTTACTGAGCTGCTGGCCGAAGTCGCCCTGCTCCGCCAGGAGAACAGTGCCCTTGAGAAGGCCCTCGGCCTGAACGAGGCCGCCTGATGAGCTTCCTCGGCATAGTCCACCCGACGGGCAAGCACCGTGCGGTCGACGAGGTGGACCGGCTGCGGGCTCAGATGCGCCTGCTGCTGTTCCTGCTCTGGTGGATGGCCGTCCAGCTTACTCAGGCCGCCGCGAAGGCCAGCCGCTGCTCCGTAGCTGAGGAGCAGGCGGCCGAGGCCACGCAACGTGCCGATGCCCTCGAGCGGGAGGTGACCGCGCTCCGGTCGCAGCTCGCCAACCACCGCAAGACCGGCAACCTGACCGCGCACCCCGCGGTCGCCGAGACGCAGCCCATCCCGATCGTCTCCACCAGCACCAACCCGCCGGTGTACGTGCCGATGCGGCTCTCCGCCGCAGCCGAAGCCGGCCTCCTCTGAACCGCCGGGCCCGCGCATCCAACGGACCGCGGCCCCGGCCACCAACCACCGCCACGGACGGGCACCACCGCCCGCCCGCGGCCCGCCACACCCTTCACGAGGACACAGTGAGCGCACTCACCGATCCACAGCTCAAGATCCTGCTGGCGCCCGTCAACCCCAAGCGCGTCGGCCAGACCCGCGGTCTCGCCCACATGGAAGCCTGGGACATCCGCCGCCAGCTCATCCGTCTCTTCGGCTTTGGCGGCTATAGCACGGAGACCCTCGCCCTCGACCTCGTTGCCGAGCGCGAGACCAAGCAGGGCGATCGCTCCCGCTGGACCGTCGTCTACCGGGCCCAAGTCCGGCTCACCATCTACGACACCGACGGCAAGCAGCTCGGCTTCTGGGACGACGGCGCCGCCGGCGACTCCGTCAACCAGCCCTCCCTCGGCGACGCCCACGACATGGCCATGAAGACCGCCCTGTCCCAGGCCCTGAAGCGCTGCGCCACCAACCTCGGCGACCAGTTCGGCCTGTCGCTGTACAACGACGGATCCCCGGAACCGGTCGTGCACTGGTCGGCAGCGCACCCGCCGAAGCCCGTCACGGACGAGCCGGCCCAGCCGATGCCCGCCCTTGACGCCGACCCGCCCGTCAAGCCCGAGCCGCAGGCGGAACCCCAGCGCGACGAGACCCCGCAGCCGGCGCCCGTCGCCGAGGAGCGTCCCCGGCCCCGCGCCGTACCCCAGCCCGCACCCGACCCCGACGAACGCGAAGCCGCCCTCGCCGCCATGTGGGACGCAGCCAAGCAAGCCAACTTCACGGACGGCCTGCCCGCCCAGTTCGCCTCAGCCTTCGGACACCCCATAGAGGACGGGACCGCCGACGAGTTCATGCAGGCCCGCCAACTGATCGTCGGGAGCGCAGCTGCATGAGCCTCAAGGACGCAGCAGCACAAGAGGCCTACCTCAAAACCCTCCTCGACGTCATCGACGCCAGCTACAAGCGGCAGCGGCTCGAGGTGCAAAAGCTCCTCGACGAGGCCGCGAGGGAGAGCGGCACGCAGCAGATCGCGGCCAGCCTGCCGGACGGAACGAAGATCGCCACGATCAGCTTGACCAAGGGCAGGGCTGAAGCGAAGGTCACCGACGAGGCCGCCTTCAAGGCTTGGGTGATGGCGAACTACGACACCGAGATCGAGCGTCGCTTCGTCGCCGAAGTCCGCGGCAGCTTCCGCAGCAAGCTCCTCTCCCAGATGACTGCCGCCAACAAGAACGAGTGGGCGGATCCGGAGACCGGTGTCATCCACACAGTTCCGGGGGTGGCCATCTCGCCAGCTCGGGCCCGAGGTCACTCGGTACGGATGACAGAGACCGGGCCCGCAGAAGTCTGGGCGGCCTGGCGCACCGGACAGCTCGCCAACATCGCCCTGCCGGAGCTGATCGCGGGTGACGCCGATGGCTAGGGAACCCCGCTGCACCGAATGCGGCGACGAGAACGGCCCCTTCACCAACCGGGGCCTCTGCGAGGACTGCCACGACCGCAGGCAACCCCCGAAGCAGTAGCTGAACCCGGGGCGCCGCGGCCCGAACCTGCGGCGCCCCACCCAGCCAGGGAACCACACCGGAGGGACCACGTGATGACAGCCCAGCCCACACCCGGAACGTTCGGCGTCTATTGCGCCGGCGAACAGATCGACGGCACCGACATCGGCTTCACCTACGTCTACATCAGCACGCCGCTCGGCAAGGTGCGCATGACGTCCGAGGAAGCCCGGCAGGTCGGACAGAGCCTGATCGCCGCCGCCGACTACAACCACGCCCTCGACGACGAGGACGTTGCCCCCGCCTTCCTGGGGAAGCGATACGTCCTCACCTACGCCCACCTCGAGGCAGTCGCGGCCGTATACCGGAATGCCGTGAGCGCCGGGGAAGGGCCAACCAAGGCGGTTGCACGTTACTTCGGCGTGGCCCATTCAACCGCGGCGAAGTGGGCGGCCAGGGCCCGTAAGCAGGGATCCCTCCAGGCGACCAGCAAGGGGGTCGCGTCATGAACCCCATCCAGCCCCACCTCGACGGCACCGAGCCGGAACCGCAGACCGACTACGAGACCTGGCTCGACCAGATACGCCCCGCGTTCGCCGACGCCGCCCGCTCCGGCCGCGAGTTCGCCTGCTGGCACATCAAGGTCGACAAGAAGCTCCCGAACCCGCCGAAGCCCAAGACGCAGTGGGGGACGGCCATGCACCACTTCGCGACCGAAGGCCTCCTCGAGCCGGCCAGCTTCACCACCACCCGGGATGGATCCGCGGTCCGGACCTGGAGGGGCACCCGTGCCGCACGACGGGAGGCCGCGTGATGGAGACCCTCATCGACCTGGCCATCGTCGTCTTCGTCTTCACCGCCGCCTGGGTCATCCGCCGCCTCACCCGCGACGACGACACCCAGCGCTGGCGGGAGTCCACCAGCGTCGAGGACGGAGGCGACGACGTCGCCGAGCGCCGGCGCAAACGCGAGATCGCACAGCTCGAGGCATGGCTGCACCACCCGTACCGCCCCCGCAACACCATCCCTCACCAGACCCGCCGGACGGAGGAAGACCAGTGACCACCAAGCCGCTCCCGCCCCACGGAACCCTCTCCCGCAGCAAGAACTACGGCTGCAAGTGCTGGGACTGCTGCGAAGTCCTCCGCGCCTACAACCGCGACCGATACGCGGCCATGACCGCAGGCACCTGGCATCCCTTCGTCGACGCCGAACCTATCCGGCAGCACCTCCTCGAGCTGGCAGCCGTCGGCATCACGAGCACCCGAATCACGGAACTGACCGGACTGCCGCACCGTACCGTCGCCGGGTTCCTGCGGCACCAGGGGACGAAGCCCCGCAAGCGCAGCGCGACCCCCGAAACCGCGGCCAAGATCCTCGCTGTCAAAGCCGTGCAAGACAACGCGGCCAAGATCGCGAGCACCGGCACACAGCGCCGCATCCAGGCGCTCGTGGCCATCGGCTGGCCCATGCAAGTCCTGGCCCCTCACCTGGGTCTCAAGCCCAAGTACGTCGCAGACGTGTTCAACAGGGACTTCGTTATGAGCCGCACCGCCGAAGCCACCCGCTACGCATACGAGTCGCTTGGCGGACTGCGGCCGGAGCGACAGGGCGTGCGGCCCGCCTCCGCCAAGCACGCCCGAGCACTGGCCGCCGAACGCCGTTGGGCGCCGCCCCGCTACTGGAACCAGCGGCCCGGCGCCATCGACGACCCGCACTTCACCCCCGAGTACGGCATGAAGAAGGCGGACCTGCTCGCCGAGGAAGCCACCTTCCTCGTCACCGTCGCCGGCCTCACCCGCACCCAGGCAGCCGAACGCCTCGGCAAGGACCGCTCCTACGTCGACCGCGTCCTCAGCCAGCAGCTCGCGGCCTAGCCGTCCCCACCCGCACCAGCCAGAGAGGCCGCCGTGCGCCATCTGCGGATAGTCCCCGAACCGCCGCCAACCGCCTACGAGATCGCGGCCACACCCGGCTGGCCGCCCATCGCCATCCCCGGCAGGCCTGGCTGGTGGAGGCACTGCATCAACGGCCAGCAAGTCGACCAACCCACCCGAGAAGGGAGCAGCAAGTGAACGACGTGACGCTGCCGAGCACCGAGCAGGCGCGAACTCTCACTGACCGTATCAAGATCGCAGTCGAGGGAACCTGGCAGCTCATCCGCGAGGCCTACACCAGCCGTACCTGGGCCGTCCTCGGCTACGACACCTGGGACGCCTACTGCACCGCCGAGTTCGGCGAGAGCCGACTCCGACTGCCTCGGGAGGAGCGGCAAGAGGTCGTTGCGTCACTGCGGGAAAGCGGGATGAGCTACCCGGCTATTGCGGCTGCCACAGGGTCGTCTGTGGGCACAGTCTTCGCGGCCGCCCAGGCTTTCAATTCTGAAAGCCTCCCTGCCCGCACTCAAGGTGCCGATGGCAAGAGCTACGCGGCAACGCGGAGCGCGGCCGAGCCAGACCTCCTCGCCGGCGATGACTGGCAGCAGCCTGCGGGCCCGGGCTTCGAAGCCGCCGTAACCCCTCCGCGGGTCAAACGGCGGCCTCTCCCGGAGGCGTTCACCGACGCTGGCCGCGACCTCACCCGGGCCGCCGAAAAGCTCGCCCGGCTCGCCGAAGACGACCGGTTCGCCAAGAACCGGGAGACCACCCACCACCAGGTACCCGAACTCCTCGGCGCCCTAGAGCACACCGTCCGCCTCGTCGCCGCCATGAACCTTCCGGCCGCCGACGCAAGCGCAGAGGCCCGCCGCTGGTGGGCGGCGAGCCTCCACAACCTCAGCGACGCCCTCGCCAGCATCGCCAACTCCCTCGAGAAGGAGATCTAAATGCGCAAGAACAACGTACCCCCGCAGCGCGGACCCCAGTACAAGGTCGTGGACGTCACTCCCGCGCTCGCCGAGAAGTGGCTGGCGCAGAACACCCACAACCGGAAGATCCGCGAGAACGCCGTGCTCGGCTACGCCCGAGACATGGAAGCCGGGAACTGGGCCGAGAACGGCGAGGCCATCAAGTTCGCCACAGACGGCACCCTCCTCGACGGACAGCACCGCCTGAACGCCATCGTCCTCTCCGGGATCACGCTCCGGCTCCTGGTCGTCACCGGCCTCACCGCGGGCAGTCAGGAAACGATGGACGACGGCCGCAAGCGCACGGTCGCCGACGCACTCACTCTCCGCAAGGAGCCGAACGCCGTACAGCTGGCCGCGATCAGCCGCCGCGCCTTGATGTGGACGCAGGGCATCCACAAGAACGCCGGCAACCGGCCGCCGACGAACACGGAGTGCCTCCAGTTCTTCGAGAGCCACCCCGAACTGCGCACATCCACCAGCATTGCGGTCTCCCTGCGCAAGGCCGTGGCTCTTCCCTCCTCGATCGTGGGCCTCACCCACTGGGTGTTCACCGGCATCGACGAGACCGACGCCACCTGGTTCTTCGAGCGCCTCGGCACCGGCGCCAATCTGCAGCAGTACCACCCCATCCTCACCCTCCGTAAGCGGGCATCGGAGGCTGCGGATGCACCCGGGCGCGTCCCGGAGGACGCCCTCCTCGCCTTCGTCATCAAGGCCTGGAACGCCTACCGCGACGGCGACGAGATGAAGCTCCTGCGCTTCAAGCCCGGCGGCGCGCTCCCGGAGAAGTTCCCGCTCCCCAGGTAGCTGCCCGCGGCGGGGCCGGTCACGCCGGCCCCGCCCCTCCTTCACCCGCACCAGCCAGAGAGAAGCATCCGATGCCCTGGGTCCGACTGGACGACCGCTTCCCCTCGCACCGCAAGGTCGCGCTGCTGTCCGATCGCGCCTTCCGGCTGCACGTCACCGCCCTCTGCTGGAGCTCCGAGAACCTCACCGAAGGCCTCATCCGGGACAAGGAGCTTCCGGTCGTCGCCCGCATCCGCGGCCTGAAGACGGTCGCGAAGGAACTCGAGGACGCCAAGCTCTGGGACCGAACCGAGGACGGCTGGGTCATTCACGACTACCTCGTCTACCAGTTCAGCCGCGAGCAGGTTCTGGCCGAGCGAGAAGGCAACGCCGCCCGGCAGAAGGCTTGGCGGGAGCGGAAGAAGGCGGAGAAGGAAGCCAAGGCCGCGGCCGAGAAGGCAGCCGCAGACGCCGACCATAACGGCGTTACGCAGCAGGGCGAAACGCACGACGGCGACACGAACGAAGCACGACAGCGACACGACAGCGACACGAACTCGCTTCGAAGTGGTGCTGAAAATCATCGATCGTCGCAGGTCAGCGAGATTCGTAACGGTGTTAGTAACGGCGCCCCATACCCATACCCGTCCCGTCCTTCTGTTCCTTCTCCTACGGAGAAGGAACAGAAGAGAGAAGGACAGACGGATCAGCCGGCCCGCATCGGCGACCGTCCCCGGATCCCCACCAACTGCGAACCCCTCGTCGCTGCGCTCCAACAAGCGCAGCTGTACGTCGGCTGGGATCTCGACTCCACCGAGTGGTTCCTCATCGAGGCACTGATCAAGCGGTGCGGAATCGCGGCCCTCGTCGTCTCCGCCAGGGGCAGCTGGCAAGGAGCCCGTACCCAGCCCCGCAAGGGCAACTACTTCATCCCCGCCTGGCGGAAGCTCGCCAGCACTGAGCAGGAGGCCGACTACACGGCCCTGCCTGCCGCTGTAGGCGCCGAAGTCGTCCAGTACGGACCCCGCGCCCACCAGGCCGCTCCCAAGCCCTCAACGACCGATCAGCGGGTGCAGCAAGCCCTCGAGGTTGGCCGCCGCCTCCAAGCCCTCCACGACGCCAAGACCCAGGAGAACCAGTGATCGACTATGAAGGCATCGGGATGCTCCTCGGTCTCGCCGCTGCCCGCGACCAACGCACCGTCGGAGACGCCGACAACCTCGCCTGGCACGCCGACCTCAACACCGCCGGCATCACCTACGCCGGAGCCGAAGAAGCCATCACCCGCTTCTACGTCGACCAAGCCACCCTGCCCGTCGACGAGCGCCGCCGCATCACCACGCCGGACGTCATCAGCCTGGCCCGCAAGATCCGCACCGAACGCCTTAAGAACTTCACCTACGAGCCTCCGCCCGGCGACCACGACCCGCACTACCTCGCCCGCCGCCGCGATCAGATCCTCTCGATCGCCGACGGCCGAGTACCAGCTCCCCTGGACCAGCCCGCCCTCACCGGTGACCCCGGCCCCCAGTTCGCCGCACTCCTTGCCGGTGTCGGCCGCGACGTCCCCGACGAGGAAGCAGCCCCCAACCCGGTCAAGCGCCGCGGCCCCCTCGGCGTTGCCTGCCCCAGCTGCGGCTCCGCCATAGGCCGACCGTGCCGGGCGCCGTCCCGCAACGGCAACAAGGGCCGCGAACGCGCACCCCACTCAGCCCGCGAAACGGTCTCTGCCGGCGGCCAACTCTCCGACCCCGCCGCCATGCAGGCCGAAGCAGACCGGCGCCGCGCAGCCTCCGCACTCCGGCTCCAGCAGCTCGCCGACCTTGAAGGAGAAGCCTCGTGACCACCGAACCGATCTTCAGCGTCGCCGCCTGGAAGGCGATGGCCGCGACGCTCGGCATCCCCGTCACCACGACCACCGACGCTTTCGGCCGCACCGACGTCCTGATCAACCGGGCCGGGATGGAGCGCTTCCGGGACGCCGCGCTCGCCGTGGGTCACACCGACATAGCCGCGATCTTCACCCGCTGCCTCGAGCAGGGCGGCCAGCGATGACCCAGCCCCGTTCCGCTCCGATGCCCGCCAGCCTCCGTAGTGCCGTCCGGCATCCCGCCTACGACGTCCGCTGCCCCCACTGCAACGCCGCCGAGAAGGCCCGCTGCACCACCATCTCCGGCCGCCACACCAAGACCACCCCCTGCCCCGCACGGCTGGCCGCCCACGCCACCGCCACCGCCGTCTGCACCACCTGCCAAGTCGTACCCGGCACCCCCTGCCACGACGACGGGGTGCAGCGGCCCGACACGTCGCCAGTCCACGCCGCTCGCTACACCGAAGCCCTTGGAGCAGTTGCATGAGCCCGATCCGCATCCACCGCCCCGCCGTCCGAGGCTGGAAGCCCCCGGAGAACACGATCTACGTCGGCCGCGGCAGCATCTGGGAAACCCCCTACCGGTGGCGCACCCGCAACGCACTCGCCCGCGTCCCCGCCCTCGACGGCAGCGCCTGGGAGTACGAGACCCGCATCAGCGCCAACGGGCACCACCACCCGTACATGCACTCCGACGGCAGGGTCACCGGCCACACCAGCCGCTACATGACCCGCCGCGAATGCGTCGACCTGTACCGGCAGGCCCTCACCGCACCCACCGACCGCGTGATGATCTGGCGCTACAACCCGAACGGCCCGGGCCGGATCACCGTCGACACCGTTCGCGCTGCACTCGCCGGCTACAACCTCGCCTGCCGGTGCGCCCTCAACCAGCTCTGCCACGCCGACGTGCTCCTCGAGGTCGCCAACAGCGTCGAGGCCGAGCGGTGACCGCCGCCGCCCAGCACTACGCCGACCTCGCCGCCGCCGTCTACCACACCCACCGAACCCGAAAGGCCACGACATGACCGCCTGGACGCCCAGCAACCCCGACGCCGAGCCCGACCACGACAAGCCCGCCCGCACCATCTGCCGTCCCTGCGGCGGCGGCATCACCTGGATCGACTGCCCGACCGGCGGCTGGTGGGCCCACGACATCCACCCCGCCGACGGACACGACGCCACACCCGCCGCCTGACCTGCCCGTCCTGACCACTCGCGCCCGTGACCACCGGAGGACCACCGTGACCGAGACCCGCCTCACCTGCATCAGCCCCGACGCCGCAGCCGCTGTCGTCGACGAAGCCACTCGCCCCGGCGACACCTTTCACACCGTCCGGCAGGACGGCGCCACCGTCGTCATCGGCTACTTCGACCTGCGCTGGCCGATGGACGTCGCCGACTGGGCGTTCACCAACGGTCACGCCCACGACGCCGACGCAGCCCGCGTCATCGGCAGCCTCGGCTGCTGAACGCAGACGGCCCGCCCCCGAAGCAAGCGGGGGCGGGCCACCCACCGATCATCCACCACGCAAGGAGACCGTGATGCCGAACCGAATCCAGCGCCGCCGTACCCGCGGGTGGCGCAAGCCAGAGAACGCCGTGATCGTCAGCCGACCGTCCCGCTACGGGAATCCGTTCACCATCCAGGACGCCATCGACGCCGGCGTCACCGACCCTCGCCGCGCAGCGGCCATCAACTTCGCCGAGTGGCTGCGCGTCGGAACGGCGGGCAGTTGGTACAGCCCGACCTACCGGATCGGCCGCCAGATCTTCGACCGTCGGCGGATCCTAAACGGCCTGGCCGATCTCCGCGGCAGGGACCTTGCTTGCACCTGCCCCCTGCCCAAGCCGGGCCAGCCCGACCTCTGCCACGGGGCGGTGCTGCTGGCCCTCGCGAACTCGGACGGCGACCCGGACGACGTGCTCCGTGCGGCGGGCTCCGCGCTGTACCTGGCAGCGTCGTGACCGCGCCCGCCCGGCCGATGCGCCATCTGCTGCCCGCGCAGGAGCAGATGCTCCAGCTCGCTGCTGACGGTGCCACCGACCGTGAGATCGCCCACCAGCTCCGGGTACCCCTCGCCACGATCCGCTCGCAGTGGCGCTACCACCTCCGCCCAGCCCTCGGCGGCATCGACCGAACCCACACCATCGCGCTCGCCGTCGCCGCAGGCATAGCCCACCCCGTCCCGAAGGAGTCCGCAGCATGACGACCAAGTACCTCGCAGCCCTGCTCGCCCTCGTCGACCTGGCGGAGGAACGTCCGCTGACTGCTGCGGAGGCGGGCAGGCTGCGGACCCAGCTGCACGCGCTGGACGCGAACCGGCGCCGGGTGGGCGGGATGACCGCGGCCGCGAACCGGGCGCGGAGCGGCGGCCAGCCGTGACGGACTGGCCGACCTCGAAGCGCAGCCACAAGGGCCGCCCATCCCTGACCGCCGAGCAGCAGGACTTGGCCGACGAGCTCCACATGCGGGCCCTCGCCCTACGGACCGCATCCGACGGCGACCTGTCCATCACGGAGGCCGTGCACCTCGCGGCCGTGCAGCTCGGGTTGGAGGCGCCAGCGGCCCGGCCGGACGAGACGCCAGATTGACCGACAGGGAATCTCTCCGCTCCGAACTGCCGCCATGCGGGGGCCTGTGTGCCCGCCTGGCGGCCTCGGGGGTGAAATCGATACCACGACTCATCTGGGGTCGCCCCAGAGCCTCACAGAGGCGCACAGCCGATCCGCACCCAACCCGACAGCCCGGAGGACCAGATGAAGCTCGAGACCGCCGAAGAAGTCCGCAAGTTCCTTGTGCTCTGCCTTAAGACCCGGACCATCACCAAGCTCGCCAAGGTCATGCCCGGCTGGCTCGGCGACCAGCTTGACCCTCATGCCCCTCACCTGGCCGAACTCAAGGAAACCGCCGCCCGCCTCGACCGTGAAGCAGAGCGGGCTCACCGCGCCTACGCGAAAGCCCTCGGCGCCTGGATCGCCGCCGACGCGGAGCAGCCCCGCCCTTCGGCCCGCCCCTGCACGTGCGGCTACCCGGACGACGAGGGCGTGCACCACCCCACCGACGGCGCGCCCTGCTACATGGCCGAGGGGGCCAGCCGATGACCGCCCGCCCCCTCGCCATCGGCGACGTCATCCACGGCTTCGCTTACGGGGCGTTCGGCCGCGACCACTACGACTGCGTCCGCATCGAAGCCGTCGGACCCGACTGGATCGTCGCCCGCGACCACAGCCACCCCTGGAACGAGCCGTCGTTCACGTCCGGCCGCGACAGCCTCGAACTCTGCCAGCGGGCACGCGACGAACCCTGCCCCGTCGACAACCCGTGCCCGCTCGCCGGCGCCACCCCTCTGCCGCTGACCACGTACAGGAGCCAGCCGTGACCGGCCTCGCGCTGGAGGTCGACGGCTGGCCACCCGAGCCCTGCGACACCGCCACCCCGGTACCACCCACCCGCGCTGGTCACGGCAGCCCCTACGGCAACGTCCCCGACGGCGAGCCGCGGGCCTACCGACGGACCGTCACCGTCGGCTCCATCGACAACTATCAGCCGCAAGGAGACCCGACATGACCGCCGCCGAACCGACCGTCTGCCCCGACTGCCAGCACGAGCAGCACGCCGCCAACACGGAATGTGTCGGCTCGATCCAGCACGGCACGTCGCGCTGGCACCGCTGTCTCTGCCTCGCCCGCCCCAACGCCAACCGGACATGCCCGCCCCTCATGAACTGCCAGGGCGGCACGCTCGGCTACGCAGACCTCTGGTACCTCCAGCAGGGCCGCAACCTGACCGGGACCGACGGCGAGACGATCACGCCCGACGTGCTCATCGACCAGCCCGAGGGGCCAGTCGTACCCACCCTCCGCGACCGGGCCATCGACGCCGTCGGTCAAGCCCTCAACGACGCCAACTACTGGCTCCCCGTCGAAGGCCGTCCGGTTGTGGTCGACGCCGTCCTCGCCCTCGTCGGTGCCTGCAGCTGCCTCGACAACCCGCAGGTCATGGTCGAGATCGGCTACCCGATCCGCTGCCCGCATTGCCCCACGACCGTCCCGCCCGCCAACTGGACCACGCACATCCAGCAGCACCACCCCGAGCAGCCCGAGCCACTCCGCCCCCGCGCCGAGCGCTGCCCCGAGTCCGACTGCACCGACGAGCAGCAGTGCTGGCGCTGCGACTACGAGGAATCCCAGCACGCATCAGCCACATTCGCCGCCGGCTACTGCCCGCACTGTGGCCGCGGTGACTGCGCGCCCACCGCCGACGAGTACGTGGCCAGTCAGCGGCGGGCGGTTCGCATCCAGCAGCTCCTCGACGACACCCGCGACCGGGTCCGGAAGATCCACCAGCCCGCCCTCGATTCGACTTGGACCGTCTTCGGATGCAACCACGACGGCGGACACTCCAGCCCCTGCGCGCACTGCCGGAGTTGCTACCCCTGCCCGACGATCACTGCGCTCCAGCCGCCGAAGGAGACCCCCGATGCCTGACCTCCACGGCTGGATCAGCGACAAGGTCGACGAGGCGGAGGCCCGAGCTCGTGCAGCCTCGGCGTGGGGCACCGTCTGGTACCACGACGACTTCGTCCACGAGATCAGGGACGAAGGCAACGGCAACACCATTGCCGCCGTCTACCAGCCCGACTACGCCGCGTACATCGTCGGCCAGGCGCCGGACGCGGTCCTCCGCCGGTGCGCCGCCGACCGGAAGATCCTCGCCCGCCACAACGTCGACCCGGACAAGGCGGGCTGGTCCGAAGCCACGATGTGCAAGGGCTGCGGCGTCTACGGCGACTGCGACTGGCCCGAGACCGACAACCTCAACGACTGCCCCGAACTCCTCGACCTCGCCGCCGGCTACGGCATCACCGAGGAGGAGCTCACCCAGCTCGAGCGGCCCGCACCCCCGGCCCGCTTTCCCTCTACCAGTGACGTGATCGCAGAGTCCATCCGCAACCTTTATGCCGCCGTCGCCGAGGCAGGCCTTGCGGTCACGACGCCGCCCCCGCCGACACCCCTCGGGCGGGCGCTCGACATCCTCGGCCCGCACCTGCGAGACCAGCCGCTCTACCGCGAGGAGACCCAGCCGTGAACGAGCCCATCGGTCCGATCACCGCCTTCGCAGCCGCAGCTGTCCAGCTCCACGAGATGTACGTGGCCTTCGTCGAGGCCGGCTTCACCGAAGAGCAGGCCCTCGAGCTGACGAAGACAGCCCTCCTCATCGGCCGGTGAACAGGGGGCGCGCACCATCCGGTACGCGCCCCTGTACCGGAATGGTCTGGCCCCACCCGTCACGAATCGGCAACATGCGGGACGGCCGGTGGTGGTAGCCGGTCGGATGGCCCCTTCGCCACCAGCCCCCGGGGGGACCATGAACACCCGCACCACCGCCGTCGCCGGCACCACAGTCGTCGCACTCATAGCCCTGCTTGTCGGATGCGTTCGAGGCGCAGATCCTGCGCCCGCTTCGGTGACGACCGCACCGCCGAGCCCATCCGTCAGTCCGACAGCGACGCTCAGCCTTACTGCACGTAAGTCCTTGTGCACGGAAGCGCTTATTGCGGGGCATGCCGGGCGGACTGGCTCGATGGAATCCGACCCGCGGCCAGCCGAGTGCATGAGCCTTGAGTACGGCGACTTCTTCGACGCCTACTTCTACGCTCAGCAGGAAGTGAATCGAAAGGCGCGTGAAGCGCTGTTGAGCCCGCACCCTACCGATTGAACTGCGGAAGCCCCCTCCTCAAGGAGGGGGCTTCGTGCTGTCGCTAGGTGCCAGTCGGCGGCTTGGCGGCACCCCGACCGCGGCGCGTGCGGTTCCGAAAGAACTCTTCGATGGGCGCCCAGGGCATAGCCCACGCGTTGCCGATCTTCAGCCAATGGTCCGGCTGGACGGGCCAGTCGGGATCGGTATCTGCGATGTGGCGAACGCCCTGGCGTGTGATCGTCCGGGGCATGAAGTCGCTAGCGTTGAGACGCTTGGCGATCTCAGTAAAGGTCACGAGTTCGGGGATTCCGCCCCCTCCATTTTCAGCCGACATGGCCCCACTTTCTCAGAGTACTTGTCAAAGCGCCAGCTCTGGCGTAGCGTCTTTCTCGTAACCAACCCGGCACCGCTGGTGACACAGCGGCAAGGTGAGGAAACAACGACGGGGCCTGGTGGTGACACACCAGACCCCGCCTCCACGGGCTTGGCGGTGACACGCCGAGACCGCAACGCCCGGACCACTGACATCACCAGGGGACCAGACATGACGAATCGTACTTGCGCTATGCGCAGTAATGACAGCACCCCGGACCGACGTCTCGTCGCCGCGGGGATCAAGCGCACCGGTCAGCCGTGGCTCATCGAGCAGCCGCAGCAGTCCGCCGCCGACCAGGCTGCGCACGCTGCCGCCTCCCACGTCCGCCGCCCGGCGATGACGTCATGAACGTGAGCCGGATCAACCGCGAGGCCACCACGAAGACGGCGCGCGAGGCCTTGGAGGCTTCTCGGGCCATGACCGGCGCGGCCAGCGACAGCGAAATCTGGCGGACGCTCGGTGCCCTCGAGTGCACGGTCGAGGCCCTGCTGCGGGTCATCGACGAGCTGACCGCAGCGGCGAAGTGATGGCCGCCTCCGCCCAGTCGGGCCACAGCGTCATCGATCAGCCGGCCACCGCCCAGGACTGCCGCGCCGAGTACGCCGCCGCCGAGTCCCAGCGTGCCGAGTCCGCTGGCGCCCAGCGTGACCAGCTCGGCTCCGCGACCAGCGCGCAGCTCCTGACCAACCGCTAGACCCCACCCTCCCGGCACGACCAACCGAGGAGCACCGTCATGTCGAATCCCACCGCTGCCGAGATCGCCGCCGAGGCCGCCCGGTACGCCATCGAGAACCCGAGCATGCAGAACCTGCAGACCGCGCACGCCATGCTCCAGGGCGCCCAGGCCGAGGGCGCCACGAACGACGAGTTCCGCGCCGCTGCCGACAAGCTCCGCTAACCCCACCCCGCCTGACCACCGGAAGGACCACCGTCATGCCCAGCTCCCCCCTGATCGAGACGCCCGACGAGTACACCCTCGCCCTCGCCGAGCGTGAGACGCAGACCGACACCATCGACCCGGTGACCGCGCTCATCGAGGCCCGTATCCAGGTCGCCGAGTTCCGGCACAGCTACCTCGAGGCCGCGTGATGCGCAGCGAGCGCACCCGGAAGCCGTCTGTGGCCGACCGGGCGAGCCGGGCCCTGATCAAGGCCGGAGACCAGGCCGGCGGCAACCTCGGCTTCAAGGTCGCCAACCTCGCGAGCATCGTCCTGTTCAACCGGGACTGGAAGCCGTGTGACGAACACTGCGGCTGCCCCGGCGAGCACTGACCGGAGGCCACCGTGCACGCCTACCTGATCACCGCGCAGCCGTCGCGCTGGCGTCGAGCCGGCCGATGGGTCCGGGTGTGCACGACCCGTCTCCTCATCGGCGCCGTCCTCCTCCTCCTGGGGCTGTTGGTCCTCGTGATCCGCAGCCTCCGCCCCATCGTCAACGTCCTCGCCACATGGGCAGTCCGCACCGAGCTGGAGATCAGCATCCGGACCGGACTGCCCTCCATCGGCGCCAGCCTCGGCGCCCACCTGACCGAAGAGTTCGTCCGCGAGTTCCACAAGGGCTGGGACCGCACCACCAAGGAAGGACAGCCGTCATGACCGCCTCCCTCGACCACGTCAACGGCCGGACCGCCGACCCCTTCGAGCCGCGGTTCGACCCGATCGCGCTGGCCGAGGCCGAAGCGATCCGCACGAAGGCCGAAGCCGCAGCAGAGGCGGCGCGGATCGAAGCCGAAGCCGCCGCGCAGGTCGAGATCATCAGGGCCACGGAGGAAGCCGAGAAGCAGCGTCTCGCCAACGTGCGTGCCGCCCGCCGCGATGAAGCCGACGAGGCCGCGCACCGGGTCCGCATGGCGGAGCTGGAGCGGAAGCGCGCCGAGACCCAGCGCGCGGCCGAAGCCGAGGCGAAGGCCGCGGAAGAGGCCGACATCACGGCAGAGGTGGAGCAGGAAGCCCGGGACAGCTCGGCCCAATCCTGGAAGCGGGCCGCTATCGGGTTCGCCATCATCTGCGGCCTGGTCGCCCTGCCGGTGCAGATGTCCGCGTTCTACACCGACGAGCGCCCGTACCTCGGCGGCGTCCCGATCGTTCTCGAAGCGGGAGCGTGGGTCGTCCTCAAGGGTGCGGCAGCTGCGGTGACCGACCACCGACCTCACTGGCACTACCGGCTGATCGCCTGGCTCATTGCAGCCGGCGCCGCAGCGGTGAACCTCGGCCACGGCCTCACCGCCTTCGACACCGTCACGGCCTTCGCCACGGCGGTCGCCTCTATCGCGGGCCCTGGCGTCTGGGATCTCCACGAGCACGGCCGGATCCGGCAGCGCGACGGCAAGCGGACGTTGCGGGAGCGCTGGGCGCAGCGCAGGGCAGAGACCAAGCAGGCCAAGCGCGAGGCGGACCGTGCGGCCGCTCAGGCAGCCGAAGCCGAAGCCGTAGCGGAGGCAGCCGCCGCAGCGGCCGAGCAGATCGCGAAGGACCGTGAGGACAACTTCCCCGAGGTCTGGACCCACGCCCTCAAGCTGGCCGCGGCACTTGGCGAGACGACCGTCACCGACACCATCTGGAACCGCGCACACAACGACATCGAAGGCACCGACCCGGGCGACAGCGTGGAGATCATCAGGGCCCGGCATGTGGCTGAGAAGCGCGTGCTTTCGGCCCGCTCCGAGGCCCCAGGCGAGAAGCCCGTCAAGGTCACAAAAGGCCAGCGTGCGATCCAAGTGAAGGCACCCCGCGGGCCCTCCTCATACAGGCCCGTCCCCCCGCGCCGCACACGCAACGACACCCCGAAGTTCCACCCCGTCGCGCGGGCACTCGCAGCCGACGCCAAGCGCCAGTCCAACTCCGCCGCCGAGGAGCAGTCGTGAGCATCGACACCACCCCCATCGACTGGGACATGTCGAAGGTCATCCCCGGCCAGGTCGTTACCCCGCAGCCGGCCGACGACGAGGACGACATTGCGCCCGGCGTCCTCGAAGTCCGCCCCTCCTACCCGCCCGTCCTTCGCAAGGCTGGCGGCGCCGCGATGGTCGCCGCAGCCGTCACCGGCAAGGCCATCGGGATCACCGCCCGCGCCACCTGGGTCGGGTCGGTCTGGTTCGGCGCCGGCTTCAAGGCGGGCTGCGTCCTCGGCTGGCGATACCTGCGGGCTCACGATCACCAAGAAGTCCTGGGCGGCATGAAGTCGGGGACCGACTGGACCAAGGTCAAGCAGACCCGACTCTCCCGCTGGAAGTTCCTCGGCTGGACCGCGCTGGCCACCCCGATCATCGACCTCCTCGGCTGGTGGGCCATCACCGCCTGGGCCGACATCCCCGCTGCCTCGTCCTGGCCCATCCTCCCCGGCCTCGAAGCGGCCGCTGCGGTCACCGCCATAGCCGCCTACGGGCGCTACCGACTCACAGCCCCGGACATCGCCCCCGGAAAGGTCATTGCCGACATGGACAACCCTGAGAACGAGGACCCGTACCCGATCGCCTGGGTGACCTCTGGCGGCCAGGCGGCCGACTGCCTGGCGCGCGCTCTGTACGCCGAGGGCGCCGACTACCGCGACGTGAAGACGATCGCCCGCCACCCCTGGGGCTGGGAGATCGAGGTCGTCCTCAAGGGCAGCACGCCCGGCAAGGTGCAGGCAGCCGCCGACCAGATGGAATCCCACATGGGCCTCCCCGACGGCGGGTTCATGATCGAGCCCGACACCAGGGACAAGTCCCGCATCGTCGTCCGCCTCGTCCAGCAGAACCCGTTCGCCGACATGCCTAACCCGGCCATCCACGCACCGCGGTCCCTGTCCGTCCATGACGTCATCACCATGGGACGGGCCATGGACGGCGGCCTGTTCGAGCTCACCCTCGACGGGTTCTGCGCCCTCGTCATCGGCGCCATGGGAGCAGGCAAGACCCTCGGCGCGCTCTACACGGTCAACGAGGCACTGACCGCCTGCCGTGATGCGGTCGTCTGGGACCTGGACCCGATCAAGGGTGGGCTGGACATCTTCGGCGACCTGATGGCCCGCCGCGCCCGGACCCCGGAAGAGTGCGAGGAAGCCCTGCAGGAGGCGCTGTCCTACGTCTCCGCCCGCCGCCACCTCATGGCCACGCTTCGCATGGGCGACCGCTGGCACGCCAGCGAGAAGCACCCCAACCTGTACATCAACATCGACGAGTTCATCCAGCTCAGCCCCCGCGGCAAGGACCTGGCCATCAAGATCCTGCGGACCGGACGCCAGTACGGCATCTACCTGATCATGGCCGGTCAGGAAGCGACCGCCGATGCCCTCGGCGACGCTGTCGCCCTGATCATCGCCTACCGGATCCTGATGGCCTGCCGCTTCGAAGACATCAAGATCGCCTTCGGTCCGGGAGCCGGAGCCCAGGGCTGGCGCCCCGACCGCATGAAGCCCGCCGTCGGCCCCGTCGCCAACGACGCAGGCCAAGCCATGATCATGGGCGGGCCCTTCAACCGAGCCATCCGATACCAGTTCAACAAGTACAGCCGCGACCAGGTCACCACCGCCGTCGCCGACCGTCTGACCGCCGGCATGCCCGCCATGGACACCGACACCCTCCTCAAGGCCGGCGCCAAGCTCTCCCGCACCGGACAGCGAGGAAGCCTCACCGGCCGGCTGGCCCAGTCCGGCCACCCCGACGCCGCGCTGATCCTTACCCTCCTGCAGGCATTCGACTCGGCGGGGCGCGACTACCTCGCCACCAACGAGACGCTCCTGCCCGCCCTGATCGCTGCCGGCATCGACGACGTGGACGCCACCGCCCTCGGCAACCGGCTCCGCAAGCACGCACCGGAAGCGAAGGCCGGCCGGGAGGACTGCGTCGAAGGCAAGCACCTCCGCGGCTGGCACCGAGCCCCCGTCGAGAAGGCCGCCGCGGGCCTCCTGGACCCGGCGAAGACCCGGCAGGACCCCGGCAGCACCCCGGCGTAGACCCGGCAGACACCCGGCGGGAGTTCAAGGCATCGGCGCAGGTCGCCGGGTGTCTGCCGGGCTCCCGCCGGGGTCACGCCGGGCCTGCGCCACCCCATTGATCCGCATTCGTACCGTTCCGACGAGGGGGAGCGATCATGCCCACCAAGACCACCCCGAAGAAGCCCACCAACCGCAAGCGGACCACCGCACGCCGCAAGAAGCTCGGCGCCCGCAAGCCCATCGCCCGCACCCCCAAGGGCGGCAGCCTCGTCGACCGAGCGGGCGTCTGGATGGCCATTCGGCTCGCGACCCACGCCCAGGAGTACATGGCCACCACCGTGTCCCGGAAGGACGCCGCGATCCTCCGCATCACCCACGAAGGCTGCCCCACCTGCAACGGCAACGGGCAGATCTTCACCAAGGGCAAGGACGGATCCTTCACCGGATCCAAGCCCTGCCCCGCCAAGCCCAAGACGCAGAAGGTGTCCCGCCTCAAGGTCGCCATAGCCTCCCGGTTCGGCACCGACCGATCCACCGGACTCATCGGCTGGACCTGCCCCTGCGGCAGCAAAGAGAAGCCCCGCTACCGCGACGCCAAGCTCGCCACGAAGGCGCTCCGCAACCACGAGACCAAGAAGCACGGCGGACAGTCCGTCGGCGGAGCCTGGTACGCGCAGGTGACCGAAGAGGCGGCGCTGCAGCCGTCGCAGCCGCTGCCCGCCGCACCCTCGCCGGTGCCGCAGATCGCGGAACAGGTCGTCTGATGGACGCGCCCGCTGTCGAGGCGCTGGTCCTCGACGCACCGGCGGCGGGCCCCGCCCTCACCCTCGACGGGCGCCTCGCCCTGTCTCAGCTGGCCATGGACCACCGCCTCGACGGCGCCAGCGTCCAGTACGTCATCCGTACCGCCCACATCGAGATCCCCGAGATCCTCGTCGACCCGCTCCCGGTCACAGCCCCCGCAGTCCAGCCGACCACCGTCGCCGACGTCCTGGCCGCGGCCCGCCACCTGATCTCCGCCTACGGCTGGATCCGCCAGTACGTCGGCCGCGCCGAGACCGGGTACTGCCTCATCGGCGCCATCCGGGCAGCAGCCGGCGGGAACCGGCGCCTCGAGGACTCTGCCGAGGGGCTGATACTCGACCGGATCCGCGCCCAGGTCCCCGACGTCCTCTCGGTCGGCCAGTGGAACGACAACCAGCACGGTCCGGCGCCCGTGCTGCGGATACTCGGCGGCTGACAGACCCCACTGCCACACTCAACCCAACCCAAGGAGACGCGCATGACCGAGCAGAACGTCATCGAGGAGACCGCCGAGCCGTCGACCGGTGAAGACGACCGGTGCGGCGAGAACATGTGCCATTGCAGCTGTTTGGAGCTGCACCCGTGTGGATGTGACTGCCCCCGTTGCCCCGACTGCCAGCAGCTTGACGACAACTGCGACTGCGAAGACTAGCTACCGCTCGGCCAGGCCCTCGCCACCCGCGGGGGCCTTCGGCGTTGGTACGGCGCGCGCGATCCAGCCGGCGCCATGCCGGTCGGTGGGCAGGATCGTCGGCACCGCGCCGAGGAGTTCACAGATGCGGTCCAGCTCGAGGCGGCACGCCTGCTCGGAACCGGCGCGGATCATGTACGAAACGTCAGAGACCCCCATGCGGGCATCATGCCGGGCTTGGGGGTCTCGGCGTTACGGATCAGGAGGGGTTCGCCGGATCGGGCGTCCACTCCGGCCGGTAGTCCGGATGGTCAGCGTAGGGAAGTGCTAGCGCGCGGAGGATCGGGCACTGGCTGACGTCCGGAACGATCGGTTCGTCGTCGCTGTAAAGGCCGCACCCGGCGCACCGGCGGTCATCTTCCGGCGCTTCCCCCTTGCGGAGGCCGAAGGCGGCCATCTTGGGGGAGACGACTGCGGGGATGTTGTGTAGGAGGAGGATCCGCCGCTTGGCGTCGACCTCGGCGAGGACGCGCGCCGGATCATGGCGGACGATGTGCTGAGCAGCGAACAGGCCGTCATATGACCCGTTCCAACGCCGGGCCAGGCGCCGCCGCTTCCCAAACAGGATGGGGTGCGGATCGCCCACAGTGATGATCCGCCCGTCTTCCTCTTCGTCGCCATCCCGGAACTCCCAAGACGGAGCGGCCGGATGACAGCCGCACAGCGCGGCAGCCTTCTGCGCTGCTTCCTCGTCCTCGTCGAGGCGGGCGCGGAGGAACTGCACGAGGTCGGCGATCATGACCCCTCCTTGCTGGGGCGGCCACCCTTGCGTGAGCGACGTTCGGTCAGCTCCCGCTCGGCGGCTTCGAGTTCAGCGATCTCCTGTGCAGTGCCGTGCTTGCGGATGGAGGCGCGGACGTGGTCGACGAGGTCGCTGCTCCGATCCGTCCCGAGGCGTTCGGTGACGGTGCCGTATGCGTCCCACATGCGGCGGGGGATGCGGAATCGGGTGATGAAGGTGTGGTCGGCTTGAGGCTCGGTCATGAAGTCATGTTCCCACAGGGATAATTCCCCGCAACCCCTTGCGTGGCTACACGGTTACCAATACTGTGTGGCTACAAGGAATCGCAACGAGGGGACCCCGATGAACGCCAAGGCCCGTACCGCCCGCCAGACCCTCCGCCAGCGCACCCGCGCCAACCGAGACGCCCGCCGCCCCCACACCCTCGCCAGCCACCTCCTCACCCGCGGCGCCAACCCCTCCGACGCCAACTGCGTCGCCGGCGCCCTCCGCGGCAAAGCCAAGGCCCTCGGCGTAACCGGACAGCGTTCCCTCACCTGCAAGACCTCCACCGGAAAGCTCCCCAAGCGAGCCCCCAAGCGGCCCTGCACCCGCTACACCGACCGCCAGTTCCTCACCCTCATCACCGCCTACAACCCCCGCGCCGCCCGCTTCGTCGCCATCCGCGCCAACATCCTCGCCGCCTGATTGGCCCACCACTGGCCCGCCATTCCCCACCCAGAGGCGGGCCAATTGCCTGCCCTCCATGCCACCATGGCGTCAGGAAGGGGGCCAATCATGGGAAGCGATCAGCCTCGAGACGGCAACCACAAGTTCGAGTACACGCTCAGCGCAGCCGAACGCGACGCCAAAGCCGCCGAGCTGCGGGCCCAAGGCTGGTCCTACCCAGCCATCGCCGAAGAGCTCGGCTACTACGACCGTAGCCACGTCTGGCGCCAACTCCAGCTCGCGAAGAAACGCGTCCTCAAGGAACCGGTCGAGAACCTGATCTCCGTCGAGATGCAGCAGCTCGACGCCCTATACGTCGCCGCCCTCGAGATCCTCGAGAAGGAACACGTCGCCATCTCCCAGGGCAAGGTCATGAAGGACGACGCCGGCAACCCCATCCTCGACGACGGCCCCCGCCTCGCCGCCATCCGCGAGATGCGCATGCTCCGCGAATCCTTCCGCAAGCTCTACGGCCTCGACGCCGAGAAGAAGGTCAACATCTCCGGCGGCGTCCGCTACGAGATCGTCGGCATCGACAGCACGGACCTCGCCTGATGACCGAAGCGGCGGTCGACACGGTCGTCCGGTACGAGCCGCGCGGTGCCGCCCGCACCCTGTTCCAGACCCGCAAGTCCGAGGTCGCCATGGCTGGCCCGGCAGGCACCGGCAAATCGTTGGCCTGCCTCTTCCGCGTCCACCTTGCCGCGTTGAACAACCCTGGTATCCGCTGCCTGATCGTCCGCAAGACCGCCGTCAGCCTCGGCGCCACCACACTCGTGACGTTCGAGAAGAAGGTCGCCAAGCATGCCCTCGAGGCCGGCCTGCTCCGCTGGTTCGGCGGCTCGCCCCGCGAGGCGGCCTGCTACCGGTACGAGAACGGCAGCGTCATCGTCGTCGGCGGCATGGACAAGCCCGAGAAGGTGCTCTCCTCCGAGTACGACCTGGTGTTCGCCGATGAGGCGACCGAGCTGACCGAGACGGACTGGGAGACGCTCGGCACCCGCCTCCGTAACGGCGTCCTTGCCTGGCAGCAGCAGATTGCCGCTTGCAACCCCGACCGGCCGACGCACTGGATCAAGCAGCGATCCGACCGCGGCAGCATGCTCATGCTCCACTCCCGCCACGTCGACAACCCTGCCTACATCAGCGCCGACGGAAGCCTCACCACCAAGGGTGCCGACTACATGGCCAAGCTCGACGCCCTCACCGGCGTCCGCCGGCTCCGATACCGAGACGGCATCTGGGCAGCAGCCGAAGGCCTCATCTACGAAGGCTGGGACGACGCTCTCCACCTCATCGCCCCGTTCGAAATCCCCAAGGCTTGGATGCGCTGGCTCGTCATCGACTTCGGCTTCACCAACCCGTTCTGTGCCCAGTGGTGGGCTGAGGACCCAGACGGCCGGCTGTACCTGTACCGCGAGATCTACCGCACGAAGCGCCTCGTCGAAGACCACGCCCGCCAGATCCTGCGGCTGGTCACTGACGACGAAGGCAACTGGACTGAGCCCCACCCGCGGGCCGTGATCTGCGACCACGACGCCGAAGACCGGGCCACCCTCGAGAAGCATCTCGGCATGGGTACGTGGGCTGCGAAGAAGGGTGTCTCGGACGGGATCCAGGCGGCCCAGTCACGGTTCAAGGTCCAAGAGGACGGCAAGCCACGCCTGTTCCTGGTGCAAGGTGCGCTGGTCGAGCGAGACCCGGACCTAGAGGCCGCCAAGAAGCCCACCTGCACCGAAGAGGAGATCACCGGCTACGTGTGGGGCGTGAAGCCCGGCGGCTCCCTGAAGGAAGAGCCGCTGAAAGAGAACGACCACGGCATGGATGCACTGCGGTACATGGTGGCCCAGCGAGACCTCGTTGGCCGGACTCGGGTGAGGTGGCTGTGAAGCGCATGACGGTCCTGGGGCTTCTGAATAAAGTCCTACCTTCCGCTTTGTCATTGACTGGAACTATGCTTGTGGCAATTGGCATAGGCATGGCCTATGAACCAGCGGGCTGGGTTGCCGCTGGGCTGGGGGCTTGGCTCCTCGAGTGGCGTCACTACGGCGGCCCCGAGGCGTAGCGCTAGGAGGTGGCCATGGGCAGGACAATGCTCGGCGCCATCCTCAACCGCGCCACCAGCCCTGCCGCCCCGCCCGTCCCCTTCTCGAGCCGCGCCCAGTCCTTCGCGTTCGGCCTCGGCGGCCGGCGTGACGCGCAGGCCCAGATGGCCGCGATGGGCTCCGTTGGGACGTTGTTCTCCATCGTCAACCGGACGTCCAACGCCACCTCCCAGGTGCGGTGGAAGCTCTGGCGCAAGGCGAAGTCCGGCCGAGACGAGGACCGCACTGAGGTCACCTCCCATGCGGCCCTCGACCTGTGGAACAAGCCCAACCCCTTCATGCCGCGGCAGGAGTTCGTCGAGGTCGTCCAGCAGCATGTGGACCTGACCGGCGAAGGCTGGTGGGTGATCGGCCGGCACAAGGCCTCCCCGATACCGCTCGAGCTGTGGCCCGTCCGTCCCGACCGGATCACCCCGGTCCCGGACCCGGACACCTACCTCAGCGGGTACATGTACACCGGCCCAGACGGGCAGCAGATAGCCCTCGAGCTGGACCAAGTCATCCAGCTCCGCATGCCCAACCCCCTCGACCCGTACCGCGGCATGGGCCCGGTCCAGTCGATCCTCACGGACCTCGACGCCACGAAGTACTCGGCCGAGTGGAACAAGAACTTCTTCCTCAACTCGGCCGAGCCCGGCGGGATCATTGAGGTGCCGCAGGCCCTGTCTGACCCGGACTTCGATCAGCTGCGTGACCGCTGGAACGAGCAGCATCGCGGCGTCGCCAACGCGCACAGGGTCGCCATCCTCGAGCACGGCAAGTGGATCGATCGGAAGTACACGCAGCGGGACATGCAGTTCGCCGAGCTGCGGTCCGTCTCCCGCGACGTGATCCGCGAGGCATTCGGCATCCCCGCCTTCGCGCTCGGCGAGGTCGCCGACGTCAACCGCGCCACCGCCGAAGCCTCGAGCACCTGGTTCGCAGAGATGCTGACCGTACCCCGCCTCGAACGCATCAAGGCCGCACTCAACCACGACCTGCTGCCGCTCTTCGGCACCACCGGCCAGGGCCTCGAGTTCGACTACGAGAGCCCCGTCGCCGAGGACCGCGAGCTAGCCGCCCGTGAGCTGACCGCGAAGGCTGCCGCCGCCCGCGAGCTCATCGAGGCTGGCGCCTACGGGCCCGAAGTCCTGGCAGCCCTCGACCTCCCGGAGATTGCCTTCGGCCAGCCGGGCGCCGACCAGGACCGTGAGCTGCTCATCAAGCTGGTCATCGGGGCGCCGCTGCTGTCGCCGCTCATCCTGCCGATGCTCGGCTTCGACCTGCCGGACACGCCGGCCACCGATCCGAAGGCGCCTGCCGGTCCAGCGAATGGTCTACCGCTGGGCCCTGAGATGGCCGCGCTGCTCAGCATCCCGGACGTGCAGGCCGCACAGAAGTGGGTGGCCGTCTCCGAGGACGACGACAACACCTGCGAACCCTGCCGTGACAACAACGGCCAGACGTACCGCAACCGGGCCGCAGCCTACCGGGACTACCCGGGCGGCGCCGGCTACATCCACTGCGAGGGCACGAAGTTCGGCAATGACTGCCGGTGCAAGGTCGTCAAGCGCGGCAAGGCCGACAAGGGGGACGACGAATGAGCAAGGACGGGCGCGGGTCAAGCTCGCTGCGCATCAGCGGGAGCGGCCTGCCAGGTGGCACCGAAGTGCAGCTCGATGGCCAGAACATCGAGCGGGCACTGAAGGGGGTGACCCTTCGGGTTGCGCACGACGTGGTTCCGACCGCTGTCCTCGACGTGATCCTTCACGACCTCTCGACCGAGGTCGAGAACCCGCGGCTTGTCGTTCCGGGCGAGACCCACAAGCTCCTCGTTTTGATGGGCTGGACGCCTCCTGAGGGGGATGGTGCATCATGAGTCGTAGCTCGTGGGGAGTTGCGGAGTCCGTCGTGCGCAGGCTGGGGCCTCTCCCGCGCCGTCTGTTCAACATGTCGACCCTGTCGCAGGGCGCCACTCGGGAGCTCCTTGCTGGCGCACTCCGTGGATCGGCAGAGGCTGACAACGTTGTCAGGCCTGGCGTGGACCTGAAGGCGTCGATCGCGGAGCGCCGAGACTGGTACCGCATCACCAACAACGCGGGCGCCGTGACCGTCGACATTTTCGACGAGATCGGCTTCTGGGGCGTCAACGCCGCCAACTTCCAGCGCGAGCTCGCCCAGGTCAACGCCAGCGAAATCACGGTGAACCTCAGCTCTCCCGGCGGGGAGATCTTCGAGGGCATCGCGATCTACAACGCGCTCCGCTCCCACCCCGCGAACGTCACCATCCGGGTGTCCGCCCTCGCCGCATCCATCGCCTCCGTCATCGCGCAGGCAGGCGACCGGATCGTCATGCTGTCCGGCTCGCAGATGATGGTGCACGAAGGCGCCGGACTTTGTATGGGCAACGCAGCCGAGATGCAGCAGATGGCCGAGCTCCTCGACCGGCAGTCGGCCAACATTGCCGCGATCTATGCGGAGCGCGCCGGCGGCACGCCCGAGCAGTGGCGCGAACGCATGCTCGCCGAGACCTGGTTCAACGCCGACGAGGCTGTCGCCTCTGGACTAGCCGACGAGGTCGAGACGCTGCCCCGCAAGGGCGAGCAGGCCGATGAGCAGGTCACCGCCCAGTGGGACCTCAGCGTCTTCAACTACGCCGGCCGCGCCGCAGCGCCCGCCCCCCTCATCAACGCGACCCCCGCGGCTGAGCCGGTCACGGAGCCCAAGGTCGAGGCGCCACTCACCAACGAGGCCCCGGTCATCGAGGAGCCCACACCCGACCCTGAGCCCGAACCGGACTGCTGGGACTCCCTGACCGCACACCTCACCCAGCCTGCCCCCGATCCGTGGGCTGGCCTCGTCGCACACCTGACGTCGTCCAGCGCGGCGACGAGTACCCCCGCCTGAAGGAGGCACCATGACCACCGTCGCGCGCACCGCGGACGAACTGACCGAGGCCCTCGGCGACACTGCCAGCCTCCGGGAGATCGTTAAGTCTCCCGAGACGCTTCAGAACTACATCCTCGAGTACGCGAAGAACCAGGCCCGCTCGGACGACTCGATCGCCCAGCAGGTCCGCGAGGAGACGCAGAAGGCGTTCGCCGAGCACCTCCGCACGGACCAGATCGAGAACATCAACCGGCTCAACCTGACCCCCGACGGTCAGCCCGCCGCCCGGTCCAAGCACTACAACGCGAAGGCCCCCGGGGCAAAGCTCGACAAGTCGTTCTCCGACTGGACCTCGTACATGACCGCGGTCTGGGATGGTGCGAAGACCCAGGAAGCGTTCACGGCGCGGGCCGAACTCGCGAAGATCCAGAACTCGTTCGGGTCGACCGTCCCCTCCGACGGCGGCTTCCTGATCCCGGAGACGCTCCGCTCCGAGCTTCTGCAGGTCTCCCTCGAGCAGTCGCTCGTCCGGTCCCGCGCCCGCGTCGTCCCGATGGAGACGCTGATGGTGCCGTACCCGATGGTCGACACCACATCGAACGCGTCGACGGTCCACGGCGGCATCCTCGGCTACTGGACCGAGGAGGGTGGCACCCTCACCGACTCCAGCCCCACGTTCGGCCGGATCGAGCTGCAGGCGAAGAAGCTGACGCTCTACTCGGAGATCCCGAACGAGCTGTTCCAGGACTCCCTCGCCACGCTTCAGCAGTTCATGTCGCAGTCGTACCCCGAGGCCCTGGCCTGGTTCGAGGACATCGCGTTCATAGAGGGCAACGGCGTCGGTCAGCCGACCGGCTTCCTCAACGCCGCTGCTGCGGTGTCTGTCGCGAAGGAGTCCGGGCAGAGCGCGGCCACCATCCTCTGGGAGAACATCGTCAAGGCGTACTCCCGGATGCTGCCCGCGTCGATCGGCCGGGCAGTGTGGGTCGCCCACATCGACACGTTCCCCGAGCTCGCCACGATGGCGCTCTCCGTGGGCACCGGCGGGTCCGCCGTCTGGGTCGGCAACGGTGACGGCGCCGGCGCCCCGCCGATGACGATCCTCGGCCGCCCAGTGATCTTCACCGAGAAGGTCAGCACCGTGGGCACGGTCGGCGACATCAACTTCGTCGACTTCGGCTACTACCTCATCGGTGACCGCCAGGCCATGCAGATGAGCACGTCGACCGAGTACAAGTTCGGCAACGACAAGACCGCCATGCGCGTCATCGAGCGCGTCGACGGCACCCCCTGGATCAAGTCCGCGATCACCCCGCGCAAGGGCTCCAACACCCTGTCCCCGTTCGTCAAGGTCGCAACCCGCGCATGACGTAGCCGGTTGGGGCGGGCACTGACACCCCCGCCCCGGCTCGCTCCGAAGTGGCAATCAACCCCCACCAGGAAGGCACACCATGGACGCCCTCGGCCGGCTGTTCAACGCAGCCACCAGCGCCACCACCGCGGCCACCCCGTTCGGACTCAAGGACGCGGGCGGCGCCACGATTTTCCTGATCGGCGCCACCTCCGGCGCCGCCACCCTCCAGGAAGCGCAAGACTCGGCCGGTACCGGCGCGCAGAACCTGGCCTGCGTCACGAAGTACTACCGGCAGGCCTCCGGCGTCTGGACCAAGGTGACCCAGGCCGCCGCAGCCACTGTCACGGCGGGCACTGGCGGTCTCCTCGCCTTTGAGGTCGAGGGCTCCCAGCTGTCCGACACGTACACCCACATCACGGTCTCGCACGCCTCCGGGTCGTTCCTGGTCCTGCCCCGCGACCTGACCGTCCAGCGCAAGCCGGAGAACCTGCGGTCGGTGACCTCATGAGCGTTCTGATCCAGGGCTCGCAGCTGCGGATGATCGGCCTCGGCACGAAGGTCGACCGGGCCACCGCCGCCCTCCCGCAGACCACGACCGGCAACCTGTTCGCGGTGACCGGCGGCCGGATCCTGCTGACGTCGATCGTCGGCGAGGTCACCACGGTCATCCAGACCCAGGCCAACAACACCAAGCTGGTCAGCACTCCGACCACGGGCACGGCCGTCGACATCTGCGCGGTCCTCGATATCTCCGCAGACGAGGCCGGCTGCCTCTACGGCATCACGGGCGTCTTCTCCGATGCGCTCGTCGGCGCCAACGCGGGTGCCACGACCGCGCAGCAGCGAGCCACGGTCATCCCGGTCGGGAACATCAAGCTGTCCTGCGCGGCGTCGAACACCGGCTCGGTGAAGTGGTCGATGACTTACATCCCGCTCGATGACGGCGCGTCTGTAGCGGCGGCCTAACCGATGGCCGGCTGGGTGTGCGCGGACTGCACCACCGTCTACTCGGTGGGCGCTCCGCGCTGCCCGCAGTGCACGTCTACGAGCTACACGGAGGAAGGCGCAATGCCGAAGATCACCCGCCATGGCGGGGTAACCGGCCCCCACGGCATCAGCGCTACCTGGGGCGACGAGCCCCCCGAGACAGCCGGTGCCGTTGAGCCCCCCGCGAGCACGGCACCGGCCCCCGACGACGAAGGAGGCACGCCATTTCCTGGGAACAGCTCTCCAGCATCCTTCGAGACGGAGCCGCCGAGTACCGAGCCGAGCGAGACCGCCCCCCGGTCGCCTGTCCGCAAGACGGCGAGCCGCTCGAAGAAGGCCCAGACGGAGTCCTCTTCTGCCGATGGGACGGATGGAGAGCCGACGGACGACACGTCTAAGGCCTGACCCCGCACGACCGCATCGGAAGGAGGTGACTGATGAGCACGAAGAACACGGCCGCGCCTGGCCGCTCCAACCTGGAACTCGGTGACGCCGCGACCATGAACGTCGGCACCACAGCCGGCACGGTTGCGGCGGGCGATGACGCCCGCTTCTCCTCTGCGGCGCCGTGGGTGTTCGATGTCGCCTCCTACGGTGCCGTCGGCGACGTCAAGACAGCGACCGACGGCGCCATATCCTCCGGCACCGCCATCCTGACCTGCGCTTCCGGGCCGTTCACTGCTGCTTCGCAGCCGGTCGGCAAGTACGTGATCGTCAAGGGTGCGGCAGCTAACGGCGTGACCAGCCTCGTGACCACGATCATCAGCAGGCAGAGCAACACCCAGGTCACCCTCGCCGCCAACGCTGCAACGACCGTCACTGGCGCCCTGGTCATCTGGGGGACCGACAACACGGACGCCATTCAAGACGCCGTAGATGCTGCGGAGGCCTACCTCGCCGCTGGCGCGACCTACGCGCAGGTCTACACCCCGCCGCAGCCGCACCTCATCGCCGGGCCGCTCAACAACAGCAAGTCCGGCAACGGTCAGATTGTGTTCGGCGTGTACTCCACCGCCGCCAACAAGCCGATCTTGGAGTTCCGCGGCGAGACCGACGGGGCCGCGGCGGTCCGGCACTGGGAGCAGACCGTCCCGCAGATCTCCGGTAGCGCCTGGATCTCTGCAGGCGTGTTCGCCTCCACGGGTGCGCAGACGACCAACATCAACGCCGACGGTAACCCGGCCGTGCTGTCCGGCCCCAACGAGGGCTTTGGCTACGGCGTCTCCGCGCTGTACAGCAACATCATGCCCGTCATCCGCAACATGACGATCATGACCACGCACTCCAGCTTTGGGCTGACCTACGGGGCCGCGAACCTCTACGGCTGCGCGAACGCCCACGTGGAGAACCTGGGCATCGGCACGCTCGGCACGGTGGCCAGCCCGTCCACGGACTACAGCTCCCCGGGAACTTTCGGGACCGGTCTGTCCGTCGGCCTGCTCCTGCCCGCGCCGGGGAACAACGCCAACGTCATCGCCAAGAACATCAGCATCGGCGGCGGCTACACCTACGCCATGTTCATCACCGAACACGCGGTCGTCGACCGCTACATGGCCCTCTACTGCTGGGCCGGCTTGGTCGCGGTCGGAACCTACGCGGGGTCGGTGGGCTCCGTCCACGCCATGCTCGTGCTCTCCGCCAGCATCGAGGCGTGCACCAACGAGCTGTACATCATGGGCGCCGGCTCAAGTGGCGTCGGCCCGATCATCGACATCAATCAGTTGAGCACCGAATCCGGCACTCCCAACATTGCCGGGAGCAGTGCAGCGGCCATGCTGGCGGCGCGCGGAGTCGTCCGCCTGACTGGTCTGTTTACCGAGTCAGGCGTGAGCGTGGGTAACCCCTGCGGCATCAAGCTGATCAACGGCCAGGCGCCGTACCCCGTCCGGGCTGTGACCGCGAGCACGACGGTTCGCGTCATCGACGAGGTTCTGCTCGTGGACGCTACGGCCGACAACGTGACCATCACGCTGATCTCCGCCGCCAGCACGCCGAACCAGTACACGATCAAGAAGGTCGACGCGTCGGTCAACACCGTCACCATCGACGGAGCCGGCACCGAGACCATCGACGGCGCCACCACCAAAGTCCTCACCGCCCAGTGGGAGACCGTCACGCTCGTCCCCAGCGGCGGCAACTGGTACGTGGTGAGCTGACATGGGCATCGTGTACGCCACCCGCGAGGACGTCATGCGGGCCGCCGACAGCAAGGAGACCGCCCGCAACGCCGCGCAGATCGACCGCGGCCTCGAGGCAGCCAGCCGGAACATCGACGCACTGTGCCACCGCACCTTCTACCCGCACGTTGCGACGAAGTCCTTCGACTGGCCGAACTCGCAAGGCGCGGCGCCGTGGCGGCTGTGGCTGGACGCGAACGAGCTGATCTCCGTCAGCGCCGTCAGCTCCGGCGGGAGCACGATCTCCCTGGCCGACGTCCTCCTCGAGCCCAATGCCTACGGCCCGCCGTACAACCGTCTCGAGCTGGACCTCAGCAGCAGTGCAGCCTTCGGTGGCGGCGACACGCACCAGCGGGACATCACCATCACCGGCCTGTACGGCTACCGCGACGACGAGCAGCTGGTCGGCGACCTCGACGGCAGCATCACCAGCAGCGCCACCACGCTGGACGTCACCGCTGCTCCACTGATCGGCGTCGGCTCTCTTCTTCGGATCGGCACCGAACGCCTCACCGTCACTGCCAAGGCGATGCGCAGCACATTCGTGACCACCACCGCAGCGCTCATCGCCAAAGCCTCCGACGACGTCCTCACTGGCGTCAGCGCCGGCTTCGCCGTAGGCGAGACCATCCTCGTCGACGGGGAACGGATGCTCATCGTCGACCAGTCACCCACCTCGCTGATCGTCAAGCGGGGCTGGGACGGGTCCACGCTCGCCGAGCACAGCCTTGGCGCCACCATCTATGCCCCCCGCACTCTTGCCGTCACCCGCGGCGCCCTCGGGACCACAGCGGCCAGCCACACCAATGGCGACGACGTCTTCCAGTGGGAGCCGCCGGGACCCGTCCGAACGCTGGCCATTGCCGAGGTGCTGAACACGCTAGGTCTGGAGCAGGCCAGCTACTCCGTCGCGCTCCGAGCCGGCGAGGCAGGCAGCGAACGCACGCGCGATGTCCGGGGGCTTGCTGCCCTCCGCGCCGCGGTCTACGACGGCTTCGGCCGCAAAGCCCGACTGAGGGGGATCTGATGGCCGACGTCGACATCACCATCAGCGGGCCCCTGTTCGACGGGCGGGCGGCCCGCGAGTTCGCAGCCTACGCCGACGATGCGCGCGAGCAGATCTCTGAGTTTGCTGAGGAGCACGTCCTCAACCTGAACGGACAGGACTTCCGACACCCCAGCGGCTACTACGAGTCGAATGTCATGACCGAGCGAGCCAGCGCCGACGTGTCTCGCGTCCACGACTCGGGAGTCGTCTATGGCCCTTGGCTCGAGGGCGTCGGCACCCGCAACCGGGCGCGCCCCGGTTTCCCTGGCTACTTTCACTGGCGCCGGACCAAGGCCCTCGTCGCCCTCCGCGCGCCCGAGATGGCCCAGCGTCTCCTGCAGCAGTACCTGCCGAGGGTGAGGTGACCTGATGACCCTCAACATCAGCGGGATCCTCGACGGAGTCGTCTCCCACGCCATGGCCTCCGGTCACTTCGAGCAGGTCAATGGCCACGAACCGGCAAACGCACCGGGCCTCGGACTGACTGCCGCCGTGTGGACGGAAACGGTTCAGGCGATTGGGAGGGTCTCCGGTCTGTCCTCGACCAGCGCGCTCCTGGCCTTCAACGTGCGCCTCTACACGCCCGTCCAGGCCGAGCCGGCAGATGCCATCGATCCCAACCTGATCACGGCCGTAGATGACCTGTGCGCGGCCTACATCGGTGACTTCACGCTCGACGGCCTCATTCGGCAGGTCGACATCTTCGGCGCCCACAGTCCGGGGCTCCTCGTCCGCGCCGGCTACATCCAGCAGTCCGGTGCGATCTTCCGGGTGATGACGATCACCCTGCCCGTCATCGTCAACGACCTTTGGGAGCAGGTGGCATGAGCAAGCAAAGCGGCCTGGGTGACAACCTGTACATCGCGGGCTACGACGTGTCCGGCGACATCGGCGCCATCAACAGCATCGGAGGCGGGCCCACCCTCCTCGACGTGACCGGCATCGACAAGCTGGCATTCGAGCGGATCGGTGGCGTCCGAGACGGCCGTATCGACTACACCGCCTTCTTCAACCCGGCGGTCGGCCGGGCCCACGCGCGACTGTCAACGCTTCCCACGGCCGATGTGATCCTCAGCGTCTACCGCGGTACCGCCCTTGGTGGAGCCTCCGCGAACCTGGTAGCCAAGCAGCTCAACTACGACGGCACTCGCGCCGACGACGGAGCATTCAACTTCGCCGGCCAGAACCAGGGCAACGGCTACGGCCTCGAGTGGGGCACGAACCTCACTGCTGGGAAGCGGACCGACACCACCGCCACGAACGGCAGCAGCGTCGACTTCGGCACCGGCTCGACGGCCTTCGGCCTTCAGGCCTACCTGCACGTCTTCAGCTTCACCGGCACCAGCGTCACGGTAAAGCTCCAGGAGTCCAGCGACGACGGGGTGGGTGACGCCTTCGCCGACGTGACCGGCGGCGCCTTCACCGCGGCCAGCGGGATCACCAGCCAGCGGATCGCCACCTCGTCCAGCCAGACCGTCGAGCGCTACCTCCGTGTCGTGACCACCGGCACCTTCACCAACGCGATCTTCGCCGTATCCGTCAACCGCAACGAAGTCGCCACGAGCTTCTAGGAGGTGCCATGCAAGCCATCAACCGGATCCCGCCGCTGCACGCCGTACAGGCCTACCAGACGTACAGCATCGTGCAGATCTCCGACGTCCTCGTCCGCGCTGCCTGCCGGCAGGTCGGCTGCACTGCGTGGCTGTCCGGCTGGGAGTCGACCGTCGACGAGGGCACGCCGCTCGGCCGCCAGCAGGCCGCGTACATCCGCACCCAGTCGGGCCGGACGTTCCGTGAGCTGCGGAACGCCGGCGGCCTGACGGTCTTCCGGTTCGACTCCGGGCAGCGCTGCTTCGCCGAGCACAAGACCAACCCGGAGGCCTACGCCGTCCGGGATGGCGACTGGCGAGGCAACCCCACCGGGCGAGTCCGTCAGCACCAGCGGCCCGCCGACTGGGTCGAGGACATGTCGGAGACCCTCGCCACCGTTGCCCAGGATCGGAAGCGCGGATGAAGCACTGGCAGCTGTGGATCGATGGGCTGGATTACACGGACGACTGCGACGTGCTCGATGTGAGCACTCCGCGGCTGGTGTACGAGGTGCCGCACGACCGACGCTGGACAACGAGGGTGCTGGGCCCTCAGGGCTTCACCATCGTGCTGACCAACCCGAGCGAGCGGTTGCGCAAGTTGGTGGACGACGGCGTGATCGTGCACGACGTCAAGGTCACTGTGTCGGGCCACTCGCTGTCGAACCCCACTCAGTTCCACATGGAGTGGGTCGAGCGCAGCCAAGTCCGCAAGATGTTCGGCTGCCTCGCCTCCAACGCGGACAGCGAGGCCAAGTGGGCCGACGAGTCGCAGCTCACGGACGCGTAATAGAAATTCGGACAGAAAGGCGTAAATCATGGCGAAAGAGTCAGGCATCGGGTGGTCGACTTGCTCGGTAGACGATGCATCGGGCACCCCGCAGGCGATCAAGAACGACATCACCAACCTGCAGTTCGCGACCCCGCGAGCTGTTCAGGACATCACGGGCATCGACAAGAGCGCGATGGAGCGGCTGCTCCTCCTCGCCGACTTCTCAATCACCCTCAACGGCGTCTTCAACGACGCCGCGAACATGAGCCACGCCGTCTTCAAGACGGTGCCGTCCACCAGCGTCGCCCGCACCGTGAGCCTCGCCGTGTCCGGTCAGACGCTCGCTAACGAGTGCCTTTTCACGGACTACCCGCTGTCCCGCTCGGACTCCGGCGAGTTGACCTTTGCCGTGCCTGGCGTGCTCTCAGACGGCGCCGTCCCGACCTGGAGCTAAGGCCGCTTCCACTACTGCAAGGGGGCTCACCATGGGCTACAAGCCGAAGCGCAAGATCTACAACCTCGACTTCGCAGGGACCGACCACGAGGGCCTGCAGGTGTCTATCCGAGGGCTCAACACGGGCCAGTACATGGACCTGTTCGAAGCGAAGGCCGAGGCGGAGGCCGGAGGCGAGACCAACAACCTGCTCACCATCATGGCAAGCCGACTGGTGTCCTGGAACGTTGAGGATGACGACGACCAGCTCGTTCCGCCCACCCTCGACGGCATCAAGACGCAGGATTTGGATCTCAACCTGGCGATCGTCAACGCCTGGACGACTGCGATGGCTGGGGTTCCGGCCCCTTTGGAGCAGCCCTCGACCTCTGGCGGGTCATCCCTGGAGGCGTCGATTCCGATGGAAGTCCTGTCGCAGAGCCTGGCCAGCTGACTCGGGCCCGTCTGGTCCTGAGCCTGTGTTCGCGCTTCGGCTGCCTGCCGAGCGTGCTGTACGAGGAGCCTGTCGAGCTCCTCCAACTCCTGATGATCGAAAAGCGTGGGACGCCGGAAGGAGGCGACGATGGGCAATGACATCGAGATCAATGTCCGTGTCTCCAACCAGACGGCCGGCGGCCTCGCAGGTGTCAACGCTTCCATGGCACAGTTGAAGTCTCGGGCTCGCGAGGCGAGTACGGCTGTCACTGCGTTGAGAGCATCCCTGGCCGGGGTTGCCAGTCTGGATGTGGATCTCCACGACAACACGGCTTCTGGTGTGGCTGCGATCGAGAGCGCGATTTCGGCGCTTCGGGCTGAGAGCCCAGTCCGTATTGAGGCCGAGTTCACGGGCGACGCGGCGGAGATCGCCTCGACTGCTCAGGCTGTCCGGAACCTGCGAACCAACGCGGGCAGCGCGAGCACGGCGTTGACGAACTTGTCGGCGAGAGCGTCGGCAGCCGCTGCCGCCCTAACCGTCCTCAAGTCGGCAGCGCAGGAAGCGTCGAACGCACTGCGAACCCTCCGCGGCCGGGCGGCGGCCACCGCGACCGCCATGCAAGACCTCCGGAACCATTCGTTCGCCGCCGGCAACTCACTCCGGACGATGTCGACCCGGGCGAACAGCGCTAACGGACGTATGGAGACGCTTGGGACCCGCACTGTCGCGCTGGCCACCAGCATGGACGGCTTGAACGGGAGCCTGCGCCGCGTAGGCGGCAGCATGACAGGCCTCCGCGGCGGGATGGGTTCGTTGAGCTCGGCGTCTGGTAGCGCCGCCGACGGGTCGAGGAACCTGATGATGGCGGCAATCGCTCTCGCTCCCGCCCTGGTCCCCGTTGCTGCGGCTGTGGCCCCTCTGGTGCCGGCCTTTGCCGCAGTTGGTGTTGCCGCTGCAGCCTTTGGTGCCGTGCTGATTCCACAAATCATGTCTCTCGGCGATCTGAGCAAGGCGCATGAGAAGTACAAGGAGGCGGTGGAGGACAGCGGGCGCGCGTCAGTTCAGGCCGGTGAGGCGGAGAAGGCGTGGCTGAAGGAGGTCTCCAAGGCATCGCCCGAGGTCCGGAAGGCTTCTGCAGCTCTGGATCTGATGAAGGACGCGTACAAGGACTGGACGAAGAGCCTCGCCGGCGACACGCTCCCTGTTGCCACGAAGGGTTTCGGGATCCTGAGTGCCCTCTTCCCGAAGCTGACGCCGCTGGTGAAGGCGGCGGCGTCTGAGTTTGACCGGCTGATGAACCTGCTGGCCGTAGGGGTGCAGTCGAAGGGCTTCGACGAGCTGATAGCGAAGACGGCAGACTTCAGTCAGCGGAGCCTGCGGGCAGCCATCGACGGCATGGTTGCCTTTGGGCAGGCAGTCAGCCGTGGCATTCAGAGCGATGGCTTCCGGCAGTTCCTGGCCTATGCCCGCGAGAGCGGACCTGCCGTGGTTGAGACGCTCGGCAACTTGGTTCGGGCGCTCGGGAAGGTAGTGGTTGCGGCAGCTGACACGGGCGTCGGTGTCCTGACCATCGTCAATGCCCTGGCAAAGCTCGTGAATGCTGTACCGACCGAGCTGCTGAGCGTGCTCTTGCAGATGGCTTTCGCGATGAAGGCGCTGCAACTGGTGTCGACGGGGCTGGGCCCTGCGCTGGCCGCGGCGGCGACGGGCGCATCGGGCTTCATCCGGGCTGCTCGGTTCGGCGGCGTGTCCGCAGCGATCGCTGGCGTGACGGCAAGCCTGACCGCACTACAGCGCGCGTCCATTGTTCTTGCCGTCCTCACTGCCGTCGTGATCGGGATCAACGAACTTGCCGAGAAGGCCAAGGGTGCGCCGCCGGATGTGGACCGGCTCACTACGTCGCTGAAGAGCCTTGGTGCTGCGGGGAATTTCACCGGAGAGCTCAAGAAGACTTTCGGTGACATGGACGGATTCGTGGCAAAAGTCCAGGAGATGCACGCGAAAACCTCCGCCTTTGACGAGTTGAAGAAGTTCACCAGCCTCGTGCCTATGGGGCCTCTGATCGATAAAGCGACGGAGAAGATCAGCGAGCTCGCATACGGCGCCAAGAGCCTCGGTGCGCTGAAGGACGACTTCAAGGCCTTCGATGATGCCTTCGCCTCCCTGGCTAAGGGTGGACACGCGGACGAGGCGGCGGCCCAGTTCAGCCGATTCGAGGAAGCCCTCAGGGCAACGGGCATGACGACCGAGCAGATCACCGAGATGTTCTCGCAGTACCAGGCGGCCGTAGCGGCTCTCGCCGCCGATCAAGAGATTGCGGCCCGGTCCATGGGCCTCTTCGGAGAGCAGGCCGTTGCCGTGCAGTCAAAGCTCGATCTGCAGAAGCAGTCCGCCGACGGCTTGCGTCAGTCCATTCAGGCTCTGAACGACGTCAACCGGTCCGCGCTCGACGGCATGATCGGCTTCGAGGCTGCGATCGATGCCGCAGCGAAGGCCGCAGCCGACAACAAGGGCCAGCTCCACATGGTCAACGGGGTCCTGGACCTCAATAGCGAGAAGGCCCGCGCAGCCGCAAGTTCCCTCAGCGCTCTCGCGGACAAGACGGACGAGGCCGCCGGGGCGGCCCGGGAGAACGGCGAATCGTGGGCAGCTGTCAGCGGGATCTACGAGCGAGGCCGCCAGCAGCTGATTGCGAACGCTGAGCAGATGGGGCTGAACAAGGACCAGGCGGCGGCGTTGGCGGCCCAGATCCTTGCTACGCCGGACAAGACGGCATACCTGACCGGAGACATCAGCGATTTGCAGGCGAAACTTAAGGATGCGCGGGCGCGGCTGGCGGCAGCGCCGTCGGCGAAGCAGGTGGCTATCCGTGCGGAGATCGCCGATCTCCTCGAGAAGATGCGGCGGGCCAACGCCGCAGTGAACGCGGTACACGACAAGACCGTCTATATCCGCACCATCTATCAAAACTTCACGTCTAACCACCCGGGCGGTCAGGCGCAGGCCCACGGCGGGATCATCGGCGCTGCGGGTGGTGGGCCACGATCACGGATGACGCTCGTCGGCGAGCAGGGACCTGAGCTGGTGGACCTGGCTCCCGGGTCCCGGGTCCGGTCGAACCCTGACTCGAAGCGGATCGCCGCCGGCATGGCCGGCGGTGGCGGAGGAGGCGGCCCGATCGTCGTGCAGGTCATGCTCGACGGCCGCCAGGTCGCCGAGGCATTGATCGACCCGCTGCAGTACGAGATCGGCCTGCGCGGAGGCAACGTTCAGTCAGTGATCGGAAGGGGGACGGCGTAATGGTCTTTCCGGATCCGGGTGTGGAGCTCCAGATAGGTGGGGTGTGGACCACCGTCACGAATGACGCCCTTCGCGCGGGCGGCGGCATCCGCTACCGGTGGGGCCGGCGGTCCGAGGGGACTCGCACAGACCCTGCTACGGCGGGGCTGAGCCTGTTCAACCCCGATGGCAAGTACTCGAGCCGCAACCCCACCAGCCCCTATTTCGGGCAGCTCGGCCGCAACACCCCCGTTCGGATCAGTCACGGGGGTGCGAACGTGGCGCTCGTCATCCCCAGCGGTGTGCGTGGGCGCGCTACCACCCCCGACACTGCCGCCCTAGATATCACTGGTGATCTCGATGTCCGTGCTGATCTGACCCCCAGCGTGTGGGCGTGCCGCACAGGGGTGTTCGGATGGTCCGTGTTCGGAAAGTACAACAGCACAACGAATCAGCGGTCGTGGCTGATGGCGATACGCGACGACGGGGTGATCGAGTTCCGTTGGTCCGCGGACGGCACCGCCTTCAGCTTTGCACTGTCCACGCTGCCGCTGCCGTTCGGCCCCGGAGAGCGCGGGGCTGTCCGGGCAACACTGGATGTCAACAACGGCATCGGTGGCTACACGGTCGCGTTCTATACCGCGCCAACCTTGGCCGGCTCGTGGACACAGCTCGGCACGTCGACTGTCACCACAGGGGGTACGACATCGATCTTCAACTCGACGTCGGGTGTCGAGGTGGGGGACATTGCCAGTAACACGTATGCACCGGTCTCCCGTCAGTACCACGGGGTCGAGATCCGAAGCGGCATCGGCGGCTCGGTTGTGGCGGACCCTGACTTCAGTGCGCAGGCGAGCGGCACTACGAGCTTTGCTGACGGGGCAGGTCGTACCTGGTCGACCGCGAATGGTGGCGAGGTCACCTCTCGTCGGATCCGTGCCGTCCTTGAGGCGTCGGCTTGGTCACCTCGCTGGAGTTCCGGGGGGCTTGACGTCACCACCCCGGTGGAGGCGTCCGGGATCCTGCGGCGCCTTGGACAGGGCGACAAGGCTCTGGCGTCCACGCTACGTCGCCGGCTTCCGACCCAGGG